>JAJDNX010000015.1 GCA_022340485.1 Gammaproteobacteria bacterium | reverse complement strand
TTCTGGCTCCGTACTGGCTTGCTGGTCAGTATCTGCCGCTGTTGCTGCCTCCGGAAAGGCATCGAGGGAGGATGCTGGCCTCGGTAACGGCGCCACCTGCTTCAGGTCAAGGCTCGGTGCGAGTGGTGGCTCTGAAAGTGCTGCGAGTTCTGTCGGCTGCGGTTCTTCTGCTTGCGGCGGTTCGCTTTCCGTTGCAGGTGATTGCAGCGGCTTCCCGACGGCAGCCGCGGTTGTAACGGTGAGCGGTAAGAGTAACAGCCAAGCTCTGGTAGTCAGTCTGTTTCGACGGTTGCTTAATCTCATAAAAAAGTAAACATGCGAATTAGTTGGTCACCTCTCTTATATCTTCGCATGTACGGAGACCTTTAGCGAATTCCAGACGTGCATCCGTATCTTTCGGTAAATGTTTGCACGCTTCGACCTTGTGGAGGGTCTTCAGCAGCCCATGACCGATGGCAAGCTGGATACTCAGGCCGGGTCTTGCATTCAGTTCCAGCATAAGTGGTCCAAGGGTACGGTCGATGACGATATCGACGCCGAGGTAACCCAACCCAACCCGGTCTGCGCATTTCATCGCCAGCTTCAGTATGTCATCCCAGTATGGAATGACAATGCCGCTGGTTTCGTGACCGGTGTCGGGGTGACGTTCGATATGCTGATTGTGGTGCACGGCGTAGCTGGTTTCACCGCTTGCAATATTCACCCCGAGTCCGACTGCACCCTGATGCAGGTTGGCCTTGCCATCAGAGTCGCGGGTAGGCAGACGGATCATGGCGGCTACCGGAATTCCCCTGAAAACAATGATCCTGAAGTCGGGTACGCCCTGGTAGCTGATGTGTTCAAACATTGGATCAAAGTCAACGCGGTATTCCAGGATCGCCTTGTCAGGAATGCCGCCGAGGCTGTACATGCCGCTAAGAATGTTTGAGGTATGGTGCTGTATAGTCTCTAGAGAAAGCAAGTTGCCGTTTGACCTGCGAAAAAAATTACCCATGCGACCGTTGATGACCATGATTCCATTGCCACCACTGCCGTGCGCCGGCTTGATTACCAGTGCCTGGTGGTTGGCAAGCGTGCTGCCCATCTCCTGTATCTGATGTTCAATGGTTATCACCCCGTAGAGCTCAGGTACTGTAATACCGCTTTCTATGGCAAGCTTCTTGGTTTCGAGCTTGTTGTCAACCAGTGGATAGAGCCTGCGCGGATTATAGCGCATGATGTAATCAGCATTGCGCATGTTGATTCCCAGTACACCACGTTTGCGCAATTCTCCGGGTGTGGCAAAGAATCTCATTTTTCAGCCTTGCCAACCATGCCTTTGAAACGTACCAGTTCTGTCAGTCGATAGCCGGTGTAACCGCCCATCCAGAGACACAGGCCCAGCACCACCAGCAATAACTCAGGAAAAACAAAAATCAGATACATCAGGTTTTCGTTTGTCATCACCACATAGCCAATCGAGGCGACAAGCAGGCTGCCAAGTCCCTGAAGAATGGCATCCCGTGCACCATTTTCCTCCCAGGTGATCGACATGCGCTCGATGGTCATGGCAAGGATGACCATCGGGAACAGGGAGATGGATAACACTCGTTCGACTCCCAGCTGGTTGGTTACGAGACTGATAAGCAGCATGAGAATCACGACAATGACCAGTACCGAGGCCAGTCGCGGAACCAGCAATAGAAACAATTTCTCAAGATAAAAGCGAATCATCAGCCCAATGGAGACAATCAGGCTGAACATGATCACACCCCAGAAGAGCTGTGTCTCCCGAAAGGCCATGGCGATCAGGATCGGCATGAAGGTACCGAAGGTTTTCAGGCCGATGACCGTTCTCAGGAACACCACCAGTAATGCGCCAAGCGGCAACATCAGCAGCAACTGGTAGGCATTCTGATTCTGTACCGGCAGTGAAAGCAGGGAAAATTCAGAAAAGAAGGAGTCCCTTTTCGCGGCTCCCTGGCGGGCAATATCAATCAGTTCGGCATAGGTGCGGGTCACCGAGAATTTGATATCAAGGTCTTTGCCGCCATCCAGCGAGGATACACTCTTGTCGCCAACTTTCCAGACAAGAAAATTCGCCGGGATGCCCTCCCTGCCGGTTTCCGGGTCGAAGCTCAACCAGCTGCTGCCATTGTGCACCTGCAGCAGCGGCCGTAGCAGGGCGTCATTTGCCGTATCACTTATGTCGATTCCCCAGATGATGCGGGCAGGGATGCGTACACCTTTCAGGACGTTGATGATTTCGTTTGTCCACTGGCCTGCATTGCTGGCCTGGTCGCGGATCAGTTCTACATTTTCATTTGGTTCGTTTGAGTTGAGCTGCTTGAGCAGTTCCAGGGTATACGACTCAACATCTGCGGACTCTTCGCGCACGTCCTCGATAATTGCACGGATTGCAGAGGCATAGGGTTCTTCATAGTCCGGAGGGGAAGGGAACGCGGGCTTTTCTTCCCATTCGACACTCAGGTTTGATCGGGCCACCGATATTCGGTAATAGAGGGTTTGTGCACCCTTTGCGCGACGTATGGCCCAATCCGCCTTTCGGTTTTCATGCGACTTTGCAATGGTCAGCCCATAGCGGCTCGAGATAAAATCCTCATCCAGAAGCATGAAGCCCGGGGTGTTTTCAGGAATATACAGCGACAGTTTTGCCGGCCCGCCCTTGCCCTGGAATGATACCTGTGCCTGCACCGTCCACACCTCGGCATGCTGCTCGGGCGTCAGTGGCAGGCCCAGTTCGTAGGACTTGTATGCCGTGATCACCAGGCCAATCAGTATCAGCGCGACTGCCCAGCCTCTTGCGGTTAAGCTATTCATGCTGCTGTTTTTGTAATGCTCATGGCGTCGGGCAGTTTGCCTGTGTAAGGAATGTGCTTTCAGGGTCAACGACTGCGATGCCTTGCAGAAACTCGCGACCCAGTAGCACATCGTATATATATTCAACGCGGTCCGCGAGAGTAAATTCTGTGACGTGTTTGCGTCCGTCAAAACAGATTTCCAGCTCAACTACGGAACGCGGATCGTGTTCGCCATCGTCATCCTTGATACGCACACGCCGCGACCTGGGTTTCTCCATGTGGAGGGTATGCTGTTTGTCATCAACGTCTTTTAACAGCAGATCGAACCTTACCCAGCGCACACCATCGCGCAGGAATGGCTCGACATTGGCTGCATGGATGGATGAGGTTTTGGCTCCGGTGTCCAGCTTGGCCTTCAGCATCACTGGCGGCTCGCCAAGGCTGATCTTTTCCACCCAGCCGGCAATGACCTTGCCGGGGTTGGTGCTACTGCCATGTGCAGGCATGGTAACCAGCAGCAATGCGATCCACAGTCCCTGTACTATTTTCATGTCTTGCCTCCCGGGTAAGCCGTAGATGGTTGCAGTTGGTGGTCAAATCCATACCGGGGTACAACCCCGGGGGGGCACATTATATAGAAGGGCCGCTGCGAAGTAAGGCGAATGTCAGCAGACGGTCTGGCTTTCAGCTGGTAATAGAAAAAACTTGAATAGAAACACATAACTTAATGAACAATAAGAATAATAAATTATCCCATGGCGCGCGCGGCGTGCCTTGATCGTGTGGTTGCCCAGTTTGCGCGCGTGCTTCCACATTCCAATACTCGCCCCGACATTGTATATTACGCGGCTTTGTTTGCACCGGCCTGGTCCCGATGGCACGTCCACCGGAACAAAACCGAATGGCCAGACGCCCTGCATTGGCTCATTCTGACTAGAGGTACATCATGGCTCTACGTAACCGTCTGCACCGCAGTGAACTGGCCGTTCCCGGCAGCAATGTTCGCATGCTTGAAAAGGCACCCACAGCCGGTGCTGATCTGGTCTTCCTGGACCTTGAGGATGCCGTGGCTCCGGATGACAAGGCGCAGGCTCGCAAAAACGTAATTGAAGCGTTAAATGACCTTGACTGGTCGAATTGCAGTGTATCGGTGCGCATTAATGGCCTGGATACCCACTACTGTTACCGCGATATCGTCGAGGTGGTCGAACAGGCCGGCGACAAACTCGACACGATCCTGATACCCAAGGTGGGTTCGCCCTCGGATATCTTGTTTGTCTCCACCATGCTGGAGCAGATCGAGGCGGCCAAGGGGTTCGAGCCTATCAATCTTCATGTGCTGATAGAGACCGCCATGGGCATGGCGAATGTTGAAAGCATTGCGCAGACCTGCCCGGAACGCATGGAAGCGATGGTGTTCGGTGTCGCCGATTACGCGGCCTCGACACAGGCCCGTACCACCAGTATGGGTGGCGCCAACATCGATTACTACACCCTGACGCACCCGGATAGTGAAGGCCGGCGTGAGCGTCACTGGGGCGACCAGTGGCATTTTGCCATTTCCCGCATGGTGGTGGCCTGCCGTGCCTATGGACTGCGCCCGATCGATGGACCGTTTGGTGATTTTAACGATCCGGATGGCTATCTGGCCGTCTCCCGAAGTGTTGCCGCACTGGGTGTCGAGGGCAAGTGGGCCATTCACCCCTCACAGATTCCACTGGCCAATGAAGTGTTCACACCGCCCGAGGCTGAAGTGGAGCGTGCCCGTCGTATCCTGATCGCCATGAAAGAAGCGGCGGCGCAGGGCAAGGGTGCCGTATCGCTGGATGGGCGGCTGATCGATGCGGCCTCCATTCGGCAGGCGCAGGTAATGGTGGACAAGTTCGCGCAGATAGAAAAATCGCTCGCAGCACGCAAGTAACTGCTGTTAACAACAAATTACCGGAGAATTCTTTTGAATATTCATGAGTACCAGACCAAGGAACTGCTACGGGGTTTTGGTGTACCGGTCCCGAATGGCCGTGTTGCACACAATGTAGACAATGCCGCCACCATCGCAGAAGATCTGGGCGGCGAACGCTGGGTCGTCAAGGCGCAGATCCATGCCGGTGGCCGTGGCAAGGGGGGTGGCGTCAGGGTCGCTTCCTCCCTGGAGGAAGTCAGGCAGTTCACCGATGAAATGATTGGTACCTATCTGGTTACCCCGCAAACCGGAGAACAGGGTCGGCTGGTGCAGCGGGTTCTGATCGAGCAGGCCTGCAAGATCAACAAGGAATATTATCTCGGCATGGTCATTGACCGTGCCACTCAACGAATTACCGTGATTGCTTCGGCATCCGGCGGCATGAATATCGAGGAAGTCGCAAAAACAGATCCGGACCGTGTTATCCGTGAGGCAGTGGATCCTGCCATTGGACTCGCGGGTTTCCAGTGCCGCAAGATCGCTGCCAGGATGGGCTTGGCCGGCAAGCAGATCGGTGAGGCGGCCAAGATCATGCAGGCACTGTATCGCTGCTTCCGTGATAAAGATGCGCTACTTGCTGAAATCAATCCGCTGGCTGCTATCGACGAGGGCCGCTTGATGGCGCTGGATGCTAAGATGTCCTTCGACAGTAATGCCATGTACCGGCATTCTGACATTATCGAGCTGCGCGATTTTGATGAAGAGGATGTCAAGGAAGTTGAGGCTTCCGGCCACGGACTGAACTACATTGCACTGGATGGCGATGTCGGCTGTATTGTCAACGGTGCCGGACTGGCCATGGCGACCATGGACGCAATCAGTTTTCACAAGGGCAGGCCGGCGAACTTCCTGGATGTTGGCGGTGGTGCATCACCCGAGAAGGTCGGCAATGCCTTCCGAATCGTGCTGCAGGACCCGAATGTAAAAGCCATCCTGGTCAATATCTTTGCGGGTATCAATCGCTGTGACTGGATTGCCGAGGGGCTGGTGCAGGCCATGCGCGATCAGGATATACAGGTACCCATCGTGGTACGCCTCGCCGGGACCAATGTCGAAAAGGGTGCGCCGATTCTCAAGGCATCCGGGTTCCCGTTTATCATGGCCGACAACCTTGACGATGCGGCCACCAAGGTCGTTGCGGTACTGGAGGCTGCAGCATGAGCGTTTTCGTACACAGGCATTCCCGTGTCATCATCCAGGGTTTCACCGGCCAGCATGCCACCTTTCACGCGGAAGAATCCATGCATAACGGTACCACGGTGGTCGGCGGTGTCACGCCGGGCAAGGGCGGGCAGCAGCATCTTGGCTTGCCGGTATTCGATACCGTGCACCAGGCGGTCGCCGAGACCGGCGCCGATGTCAGTGGCATTTTTGTACCGCCGGCCTTTGCAGCGGATGCCATTATGGAGGCGCTGGAAGCCGGTATTGGTGTTATCGTGGTGATCGCCGACGGCATACCGGTGCAGGATATGGTGCGTGTGAAACGCTATGCACTTGGCAAGAATGCCATCATCATCGGTCCGAATACGCCGGGTATCATTACCCCGGGTGCCTGCAAGGTCGGTATCATGCCCTCACATATCTATTCGCCAGGCCGCATCGGCGTGGTATCACGTTCCGGCACACTTAACTACGAGGCGGTGCAGCAAATGTCCGAACTGGGCATGGGGCAGACGACCTCGGTGGGCATCGGCGGAGACCCGGTCAATGGCACCGATTTTGTCACGGTGCTGCGTGCCTTTGAAGCAGACCCCGAGACCGAAGCGGTTATCATGATCGGTGAAATCGGCGGACCGCAGGAGGTCGAGGCGGCACGCTGGGCAAAAGAGAATATGAGCAAGCCGCTGGTGGGCTTTGTTGCTGGTGTGTCGGCGCCAGCTGGACGTCGCATGGGCCATGCCGGTGCGATCATCTCGGGCGAAGCGGACACCGCGAATGCCAAGATGGACCTGATGGAAGAACTGGGTGTGCACGTGGTGCGCAATCCTGCCCTGATCGGCGAAACGGCTAAACGCGTCTTTTCCTGACACAGATTAATGTGGCCGGGCTCGGTGCAGCCTGCAACTCACTAGTTTCCGTCTTGTCCGGCCACATTGATACACGCCGGGTTGATTTGGCATTTGAGTGCCGCATTTTCCTGTTTGAGCTGGGCGATGTGTTGCAACAGCAGGCTTGTGTCCTGTTTTTCCATCACTACCAGGGTGACCGATACCACAACAAGCCCCGTCAACAGCACAACTGACAGGCACAGGGCGAAAGCGGTTCTGTGTTTCATCATGCTCCTCCTTTTTTTTGGTTATGGTAATTAATAGAGTAAGTCTATGCTAGCCCGTTCATTGGGCCATCAGACTCAATCATTCCGACAGTCGCAGAAAATACCGTCTGTGTCATTGCCACCCGCACCCCATCCGCTTACACTACCCGCTTGAATTTATTCACTAAGCTCCCGTTTTCTTACGGGTTTCTTGTTTCTGAAGATTATCAATGGAGTTTTGCATGGCAATTGAGCGGACCTTTTCCATAATCAAACCGGATGCTGTCTCCAAGAACGTGATTGGCGAGATCGTGAGTCGCTTTGAAAACAATGGCCTGCGGGTGATTGCCGCAAAAATGCTGCACCTCACCAGGGAGCAGGCAGAGGGGTTCTATGCCGTACACGCCGGCCGGCCCTTTTATAACGATCTGGTCAATTTCATGATTTCCGGCCCGGTAGTGGTGCAGGTGCTTGAAGGTGAGAATGCCATCAGCAAGAACCGTGAGCTGATGGGTGCAACCAATCCGGCGGAAGCGGCCCCCGGCACCATCCGGGCAGACTTCGCGAAGACGGTCGATGAAAATGCCGTGCACGGCTCGGATGCCCCGGAAACCGCGGCACAGGAAATCAGGTATTTCTTTTCAGACGAGGAACTGTGCCCACGCACACGATAAATCGATTCCTCTCAACCCGTTGTGACCGAAACCATGAAAACCAACCTGCTGGATCTTGATCGTGCCGGTCTGGTGGACTTCTTTAGCGCACGTGGCGAGAAGGGTTTTCGCGCCACGCAGCTAATGAAGTGGATCTATGGTCAGGGTGTGACCGACTTTGCGGCAATGACCAACCTCAGCAAGGGGTTGCGCGCCGACCTGCAGTCCTGTGCAGAACTGCGTTTGCCGCTTGTGGTATCCGATCACCTCTCTGATGACGGTTCACGAAAGTGGCTATTGCAGCTGCATGATGGCAACTGCATAGAGACGGTGTATATCCCGGAGGCCGGTCGTGGCACACTGTGTGTGTCCTCGCAGGTGGGCTGCATGCTGAACTGCAGCTTCTGTTCTACTGCGCAACAAGGTTTCAATCGCAATCTGTCCAGTGGTGAAATTATTGCGCAGCTGTGGGTGGCTGCCGGAGCGCTCGGGCAGAGCGTCGATGGCGAACGACTCATTTCCAATGTGGTTATGATGGGCATGGGAGAACCCTTGCTGAACTATGACAACGTTGTACGTGCCATGGGCATCATGCTGGATGATTTCGGCTATGGCCTGTCCAAACGTCGCATCACCCTGAGTACCGCGGGTGTCATACCGGCAATCGGGCAACTGCGCAAGGATTGTGATGTCAGTCTGGCGGTGTCTCTGCATGCGCCGGATGATCTGCTGCGTAACCAGCTGGTGCCGCTGAACCGAAAATACCCGATACGTGAACTGCTCGAGGCATGCAAGGCCTATGCAGGCGAGGGACGCCGCCGCGTGACCTTTGAGTATGTGATGCTTGCCGGTGTGAATGATAGCGATGCGCATGCGCGCCAGCTGGTGCGTTGCCTCAAGGGGGTACCCGCGAAGATTAACCTGATACCGTTCAACCCGTTTCCCGAAACCCGCTATCAACGCAGTTCCAATCATCGCATCCAGCGTTTCTTCGAGATACTCAACAATGCCGGAGTTGTGACTATTACACGCCGTACCCGTGGCGATGACATCGATGCCGCCTGCGGTCAACTGGCAGGACAGTTTCAGGACCGGACACGTCGACGTGAACGGGTACAAAAAAACACCCGGGTAGCCAGCTAATGAAAAATGCAAAGATCTTGGTTTGTGCAATCACCGTGTTACTACTGACGGCCTGTGCCAGCACCCCTGAAACAAAGGGCGAACAGAATAGTGCTACCGTGGCTGCCACGGCCAATACACAGCTTGGTGTCGAGTACCTACGCAAAGGTAACTACGAACAGTCAAGGGTGAAGCTGGAGAAGGCGCTGGAACTGGACCCAAACTATGCGCCTGCGCACGATGCGATTGCGGTACTCTACGAAAAGGTGGGGGAATCAACCCTTGCGGAGAAGCACTATAAAAAATCGCTGAGACTGAAGCCGGACAGTGCCAGGTCACATAACAATTACGGACAGTTTCTGTGCTTCCAGGGTCGCTACAAGGAAGCAACCGCAGAGTTCATGAAAGCGGCTGACAACCCCTTCTATGCAACCCCGGAAGTGCCATTGGCAAATGCCGGTATGTGCGCAGCACGCATACCGGATCTGGAAGCTGCCAGCGAGTACTACCGTCTGGCACTGGATAAGAACCAGAATTTTGCACCGGCATTGCTGCAGATGGCGATCATCCGGTTCGAGCAGGGCAATTATTTGGGTGCAAGAGGCTATTTGCAGCGTCTCCAGCAAGTGGCCGATCACACTCCGCAGAGTCTGTGGCTGGCGGTGCGAACCGAATATGCCCTGAACGACAACCAGGCCTGGGGACAGTACGCAATTATTCTCAAGAATAATTTTCCTGACAGTAAAGAGACTGCATTATTGCTGGAGTGGGAGAATGAGCGACAGTCAGGATACCGATGACAGCAGTGCTGTCTCTGACGCTGATCGCAAGTCGATCGGTGCGAGGCTGTCTGCGGCACGAACACAGCGCAAGCTCGACAGGCGTGTCGTTGCCAATGAGCTGAATCTGGATATCCGTATGATTGAGGCACTGGAAAATGACGACAAGGCCGCATTACCGGCGGCAATCTTCGTGAAGGGTTACCTGCGCAACTATGCAAGACTGCTGGGATTGCCGGAAGAAGAGATCGTCAGGGATTACGCCGCACAAACCGGTGATCCACCACCGTTAACCGTGGTCAAGATAAAAACCGCGACCCCTTTTTTTCAGCTGCCATCGGCCCGACTGCTGCGTAATATCATCCTGCTACTGCTGGCCGCAATCCTGATCTGGCTGGCGTATCCCTTTGCGGAACGTCTCATTCAGTCTCGGGGGCAGGAAGCACAGCAAGCCGAACCGGGGCGCCTGCAGTTGCCCCCAGCAGAAACGCAATCAACAGAATGAATAGCATGAATGCGCGGGTTGACACCTGTTTAGCTGATAGCCACATTCTTTTCTGCTAACACACTCAGACAATAACGCGTGTAACACATGGCCAAGACCCTACAGGCTGTTCGAGGCATGAATGACATACTCCCGGGGGAGTCGTCCAGCTGGCAGTATCTCGAGGATACGCTGCGCGAGGTGGTGCACGCCTATGGCTACCAGGAAATCCGGCTGCCGCTGCTGGAACAGACCGAGCTGTTCAAGCGTTCGATCGGTGAAGTGACCGATATCGTCGAAAAGGAAATGTATACCTTTGATGACCGTAACGGTGACAGCCTGACGTTGCGACCGGAAGGCACCGCGAGTTGCGTGCGCGCCTGCATGCAGCATGGACTGCTATACAACCAGCTACAGCGCCTCTGGTATGCCGGACCGATGTTTCGTCACGAGCGGCCACAGAAAGGCCGTTACCGCCAGTTTCACCAGATTGGGATCGAGGCCTTTGGCATGGCTGGGCCGGATATCGACGCCGAGATTATTTTTATGTCGGCACGCATGTGGGAACGGCTGGGTCTCAGGGATGCGGTGTTGCAAATCAACTCACTGGGAACACTGGCAGCGAGGGCCGAGTATCGCACTGCACTGGTGGCATACCTGCGCAAGCACGAGTCCGGCCTCGATGAAGACAGCCGGCGGCGGCTGGACAGCAATCCGTTGCGCATTCTTGACAGCAAGAACCCGGAGATGCAGGAGCTGATCGGGGCGGCACCGCGTCTGCCTGACTATCTGGATGACGAGTCCCGGCAACACTTTTCCGAGTTATGTGCCTTGCTGGATAACGCCGGCGTCGCCTACGAGGTAAATCCGAGGCTGGTGCGGGGACTCGATTACTATACCAAGACAGTATTCGAGTGGGTCACCGATCAGCTGGGTGCACAGGGTACAATATGCGCCGGAGGCCGTTATGACGGGCTGGTCGAATACCTTGGTGGCAAGCCAACACCGGCCTTCGGTTTTGCACTGGGCCTGGAACGGCTGCTGGCGCTGCTGCAGGCAGGCAAGGTGGACATCCCGCAGCATCACCCGCATGTATACCTGGTGCTGAATGGTCTACAGGCAGTGCAGCATGGCATGGTGTTTGCGGAAGATCTACGCAACGCCTTGCCGGGTATGCGCTTGCTGACTAACTGTGGCAACGGTAGTTTCAAAAGCCAGTTCAAACGCGCTGACCGGAGCGGTGCAGGCATTGCGCTGGTGATGGGGGACAATGAGGTCAGGGAAGGCACGGTCATCCTGAAATCCTTGCGCGACGAGACTGAGCAGGAAACTGTGCTACAGCAGCATGTGGCGGCACGTATCCATGCGGTAATTGAGGCGGGCTAGCGCAGCACATGAAGCACTGGCTGCGGTGACAGATATGCACATTTTCATGAATTATTGAACAGGCAACAGGAGTAACGATGGACGCTCACTTAACAGATGACGAGAAGCTCGCGGAAGTCAAAAAATGGTGGGGTGAGAATGGCGGGTCAATCATTACCGGGGTGGTGCTCGGGCTTGCGGTGCTGTTTGGCGGCAAGGCGTGGTTTGCTTACCAGGAACGTAACGCTGAAACCGCATCCAATATCTACACGACACTGATGACCGCCCTCGAGGGTGGAGATGAGCAGGTGGTCAACGAGAGGGCTGCCATGCTGATTTCGGACTACAGTAGCACCCCCTATGCAGCACTCGCCGCGTTGGCACTGGCAAGGATCAATATTGAGGCGGATGAACTGGAGGCTGCCCAGTCACGTCTGCAATGGGTGATGGACAACAGCGATTCCGACACCATGCGGGATACGGCGCGCTTGCGAATGGCGCGTGTCTTGGTTGCGATGGGTAATCTCGACGCTGCAACTTCACTGCTGGACCAGGCCACAACCGGCACGCCTTTTGACCCGTTGTACACCGAGGTCAGGGGAGATATCGATGTTGCACGTGGCGACCGGGTAGCGGCCAACAAGGCCTACCAGGCAGCACTGGATGCAACCGCCAGCGATTCGCCCGGACGCCATCTGCTGCAACTGAAATACGACAGTACACTCGTGGCCACCACTGCAGCAGCCGGGGTCGCCGAGTGAGACAGGCGACCACAGTCGTGATACTGGCGGCGCTGCTCAGTGGTTGCTCTACCTTGTCCGGCTGGACCAGCAGCCTGCTTGGTGGTTCGGACAATGCCGAACCCCCTGCGCCATTGGTTGAAATCCCTGATCCCATCCCCTTGAAGCAACTCTGGAGTACACGGGTGGGCGTTGGCCTTGACAAGCAATTTGTCAACCTGGAGCCATTTGTTTATGAAGACCGTGTATATGTTGCTGACCGCAAGGGTCGGGTGGTGGCGCTGGATGCTGAAACCGGCAAGGAACAATGGCAGGTCAAGACCGGGGCGGCGCTGTCTGCAGGACCTGGTGTCGGCAGTGGCCTGGTATTTCTGGGTACCAGTGACGCCGAAGTGCTGGCGTTACGTGCCGAGGATGGGACCTTGCAGTGGAAAGCCGAGGTCAGCAGTGAGGTATTAGCTGTTCCACAAGTTGATATCGACAAGGTGATCGTACAAACGGCTGACGGAATTATTGCCGCGTTGGCCGTTGATAGCGGGGAACAACTGTGGGTAAACGACCGCTCGGTACCGGTGCTGACATTGCGCGGCACCAGTACACCGGCAGTTGAAAGTGGTCTGGTGGTCGCTGGCTTTGCCAACGGCAAACTGGTCGGATTGAGTGCCGAAAAGGGTTTTCCTGTCTGGGAGGTCAGTATTGCCATCCCGCAGGGTCGTTCCGAAATTGACCGGCTGGTGGACATTGACGGTGACCCGGTGATTGTCGGTGGCGTCGTGTATGTAACTACCTACCAGGGGCACATTGCCGTGATCGAGGCGCAAACAGGAAACCAGGGCTGGCAGCGGGAGATGTCGTCAAATGTGGGCTTGGGTGTCGACTTCTCGCAGGTATATGTTACCGATGCGGATAGTAATGTCTGGGCGCTCTCGCGTGCGACCGGCGCAACCGAGTGGAAGCAGGATGAGCTGGCATACAGAAAAGTCACTGCCCCGACACCATTTGAAGACTATGTGGCGGTCGGAGACCTGGAAGGTTACGTCCACCTGTTGTCGCGGTATGACGGACATATCGCGGCGCGCGCACGGGTGGATAGCAAGGGCATTCAGGAGAAACCGCTGGCCTGGAATGGTACCCTTTATGTGTACGGCAATTCAGGCAAGCTATCGGCCTTTCGCTTGCCAGCGCCGCAATAGAATAATGGCATCCGGCCGGTTAGCTGCCAGGATGTCCTGCACGCGTACCTGCATCCTGACACCCTGCGCAGACACATGTTACCTGTAATTGCACTGGTGGGCCGTCCGAATGTTGGCAAGTCAACACTCTTCAACCGGATGACGCGGACGCGGGATGCGCTGGTTGCTGATGTGCCGGGGCTCACCCGTGATCGCAAATACGGTGATGGCCGGGTCGGTGAGCGGCCGTTTATCGTTATCGATACCGGTGGTCTGAGCGAAGTCAGTGATGAACTCGATGGCCTGATGGCGCAACAGGCCTGGCAGGCTGTCGAGGAAGCGGATCTGGTGTTTTTTCTGGTAGATGCACGAGAAGGCCTTACCTCAGGCGACGAGACCATCGCTGCGGCACTGCGACGTACCGGCAAGCCGTTGCTGCTGGTGATCAACAAGACCGATGGACTTGACGCGGACAGCGCCATGGCGGACTTCTATGCACTGGGCCTGGCTGAGATGCACGCGATCGCGGCTGCTCACGGGCGTGGTGTGGCGACACTCATGGACCTTGCCATGGAGAGGTTGCCGGTGCCTGTGGAAACGTCCGGTGAGGCGCAGGATGACAACCGTATCCGTGTTGCCGTGGTTGGCCGGCCGAATGTCGGCAAGTCGACATTGATCAATCGTATCATGGGCGAGGAGCGGGTACTGGCATATGATCGGCCCGGTACCACGCGTGACAGCATCTTTATTCCTTTCGTGCGCGATGAGGTCGCCTATACCCTCATCGATACTGCCGGTGTACGACGCCGCGCGCGGGTAAAGGAGACCATTGAAAAATTCAGCGTCATCAAGACACTGCAGGCAATCGATGCCGCACACGTGGTCATCCTGGTGCTGGATGCACAACAGGAAATCAGTGATCAGGATGCCAGCCTCGCCGGATACATTGCTGAAAAGGGGCGCGCCCTTATCGTAGCAGTCAATAAATGGGATGGACTGGACGCACATCAGCGCAACCAGATTAGCGATCAACTCGAGCGGCGCCTGCCGTTCCTTGATTTCGCTACCACCTGTTTCATTTCTGCACTGCATGGCTCCGGCGTGGGTGAGTTGTTTCCGCATATCCGCAAGGCCTATGTCTCGGCAACACGCGAGTTGTCTACACCGGGGTTAACCGCCATCCTCGAGCAGGCCGTGCAGGCGCATCAGCCACCGATGGTGCAAGGCCGTCGTATCAAACTGCGCTATGCCCACCAGGGTGGCCGCAATCCTCCGCTGATCGTCATCCACGGCAACCAGACGGAACGTGTACCGGCCAGCTACAAGCGCTATCTGGTGAATGCTTTCCGCGAGGCACTGAAACTGGCGGGAACACCAATAAGAATCCAATTCAAGACCGGCGATAATCCCTATAAGGGCCGCAAGAACAAACTCACCGGGCGTCAGCAGAAGCGTAAAACACGTCTCATGCGGCATGTAAAAAAGCACTAGCAACCGGATCATTTCCCATGTCTGAATCGTATCGAAACAGTTCCAAAAAGACGGGTCTACCCCCGGGTTCCCTGGTCCACGTCGGTGATGTGCTGGAGACAGTCTCCAAAATCACGCTGGTTGATTACAGTAAAGAATCGGTTGAAGAGCGTCAGCTTCGGTCTCTGGACGAGATCCAGGCATACAGGGACCGCGACAGTGTTACCTGGGTGATTGTCGAGGGCCTGACCAATGTCGATGTGATAGAAAATGTTGGATCATTATTCGGGATCCACCCGCTGGTGCTGGAAGATATCCTCAATACTCACCAGCGGCCGAAGTTCGAGGAATATGAAGACTATCTGTTTCTCGTCCTGAAGTGCCTGCTATCGGAAGGGGAAGAGTTCTCTGTCAACAGCGAACAGATAAGCCTGTTGGTGCTCGACAATTTTGTATTTACCTTCAAGGAGAAAGCGGATGATCTGCTTGCTCCGCTGTTGTTGCACATCAGGAATGGCAAGAGTCGTTTCAGGAGCCTGGGCAGCGATTACCTGATGTATGCAATCCTGGATACCATTGTCGACCAGGGTTTTATTCTCATGGAGGCACTCGACGACGCGGTAACCGCACTGGAGGATGCCCTGTTCGCCAACCCGACGCAGCACGCGCTCAACAAGATACAAAAGCTCAAGCGGGAAGTGATCACTGTAAAAAGAAGAATGTCCCCGATTAGAGAGTTGATGTCTGGGTTGCTGCGCAGTCAGTCCGGACTGATTCACGAGAGCACCTACCTCTATCTCAGGGATGTGTCCGATCACACGACACGGGTACTGGAGTCCGTGGAATCCTACCGGGAAATCTTGTCAGGCTTGCTCGATATCTATATGTCCAGCCTCAGCAACAAAATGAATGAAGTCATGAAGGTGTTGACAGTGTTTGCCTCCATTTTTATCCCCTTGACCTTCCTGGTGGGTATCTACGGCATGAATTTCGAATATATGCCGGAGCTCAAGTGGAAATGGGCTTATCCGGCCCTGTGGGCCGTATTTATTGCCATTCCTGCGGTGTTGCTGGTTTATTTCAAGAAGAAAAAATGGCTCTAGTCCTTGGCCGTTTGAATTGATGCAGCAGGATACCGGTGCTTCCCTTGCGCGGGGCCTGTTGGCCCTGCTGCTCTTTTTTCTGCTGGTCTATGTGCTGTTGCTGGGCCAGCGGCCACTGTTGATTCCGGACGAAACGCGCTACGCAGAAATTCCCCGGGAGATGCTTGCCAGAGGCGACTGGGTGGTTCCCCACCTGGATGGATTGCGATATTTCGAGAAGCCACCACTTGGCTACTGGCTGGTTGCGACCTCAATCGCGGTGTTTGGAGAAAACAACTTTGCGATTCGCTTCCCCGGCGCACTGGCGGCTGGCCTCACAGCATTGCTTGTCCTGATCCTGGCGCTGGAACTGTCAGGAAGTCCACGGATCGCGTTACTGGCGTCACTGGTGCAACTGACCTTTCTCGAGGTTTTTGCCATTGGTGTTACCAGTGTACTGGACAATTTTGTCACCCTGTTTCTGACAGCGGGCATTGCCAGTATTTATTTTGCCGCTGTTCGGGCCCGGAAGAATACGATGTGGTGGTGGCTTGCCGGCATTGCCTTTGGCCTGGCTTTTCTGACAAAAGGCTTTCTTGCTTTCGTAGTCCCGGGCCTGGTATTGCTTCCCTGGCTGCTGTGGGAGGGCCGCTGGCGCCTGTTGCTAACGAAAGGCTGGCTAACCGTGGCTGCGGCCGTCCTTGTGATTATGCCTTGGGCGATTGCTATACAGCTGCGGGAAGGCGAGTTCTGGCATTATTTTTTCTGGGTCGAGCATGTCGAGCGGTTTACCACAGGAGATGCTCAGCACCAGCATCCATTTTATTATTTCCTGCTGTTTTTGCCGGGGCTGGCGCTGCCCTGGTTCAACCTGATGCCGGCCGCAATCGCAGGCTTGTCAAAACAGGGGAAGCAGGAACGGCAACGTTGTGGCTCGCGCCTGCTCTGGCTCTGGGTGTTGTTGCCGTTTGTCTTTTTCTCGGCCTCCAGCGGGAAGCTGGCCACCTATATATTGCCCTGTTATCCGCCATTATCCGTACTGATGGCAATTGGACTTTCACGGTATCTTCGCGGTGATCGACGCAAGCTTTTTAACTTTGGGGCACTGTTCAATGCCCTGATGCTGTTAACATTGTTTTGCGTGCTGCTGATTTCCCAGAATTTCGATACGGGTTTCCGGGTCTTTGATCGCACCGAGGGATCCCGTGTTGTGATCGCTGCGCTGGCGTTATTTCTGGGCGTTGCAAGTGGCCTGCTGGCATTTCTGTCGAAGCAGACAACGCTCAAGCTGGCTGCTGTCATGATGACGGTGATACCTCTGCAGCTTGCGGTTCATTTTGTGATCCCGAATCAGGTCCGCGGCTACCAAATGCCCGGTGATTTTCTGCAGCAATACCGCAACAGGATTACCGCTGATACGATCATCATTGCCGAGGGCAGGATGATTCGCGCGGTGGACTGGTATCTGCACAGGGATGACGCGTTTCTGATTCAAGAGGATGAGCTTGCCTATGGTCTGGGTTATCCGGATGCGTCCAATCGCTACCTGGATAGCAGGCGGTTTCAGCAGTTGCTGGAAACAAATGCCGGTCGTCGCGATATTCTGCTGCTATGCAGATCCCGTTGCGAGCATGATCTCGACACCTTACTGCCTGCAGATGCCGAGCACCGGAGTTATGGTCAATTCAATGCCTGGCTCGTAACAGGGTCGGGAAGTTAAAGGTTTCAGCCGCTGGCTCGGGTGGGATGCTGCTGTTTGAGGGTCTGGTTGGCCGTACTGCTGTTCACAACGTCGTCACCCAGGTGGGTCTGGCCACGTTCACGGGCCAGTTCCATCTGTTTCTGCCGTTCCCGGAATCGCATCTTTTGGGATGGGCTGAGCTTGTCATGGCAGTGCGGACAGCTGACGCCCGGCTGGAAGTGGTCGCTCGCCTGGTCTGCCCGGGTGATGGGCATGCGGCAGGCATTGCATAGCGCATAACTGCCTTTTTCGAGCCGGTGGTTAACACTGACGCGATCGTCGAATACAAAACATTCACCTTCCCAGAGAGAGTCCTGTGCCGGGGTTTCCTCCAGGTATTTGAGGATGCCGCCCCGTAGGTGGTACACCTCGTCAAAACCCTGCATCTTCATATAGGCTGTCGATTTTTCACAACGAATCCCACCGGTACAGAACATGGCGATTTTCCGGTGCCTTTTGGGATCGAGGTGTTGACGTACGTACTGCGGGAATTCGCGAAACGAGTTGGTTTGCGGGTTGACGGCATTTCTGAATGACCCGACCTGGTATTCGTAATCATTGCGGGTGTCCACCAGCAGCACCTCGGGATCACGGAGCAGCTGGTTCCATTCCGCCGGGCTGAGGTAGGTGCCAACGGTGTGCGTGGGGTCAATGCCGGGTACACCGAGGGTAACGATTTCCTTCTTGAGCTTTACCTTGGCTCGTTTGAAGGGCAGGGTATCGGTATACGATTCCTTGCAGTCAAGATCCGCCAGCCGCGGATCCTGTCGCAGCCAGTTCAGCAGGGTATCAATACCCTGGCGAGATGCCGCTACCGTCCCGTTAATACCCTCATTCGCCAGCAGCAGCGTACCGCGGATGTGGTGGTCGCTCATGACCTGCCGCAGTGGCGCTTGCAGCGCCCGGTAATTATCGAGACGGATAAACTTGTACAAGGCACAAACAACGATTTCGGACATCGGGCTTTCCCTGGTGCGCTGGTTGACGCAGTGGTTCGTACAATGGCTGGATTATAGGTAAAAAGACAACATTACTACACTCTCTCAAGAGCGGTGGCCAGGTTTCGGTTGCACCGGGTTGCAGCGCTGCACGCCCCTTGCGAGCCTGCCTGCACATGTCCGGCCACTGCTGTGGCGGGTTGTGCCCGGGTTGCCGTGCTACTGTCCCGGCAGATTCAGTAGCAGATCCTGTTTGCGGTAGGACCGGTAACTGTTGAATACGTCGGCTGGAATCGTACTGCTTGTGACCTCCGTGACCCGGTATTCCATGCGGGTCTGGTAGTCCTTCATCGCAACCGGTACACCCTGCAGACCGCTCAGTAACAGGCGGCTGTTTTCCCCCAGTTCGCCGACCAGTTTCTGGGTGGTGCCTGCCAGTTCACGCATGAAATCCATCATTGCCATGAGGGTATCAAAGTCATTTTCTGACATGCCTGCATCGGCAGCGGTCGCCAGGCAGACTTCACCAATCGGTTGCCCGTTCCGCAACAATAGCTGTTGCTGGCACCTGAATCCGGCAACGTCATGGATGCCGCGTGCTTCAGTGCCCATGACCTCGAGATCCGGCAGTCCGCCGGCCGGGATACCCATCTGTTGTTCGATGAAGGCGCGTTGTGCCGCAGGCAGGTTTTGCAGTTGCGCCGAGAGTTGTTCCATCTGCTGGCGCAGCAGCGCAATGACCTCAGCGTACTTGTCCAGTTGTTGCTGGTCTATTTCACGGTATTCCTGCTGTAGCGGATCCACGTAGATGGCCACATGGCGGGACTTGTCGAACAGCACATAACCCGGTTGCCCCGACTGTGACATGCGTGCCATGTGGTCTTTAACCTGGATGACGGTCCTCGAGGCATCCTCGTTGCCGCCGAGCCGGATGGTGGTATCCGCAAGAGATGTTTCAGCAAATAATGCAGCGATAATCAGAGGAAACTTGAAACAGGCTTTCATCAGAGTTCTTCCTGTGACTAGTCAAGGTACTCGAATAGTTTCACGACCTTCTGAACGCCACCAACGCGGCTGGCCTGCCGCGCGGCGTCTTCCGCCTCGGAGCGGTAGAGTATGCCCATCAGGTACACGGTCCCGTTCTCAGTGACCACCTTGACGCGGGTTGGATCGAAGTCCTCGTGTCCCTTGACCTTGAAAAGGCTGGTCTTGACCTTCGAGGTGATATAGGAATCACTGGTGCGCGTCATGTAGGAATTGGGTGCGGCGATGGTTATTTCATTGTGGATCGCACGCACACCTTCTACCCCCTGGGTAAGGGTTGTTGCCTGCAGACGCAATGCCTCGGTGGGAGTCTGGCCTACCAGCAATACCACGCCGTTGAGACTGACAACACTGAGATGACTCTGACTGCTCAGGGTTTTATCTGCGTTGAGTGTGGAGCGGACTTTCCATTCGATCCCCTCGTCATCGATCATGGTGCCTACCGAGCGTCGTTCATGCACGGCGCTGGCGCCTACGGCAGCCCCGCCGACGATGACTGCTGCACAACCGCTCAACAGGCTGGCTGCCAGTGTAATCATAAGAAGCATTTGGACTGGTTTCATGCGTTTAGTTCTCCTGTGAAACGAAGTGTTGGTCAATGAGGTCGCAGAGGCAATGGATCACCAGCAGGTGCACCTCCTGGGTGCGTGCCGTTGAGTGGGCCGGTACGCGAATTTCTACATCCGTTGCCTGCAGCAGGGTCGCCATGGTACCACCGTCGCACCCCGACAGCGCGATTACCCGCATGTTGCAGTGCTGCGCGGCCTCCACGGCCTTGCAGACGTTTTTGGAGTTGCCACTGGTGGAAATGGCCAGCAGTACGTCACCGGGTTTGCCAAGCGCCAGTATCTGCTTGGAAAAGATCTGGCTGAATTCATAGTCATTGGCAATGGAGGTTAATGTCGAACTGTCCGTGGTGAGTGCGATCGCTGGCAGGCCCACTCGCTCGCTCTCAAAACGATTCAGCAGCTCGGATGAGAAATGCTGTGCGTCACCGGCAGAACCGCCGTTTCCGCAACTCAGTATCTTGGCGCCCTGATCCAGTGCCTGTGTCATCAGACCGGCTGCCTGCGCCGTTGCCGCTGCCAGCGTTTGCAGTGACTGTTGCTTGAGCTGGATGCTTTCCTCGAAGTTTCGATTGATGCGTGCAATCGGGTCCTTGACGTTCATCATGGCTCCGGGGCGCTAAAGGCATTCGGGATCCACTCGATTACAGACTGCGACCCGGTGACGGATATGACATCAAAGCGGCAGGGCTGCTGGCAATCGTGTGGATGTGTTTGCAGATAATATTGAGCACAGGCGACAAGTCTTGATCGCTTGCGCCGGTCGACAGACTCTGTTGCCGACCCGAACTGCGGCGAGCTGCGGTAGCGCACCTCAACGAACACCAGGCTGTCCTTGTCCTGCAGTATCAGGTCGATTTCTCCCCGCTTGCTGCGGTAGTTACGCGCCAGCAGTTGCAGGCCTTGTGCCTGCAGATAATGGCTGGCACGTTCTTCTGCCTGCTTGCCCCGCGTCAATGTATCCATGAACACCGCACCGTTTACTGGATCACCGCTTCTGGGTTCAGGCTTTCATCGTGGCTGCTTTGTTCCAGCAGGACCGGCACTCCCTGTCTGAATTCCGCGCAATGCAGGCTGCGGCTGATAAGACCCTGACTGGTGAGAGTCAGGTTGCCGGTGACACCGCGGTAGGCGCCAAACATGCCACCGTAACCCCTGCCAAGGTAAGGAACCAGGCGATAGGCATCGATGCCGAGTGCATACAAACGGGCGTAACGGGAGGCATCCAGTGGCCAGAAATCACGGATTGCCTGTTGCAGGTGCTGCCAGTTTGTGTCCTGGTCGAGCATCCATGGCATATCGCAGAAGATGATGCCATTCATATCGGCATCCTGTGCCGCGTTTGGCTGACCGCTATAGACCCTGGAGGTGGCATAGACAGGGATCGTGGTCGCACGGTAGAAGCTCAACTGTGGACGAATCAGGCGCGCCTGATTCGGTGAGGCAAGGAGGAAGAAAAAGTCGACGTCTTCGCGCCTGCGCGGCTCGAATTCGAACGCCACCCCCAGCTGGCGTGACAGCTGCTGGTGTCGCGCCTGGCTGCTGTCCAGCTTCAGCAGGTCGCTGATAATCTTGCCATGATCGGTTTTGCTGTCGTCGTAGCGCCGTGTGTCCAGGATCACGCCGCCCAGCCTCTGCCATTCATCTGCAAAGGCGGTATAAACCCGTTCACCCCAGTCACTCTCCGGTAACAGCGCAATGCTGCGGCTGTAGCCTTCACGCCAGGCGAGGCGGGCTGCCTCGCGAGCCTCATCCTCGGGTGCGAGTCCGAACTGGTAGAGCGATGGGTTGTTCAGGACAGGGTCTTCCAGCTGGTTCAGCGCCAGTACCGGCACGGCCAGTTGGGGTTGCATTGCCAGTGCCTGTACGGCCTCCTTGCGCAGTGGTCCGATGACGAATTGTGCACCATCCAGTGCCGCTTGCTGGTAGGCGGCCAGTGCAGTCTCGGTGCTGTCGCCAGTATCGTAGAGTTGCAGGCGCGGTTGTATGGTTGTGTCCGGGGTATCGTAGTAGGCGGCGAGTATGCCATCGCGTATGGCAGCAGCTGCCTCCGCCAGCGTACCGTGCAAGGGTAACAGCAGCGCAATCTGCGCGGGGGGTTGGCCGGCCAGCGCCATGCCCTCGAGCAACTGCGGGATGAACGCCTGGGATGCCGGGTGACCAGGGTAACGTTGTTGCCAGTGCGGTATCACTTCCGCCAGCGCATCCGGTTGTTGCAGATAGAGACGTGACAGTTCGACCAGTTCCATCCAGCCACTCAGCGGGTCGGGTGGGGGTGTCGTCCGCAATTGCTGCAGCTCTACATCGGTCAAACGGTTGAGTGTCTCCCAGATCGCCAACTGGTTCTCAAGCTGTACCGCAGGGTCTGAGAGCAGGGGGTCAAGCAGTACCCGTTCCCGGGCGCTCTGGAAATAGCGAAACTCCTGCAGGTAGGCCTCGGCAAGTAAACGGTGTACATCCGCAGCATACGTGCCACCGGCCGGTATCTGCTCGAGCAGCGCCAGGGCTTCGGCCGGGTGTTGCTCCGCGAGTGCAAGCGCCGCCAAATTGACAGTATAGTGTTGCTGGAGTTCGCTGCTCGACAGGGTCGCTGGCATCTCATTCAGTAGTTGCCTGGCGGCGGTGAAATCTTCTGCGCGAATCAGGCTGTCGGCCGCCAGCAGTTGCAGTGTCTGTTGTTCCTTGCCGGCAGTGGCCTGGGAGGCGGCTGATTGATACAGACGTGCGGCGCCTGCATAGTCTCCGACGGCTTCCAGCGCCTGCGCCTGTTGCTGTACGGGGCTGACGGTTTCCGGGGGGCGTGTCGGTGTGGTGCTGCAGCCAGCAATGAGGGATGCCAGTATCAGTGCTGTGAGTACATGGCGCAACACGGTGGCAGGGTGATAACCGGAAAGTAGCATTGAAAACACGATTGGTGAACGTCCGCAGACTCTACTGAAAAGCCGAACCAACGTCTACTAAATAAACGAACAATTGGCCACAGATACACACAGAATACCACTGAAAAAATATATGCCTTTCCAGGTGTTGCCGCGTGGTGATTTCGTGTGTTTTCAAGGCCGTAAAATACCGGTTTGTGTCGTGAGATTATTCTGCCTACGTTGTTATCCCGTTGCAGGCATACTAGGATGTCCTCATCATGAGCAGTCCTGAAATCTGTGCCGGGGTGTTATCCATCGTGGCTACCCCGATTGGTAATCGGGAGGATATTTCTGCACGTGCGCTCGGGGTGCTCAAGGCCGTGTCACTGATTGCGGCTGAAGACACCCGACATAGTAAAAAATTACTGGCGCACTACGGCATCGGCACGCCGTTGCTGTCAGTGCACGAACATAACGAGCGCGAGGTCGCAGGCAGGCTGGTACAGAGACTGCTTGCCGGCGAGGATATTGCGCTGATATCCGACGCCGGCACGCCATTGATCAGTGACCCCGGTTTTCATCTGGTGCGTGTGGCCCGACGGGCCGGCATTCGGGTAATACCGCTACCAGGTCCCTCCGCCCTGGTCGCGGCCCTGTCGGTGTCGGGGTTGCCTACCGACCGCTTCGCCTTTGAGGGATTCTTGCCGGCCAAACAGGCCGCACGCCGGCAGCGTCTGCAGGGCCTGGCCGCAACGACGGCGACACTGGTATTCTACGAATCCAGTCACCGGATCCTGGACTGCCTGGCGGACATGAGTGCCTGCCTGGGGGGGGCACGTGAAGCCAGCATCGCCCGCGAACTGACCAAGACCTTTGAAACGGTTCTGACAGGGACGCTGAGCGGGCTGCATGAACAGTTGCGGGCGGACAGTCATCAGCAGAAAGGTGAATTCGTCGTGATGGTGCAGGGTGCACCACCGCGGGATCCAGCGGAAGTCGATGCGGTATCCGGGCAGGTGCTGGCAATACTGATGTCGGAGTTGCCACTCAAACAGGCCGTCTCACTGGCGGCCCGTATTACCGGGGCATCCAGGAATGTGTTGTACCAGCAGGGCCTGAAGCTGAAGGACAAGCGTTGAGTACCCTCCCTGCGCGGACGAGTCGATGGTTCTCGCCAAGCTGCAATCATGCCGGCAAAACAGGCTGCTTTCCACAGGAACAACCGCTTGCCCACCCTGTGATCCCAGCGTCTTGCTTGCGCTACACATGCTGCTGCAGCGCCCACGCCACGTGTTCACGTACCAGTGCAGATGGATCATCCTGCCGCGCCTTTAGTGCAGTGATCACGGCCTCCGAGGTTGGGGCATTACCCAGTCCGACGGCAAGGTTGCGCAACCAGCATTCATAGCCGATGCGGTGAATGGCACTGCCAGATGTGTTTTCTTCAAATTCCTGTTGGCCCCAGGCAAACAGTTGCAACAGTGAACCGCTGTCCAGGCCGTGGCGGGGATTGAAATCATCTTCAGCGCCGGGACTTGCGAAACGGTTCCACGGGCAAACCAGCTGACAGTCATCACAGCCATAGATGCGGTTACCGATCAACGGGCGCAGTGGTTCGGGGATCGCGCCGCGCAATTCGATGGTGAGATAGGAGATACACAGGCGCGCATCGAGTTGGTAGGGTGCAATGATGGCCCTGGTCGGGCAGGCGTCGATGCAACTGTGGCAGCTGCCACAATGGTTGGCGGCGGGGGTGTCCACCGGTAACGGCAGGTTGGTATACAGCTCGCCTAGAAAAAACCAGGAACCGGCCCGTTCGTTGATCAGGTTGGTGTGCTTGCCGATCCACCCAAGTCCGGCCTGTTGCGCCAGTGCCTTTTCCAGCACTGGTGCACTGTCGGTAAAGGCGCGGTATCCAAATGGCCCGGTGAGTGATTCGATTCTGGTCGCCAGTTGTTGCAACCGTTTGCGAAGCAGTTTGTGGTAGTCACGTCCAAGTGCATAGCGTGATAGATAGGCCAGTGCCGGATCCTGCAGCACGGCGTTCGCTGTGCGTGCCTGTGCGGGCCAGTAATCCATGCGTGCTGAAATGACGCGCACCGTACCGGGCACCAGTTCGTCCGGTCGGCTGCGGAGGGTGCCGTGGCGCTGCATATACTCCATTTCACCGTGATGCCCCGCTTGCAGCCACTGCAACAACCAGGCCTCATCCTTATCCAGTCGGGTGGCGGTGATGCCGACCTGCTGGAAGCCCAGTTCCTGTCCCCAGCGCTTGATGTGCCGGCCGAGTGCCCGGTAATCAATATCCGGGTTGGTGTGTGTGCCTGTGCTTGCCATCGATTGTCATGATTCAGCGTAACTAGCCGCGGATGTACAGAAACCACTGACCAGGTCCAAAATAGTGGGTGTTTTCTTTGCGTCCCTCGCAGCTTTGCGGTACATATCGAAACCTCCAACAACTGGCCATTACCGCATGACACAGAGCAACACGCAAGCACCGCCTCTTTACAGCGCAACACAGTTGCGCGAACTGGATCGCCTGGCGATCGAGGTCGCAGGCATACCGGGTTACACACTGATGAAACGCGCTGCAGAAGCCTGCTGGGAGGTGATGC
>JAJDNX010000014.1 GCA_022340485.1 Gammaproteobacteria bacterium | reverse complement strand
TGCTGGCTCCATACAACCAGCTCAGAGACAGCATCCGGGTATTGCCAGGGAATCAAGGGTGAAAGAATACCACCTCCAGCCCAGGAGGCCTCTTTCCCGGCCTCGCCACGCTCAAGAATCGTCACTGACAATCCTTCCTTGTGCAGAGCACGCGCAGTCAGCATGCCTAGCAGCCCTCCGCCGACAACAATACAGTCAATGCTTGTGTTTTTAATTGCCATATCCAACTGCTAGCACTGATAAATCAGGCATCCCCATCAAGAAACAGCCACTGAACGCCGATATGAAAAGACTGCAAGTGTAACGTCTCTATAGAGCAACTTGATGATTACATCACAAAAAAATACACCGGAACGTATAGACAGGAACAGATTAACCCACCTATCGGATAATAGTAACCGCTTATCCAGTAGCGGATGACATGGGTGAGCGAGGCTTGTACAACTATGAACATGGAAAGAGATAAAGGATTCACTCTGGTTGAGCTGTTGATCACGATCGTTGTTATCAGCGTGCTGCTGGCAACCGGCGTACCCGCCTTCCAGAATTTCATCAAGAATAACCGCCTAACAGCACAAACAAACGAGCTTGTGGCCGCCATACAGCTGGCCCGCAGTGAAGCAGTCAAGCGCGGCACCAATACCATCGTCTGTGCCAGCAGCAACGGGACAAGCTGTTCTGATAACAAGAACGACTGGGGCAAGGGCTGGATCGTATTCTCTGATCTTAATCAGAATAATGACCCCGACACTGGCGGTAGCGCACCGCTTTGCGAAGAAACGGAAGATTGTCTTTTACGCACCGGAAACGGGGTATCGAACAACACAACCATATCTGTCACCGCGGCAAACACCGTCGCAGAACATACCTTGCGCTTTCTTCCGACGGGACTGGCCTCGAATGCCGGCATCGTCACCTTCACACTGGTAGCAGCCGACTGCGAACTCAACCAGAAGCGTACCGTCCAGATTACCCTCCAGGGACAAACCATTGTCTCCAATGCAACCTGCTAGAGAGCACCTGACCACGATGCAACCTGTAGAAAACAACTGTATACAGCAACAGCAGGGGTTCACTCTGCTGGAAGTCCTGATCGCACTGTTGATACTGTCCATTGGCCTGCTGGGACTGGCCGCACTGCAAACCACAAGCCTGCGATCCAACCAAATGGCTAGCATGCGCACGACTGCCACCCAGCTCGCCTACGACATTTCGGACCGGATGCGGGCCAATCCAGCGGGTGTGGCAGCAGGCGAATACGTACTTGCTGGCGGCACGACCCCGTCCGGGACATCGATAGCCGCAACGGATCTGATTGCGTGGAACCAGGCAGTTACTGCATTACCCGGGGGCCGTAGTTCCATCACACAGTGCGACGGCACATCGGTACCTCCTTGTGACGGTGTAACCCACATCATTACAGTGCAATGGGATGAAATGCGAACCGGTGCCACCGGAACGACCTGCCCCCCCACCCTGGAAACCGACCTGCGCTGTTACCGACTGATCTTTTCGGAGTAGTCATGGATATTCAATACATGCACATAAAAGCGCATACACGCTGCCGCGGCTTCAGTCTGGTTGAACTCATGGTAGCGCTGGTCATCACACTCATCCTGCTGGCAGGCATCGGTCAGATCTTTCTCAGCTCGAAGAAGAGCTATACCTTGCAGGATAGTCTTTCACGTATGCAGGAAAGTGGGCGATACGCAATGGACGTGCTTTCCCAGGACCTGCGCCGTGCTGGGTACTGGGGGGGTAATGCGGATATTACCGAGATCGGCGGCACCCTGCCGCTGCTTAGCGAGAACGGCAACTGCCTTGGCTCGGGTAATAACGACTGGGCACGTATGCTGGACAGAAAGGTCTTTGGCCTCAACGACAACCGCACAAACTACGGCTGCTTGCCCAACACGACACTGCCTCCTCAGGATGTGCTGGTAGTGCGTTTTGCTGCCCCCTGGCAGGTGGGCGGTACTACCACACCCACTTATTTGAACAACCATTTCTATCTGCGCTCCTCACTATTCGAGGGAAAACTCTTCAGAGGCAGTGATGAAGCCAGCAACCCAATCACGGCAGCCGCGGTGAGGACGTCCGAACTTGTTTCCCGGGTCTACTTCATCAATCCGGCAACCGCCGCGGGAACCAATAAATGCGGCGGCGGCACGGTGCCGTCATTGTACCGTCTGGGACTTGTGAATGGTGTACCGACCGTAGAGGAAGTCGCCTATGGCATTGAAAACCTGCAAGTCCAGTACGGTATTGATACCAACAATGATGATTCCGTGGACAGTTTTGTCAATGCTGCCGGACCGGCAGACTCCATGTGGGACCAGATCATCGCCGTGCGTATCTGGCTGCTGGTTAGGTCAGAGTGCCGGGATACCGGTTACACAAATGACACCACCTATGCCATGGGGGATGTCAGCTCCACCTTCAATGACAGTTACCGTCGCAAGCTTTACACAACAACTGTTCGCCTGCGCAACAGATAGTTCGGAGAAACTAGCATGAAACGATCGAACCAGTATTTATGCTACACCAGCACCCGGCAGCGGGGTGCAGCCCTGTTCATGTCCCTGATCTTTTTACTGATCCTGACCATTCTTGGCGTTTTTGGCATGAATGTCTCCAGGCTGGAAAACCTGATGGCCGGTAATGCACAGTTCCAGACAACGGCATTGAATAATGCCGAATACGTTCTGACAAGGGCTGAAAGGGACCTGCAGGCACTGGCAGACTCTACGGGAGTCAACCCGTTCCTCACAGCGGATACGACCGACCAGTACTTTTGTGCCAACGATGACAGCTGCCTGCGCACAACCGGTGATGCCGACCTGATTGACCCGGCGGCACTGGTGTGGACCTTCTCAAGTAACCAGGTAGAGCTCCCGGATGTCGGCAATGATGGCAGTGACTCGGACAATGACACCAGTCCGGACGATGGCACCGGCCAGTACATCATCGTCGATGCCGGCTACGACAATGGCACAGGCGAATGCGTCACCCAGCAATGTCGGCAGGATGTCCTGGCCGGGGCACAGGTCCACGTGTTTCAGGTCACGGCCCGAAGCACCAGTTCCAGCGGTGCCAGGCGCATCGTTCAGTCCGCCTACGTGACTAACCCACTTCCTCTCATTGGGCCGACACCATGAACACAACAATCAGACACCACCGCGTAAAGATCATTTCTGCACTGACACTGGGCGCCTGCTCCGCGCTGTTTGCTGCGGCAGTCTTTGTACCGTCGACCACACCCACGGTAACCATCGGCCAGTATGCGCTCAAAAACAACGACCTGCTGGAAGGCAAGACACAGGCCTACCGTCCTTGGTTTGAGAATGGTGCCTGGCAGGGAGATGTTATTGAATACGACATCCTTGCGGATGGCACCCGGGTAACGGATGCCAATGTCGGCGCAAATCCGGCGACCGCAGGCACAACTGGCAAGTGCAACTTTACCGGCCACTTGGGCACAGGCTGCTGGTCTGCACGCGCCACCTTTATCAGCAACGGGGCCGATGATCCTACCGGTTCGTACTGGCAGAACCGCAATATTTTTACCAATAACGGCGGGCAGGTGTCATTTACCTGGGACAACCTCAGTGCAGCCCAGCGGGAGGCCGTCGACAAGGAGACCTATGACGCCATCGTCGCCGCAGCCGACCCCAGCCTTAACACAGCCTATGCCAGCGACATCCTGAACTATATTCGCGGTCACCGTCTCCACGAAAGAGGCAACGACACCGAGGTCGGATCCAAGGGGAACCTGCGGACTCGCTACAGTGTCCTGGGTGACATCACCAGCACGCCGATCTACATCGGTTCACCCCATGAAACCTACGGGCAGCTATCCGGGTTCGTTGACTTTACCACCAATAATGCCGGCCGTGACGGCCGTATCGCCGTTGGGGCCAACGATGGCATGCTGCATGTCTTTGATGAGGATGATGGCTCCGAGGTCTTTGCCTATGTCCCGTCGATGGTCCTCGACAAGCTGTCCAATTTGGCTGCACGCGATGCCAGCTATGACCACACCTATTACGTTGCCGGTGATCTTCAACGTGGCTCGGCACACTATGGTTCAGCCTGGCACACGGTACTGGTTGGTGGTGGAGGTCCCGGTTTTGCTGGCCTGTATGCATTGGATATGACCGATGCAGCCTACCCGGGCAGCGGCAGCAAGCTGATCTTCGAAAAAACCCAGTCGGACGGTTTTGGCTATATCTACGGAAGGCCGCAAATTGGCGCAATAGGTGCAGATGGTAGCACCACACCCGACTGGTATATTTTTTCCGGTAGCGGTTACAGCACCTCGGCGGGTCATAGCACCGCCCTGAAGATGGTCAGTCTGGATAACCCCTCCACCGTCTACAGCATCTCAACGGGAACCACGGGTGGCCTCTCCGCCCCCGCCCTGCTCAGTACCGATATCGATAATATGGTCGAACTGGCCTTTGCCGGCGACATCAACGGCGATCTCTGGATGTTTACTATCAACCAGGCTGACCCTGCAGCATCAACCGTCATCAAGGTCTATGATGGCAGTCCAGATCAGCCAATCACCAATGCCCCCACCATCGGCGAGCATCCATATCAGAACGGTTATATGCTGTATTTCGGAACCGGCAGTATCCTGAGTCTGGAGGATGCACTGAATGACGGGCTGGGAAGCGGGGGCGATCCCGCTGTCCAGACCGACTACACCAAGAAGCAGGCCATTCACGGCCTCTGGATCGACACTGCATCGGCCACCACAATGACCGCACTGGCATCCACCCCTTACGACAGTAGTGACCTGCAGACACAGACCCTGGTCGAGACCACGGCCACATTTGACGGCACCTTGGAAACCCTGCGTATCACTCCAACCGAAAACACCTTGAACTATGTCTGTGGGGCAACGGATACGACCTGTCAGGCCAATCAATACAAGGGCTGGAAGGTTGAATTCCCGAATTGTGGCGAGCGCCTTATCGGCGCGCCCTTCCTGCGTGCCAAGCGCGTACAGTTCCTCACCAACAACCCGACAGGTCCTGCAAATGCCTGCGGTACGCGGAACTTCCAGGGCGACAGCTGGGTAATGTCTCTTGATTATCTCTACGGCACCTCCAATAACACGGTTGTCTACAACCTGACCCCGGACACGGCATTGGATGATCTGGACAAGGTGACCTACTCGGGCAACCTGGTGGCACCGGTAGGCATCAATCTTGGACCTGGTAATATTGCACAGCCCACCTTTGCGCGACTCGATCTTGGCGTCGACAAGATGTACATCAACGGCATATTCCTGCCGGTACCGCCCATCCCCACCCCCGGACCGATCCTCGGCGGTCACATAGATGTCGATACCGATAGCCCCTCGGATGGCGTTATTGCAAGCAACAACCGCAGCAAACACAGTGAGGGCTACAATATTACCCGCAACGATGGCCTGGGCCGCGGCGTGGATGGTCACGTGCATGATTATGACACCATGCACAATGTCGACTGGGTCGACCTGTTCGAACTGGAGCCCCGGCGCGGGAAGGCCAACATGGTCACGGCCCTGGCCGCTGAACCGCAGGGCGATACGCCTACCTGCAGCACTACCGAAGATGGAAAGGGCATCCTGGTGGGTGATGCCTGCCTGCAGGCCATCGAAGGCGAACTAAACCGTGCCTATGACACCCTGCATACTGACCAGGATGGCAACTCAGATCCCCTGAACGGACCAATGAGCCTTGCTTCCGGCCTGCTCACACCTATTCTGCAATCGGAAGTCAATTCACTCAATGCCGATGACACCTTTACCACGGCGGTCCCATCCACGCCTTTCATTATCACGCTTGCCAATGCCGACCGCTCCAATGCAGCCTGGATCCAGATTGGCTGCAAGGCATGGCCAGTGGTTGAATACCAGGACATGATCACCGCCAAGCTGCTGGATGGCAGAACCTCCACAACAGGACTGGTTGACGATGACGGTGACAGCCTGGTCTTCACCCTGGCAGGCATCCTCAGCGACGACCCAGATGATTGCCCCGGCGGGAGCAACTCCTCCCTTACCGAGGAATTTGCATTCAGCAAGGGATTGAGTACGAAGCCGACCCTGCGCATCGGCCTTGGCCAGCGTTCGATCCTGGACGAAGGGGTGCACGCCACGCGTGCACAGTGCGTACTCGGCCTGCATGATTACAGGGACGCCGTCTGTTTCTCCGATGAGCAGGTACTGACCGCGGCAGAAGGCCAGTTGGCCGATGCCCTCTACAGCCCCACCTACTCGCAGCCGAGCACCTGCGGTGGCCTGGGGAATACCCCTCCGCTGGGTTACGTAAGGGACCCGGCCCTGAACCTGCATATCACCAAGGCCCCCGCCTCGGAAGGCAATGGTTACCGCTGGCGCAACGGGGCCCTGACGGTACAATTGATCAGTGCCGCTATCGACCCGTCAACAGATCTGCAGTCAACAAACATGATCCGTGGCGCCGGTACCCATGCCAAGGCGTACACGGTTTCCGGTAGCGGCAGCAACCAGGTTGTTGTCGCTGACGAGGCCGCAGAAAGCAGTGCGCCGGACGAAAGCGGCATGCTGTACGAGGCCGTCATGTACTGGCACTACAGTGATCTGGTGGACAAGATCCGCAACTCCGATCCGGACAGCAACACCACGCCAAAAGATGCCGGTTGTTATGGCGGTGCTGCCTACAGCGGGAAAAACACGATTGACGTTGGTGGACTGACCCTGGGTGAGTATCAGGCTCTAACGAACCCGCTGGTCGAGGAATGCAAGGACTTCGACCCGGAGGCCGACCCGGAGAAGACCGTTTGTGACCTGGAACGGTTTGGCCAGTTGCTGGATATCATCGATGACGCCGACTCCGAGACAACACTCAACCAGGCGCTGCTGGAACTGGCAGAACTGCTGGCACAAAACCAGGCACTCGCAGACTATGCGGCGATGCGCGATTATGTTGGTGACAAGATTCCGGAACAGTCTAAACTCGGTATCGACCAGCAACAGAGTGAAGACGAGGTCGCGGATACCACGAGTGGAGACGGCACACCGGCAGATATCGAGACCTATGAAGATACCACGCCGGAACTGGCTGGGCCGAACTCGGTCTTCGGTCGCCGCAACTGGATCGACCTTCGGCAGTAAGCAGAACCTGTGTGTGGCCGCGCTACAGCGGCCACATGCCGTATAAACACCACAGCAACCCGACAGAACGGCAAGGGATACAGCATGATGACCAACAAGACCCGTGGCTTTACCCTGATAGAACTGATGATCGTCGTGGCGATACTCGCCATCGTGGCGGGCATCGGCTACCCCTCCTACCTTGAGCACGTAAAGAAGTCACGCCGTGTTGAAGGCATGGGGCACCTGCTGGAACTCGCTGACCGCCTGGAGCGTTATTATGCAGACAAGGGGACCTATGGCGGCGCCACACTCGGGAGCACGGCGGGTAACGTATTCGTCGCCACCACGGAGGGTGGCTATTACACCCTGTCGATTGATGCCCAGGACAACGTGGCATTCACCATCAGCGCCACTCCCACCAGCAAGGGCAAGCAGAATACGGACAAGTGCCACACCTTCACCCTGACATCACTGGGCGTTAAATCAGTTTCCGGTGGTTCGCTTTCGACGAATGAGTGCTGGAAATAATCCCTCAGCCTTGAAAAAAACCCGCATGCAGCAGGCTAGGGCTTTCTCAAGGCCACCGGCAGGGAGAAGGTCACCGACTCCTTCCTGCCCTGTGACTCTGCAGCCATCACGGCACCCCAGGCACGCAATCTGTCCACCACCCCCGTGACAATGTCCTCGGGGGCAGAGGCACCCGCCGTAACCCCAACGGCCTGTTTCCCTGCAAGCCACTCATGCTGTATCTGCCCAGCCTCGTCCACCAGATAGGCCGACACACCGCGGTTTTCGGCCAGTTCACGCAGTCGGTTAGAATTGGAGCTGTTGGGTGAGCCGACCACCAGGATCACATCACACTGCTTCGCGAGCAGCTTCACCGCATCCTGACGGTTCTGGGTGGCGTAGCAGATATCATCCTTGCGTGGCCCCTGGATCTTCGGGAATCGTTTCTTCAAGGCTTTTATCACACACAGGGTATCATCGACAGACAGGGTCGTCTGGGTAACGAAGGCCAGGTTCTCGGGCTGCCTGATGCGCAAACCGGCAACGTCTTCCGGTGTTTCAACCAGATACATACTGCCTCCAGCGGAGCAATCGTATTGTCCCATGGTGCCTTCCACCTCCGGATGGCCCTTGTGACCGATGAGAATACATTCACGACCTGCGGCGGCATGCCGGCTCACCTCCATGTGTACCTTGGTCACCAGCGGGCAGGTGGCATCAAATACGCGCAGGTCCCGACGTTCCCCTTCCGCATGGACAGCCCGCGATACCCCGTGGGCACTGAAGACAACCGTACCGCCATCAGGCACCTCATCCAGTTCCTCGACAAACACGGTACCACGCGCGCGCAGACCTTCGACAACATGACGGTTATGCACAACTTCATGGCGCACGTAGATCGGTGAGCCGAACAACTCCAGTGCGCGTTCTACAATTTCGATGGCACGATCCACGCCGGCACAAAAGCCGCGCGGATTCGCAAGAATGATTTTTACGGTGTCATCTCTCATAGCTAGGATTGTATGTCATTCCTGTGCCGGCACCACCGTAATGATTTCCACCTCGAATACAACCACCCGCCCGGCCAGCGGATGATTAAAATCCACCAGAACCGTTTCATCACTCAGAGAAACAATGGTACCCGGCAGTTCCTCCCCGGATGGCATATCGAAACCAATAATAACGCCCGGTTCAAGCTCCAGATCCCCGGAAAATTCCGTGCGGGCCAGCTGGTGCAACTTGCCCGGGTCATGCAAGCCAAAGGCCTGTCCCGGCTCCAGCACCAGCCGCTGCGTTGCTCCGGCTTTCAAGCCATACAGACCGAGTTCCAGCCCTTCGGCGAGGGTGCCGTCACCCATGGTGAAGGTCAGTGGCTCGTCTGCAAAGGTGCTCTCGGCAACCGTGCCATCCTCCAGTGACAGGGACAGGTGCAGGGTTACGGTACTTGCAGGACTGATGGGAAAATTCATGTGCAGTAAACCCGGCGGTTCCTTGGATCCGGAAGGCAAAATTAGCTTCAGCGCGTCGATGGTACTTTATTGCGTCCAAGGAAGGCATCCAGCAACAGGAGCGCCGCACCCACCGAGATCGCGGAGTCGGCGATATTAAACGTTGGCCAGTGCCAGTTGCCGTAAAATACATCAATAAAGTCGATCACATACCCGTATACCAGCCGGTCGATCACATTCCCGGCGGCCCCGCCGAGGATCAGTACCAGTGCCACCCGGATGCGCGTATCCGCTGCCGGCAGGCGACGCAGCCATGCGGCCAGGACGGTAATCACCAGCAGGGCAAGAATGATAAAGAACCAGCGCTGCCAGCCGGAAGCATCCCCAAGAAAACTGAAAGCCGCACCGTAATTGTAGGCCTTGCGCAATGCCAGGAAGGGCAGCAGCACCACTGCCTGATGCCCTGAAAGCATGGCATCCGCCAGCAGCTTGGTGCACTGATCCAGGATCAGCACCACCGCAGAACCCCATAAGCATTTCACCACAACCGCCCCGGGCTAGCCGAACTACACAAAACGCCGCGACTCACCCGCAGCAGTGACATTCTCGATACAGCGCCCGCATATTTCCGGGTGTTCTGTGTGAGTGCCAACATCTTCACGGTGATGCCAGCAACGGACACACTTGTTGAACGTGGATGGACTGACCTTGATACTGAAGCTCAAGCCGGGCACATCGGCCTTTACGGCATCATCCGGACAGCCGGACTCATCGTGAACACGTGCATAGGATGTGATCAGCAAAAACCGCAGTTCATCCTCGAGAGCCAGCAACAAGGACTGCGTTTCTGCATCTGCATACAAATCCACTTCTGCATCCAGAGAGGAACCAATCTTGCCTTCAGCACGCAGCTTTTCCAGTTCCTTGCTGACGGCATCACGCACCGCACTGAGCTGTTCCCAGAAATCGCTACCCATGCGCTGCAGAACCTCACCCTCTGAATAAAACGCAGGAGGCAACTCGTACCAGGTCGACAGGAAAACAGAGTCCTGGCGTTTGCCGGGCAGGTGCTGCCAGATTTCCTCGGCGGTAAAACTCAGGATAGGCGCCAACCAGCGAACCAGTGATTCAGCAACGTGGTACATCGCCGTTTGTGCCGACCGCCGCGGCACGCTGTTCTCCTGCGTGGTGTACTGGCGGTCTTTGATGATATCCAGGTAAAAACTACCCATGTCGAGCACACAAAAATTGTGGATCAGCTGAAAGATCCGGTGAAATTCATAATTCTCGTACGCTTCCCGTATCTGCTCCTGCAGGTGACGGGTACGTTCCAGCAACCAGCGGTCGAGGCACAACATATATTCCGGATCGACCAGATGGCTGACCGGATCCAGGCCTGCCAGGTTAGCAAGCAGAAAGCGCGAGGTATTTCGCAGCCGACGGTAGGCTTCTGCCGTGCGCCTGAGTATCTCGTCAGAAACAGTCATCTCACCGCGGTAGTCCGTTGACGCCACCCATAAACGCAGTATGTCAGCGCCAAGAGAATTCACGATTTTCTGTGGCGCAACCACGTTGCCCCGGGACTTGGACATTTTCTGCCCCTTCGCATCCACGGTAAAACCGTGAGTCAGTACAGTGCGGTACGGAGCCGTCCCACGCATCGCGATCGAACTCAACAGTGATGACTGGAACCAGCCACGATGTTGATCTGAACCTTCCAGGTACAGGTCCGCCGGCACGCCAAGGCGAGCATTTTTCTCCAGCACTGCGAAATGCGTCACCCCGGAATCAAACCATACATCAAGGGTATCGCCGACCTTTTCATAGAGATCGGCTTCCTCACCCAGCAGGTCTGCAGGTTCCAGCTCGAACCAGGCATCGATCCCCGCTGCATCCACACGCCTGGCCACCTCATCGATCAGGCGTCCTGTTTCAGGGTGCAATTCACCGCTGTGTTTATTGATGAACAAGCTAATCGGCACACCCCAGGTCCGCTGTCTGGAAATACACCAGTCCGGTCGGCCCTCCACCATACCGGCTATCCGGGCTTCACCCCATTCCGGCAACCACTGAACGTCCTGGATGGCCTGCAAAGCGGCTTCACGCAGGCCATTCTGCTCCATGCTGACAAACCACTGTGGTGTGGCGCGAAAGATAATGGGGGTCTTGTGGCGCCAGCAATGCGGATAGCTGTGACGCAACATCTGCTCATGCAGCAAGGTGCCCTTGCCCTTGAGCACTTCAATAACATGTTCATTGGCAGCGAACACGTGCTCACCGGCAAAATATTCCGTGCCCGGTACAAAACACCCATTGCTGTCAACCGGGTTATCAACCGGCAGATCATAACGACTGCCCACCACGTAGTCGTCTTGACCGTGTCCCGGTGCCGTATGTACTGCACCTGTGCCGGCATCGGCCGTCACGTGGTCACCGAGGATCACCGGCACTTCACGCTTGTACAAGGGATGTCCCAGCATCTGCCCTTCCAGCTCATTACCCTTGCAATAGGCGACCACCTGGTACTTTTCAACACCGAAACGCAACATGACGTCCTTGAGCAAACACTCGGCCAGCAGCAACCGTTCTGCCCCCGCACCGGTATCGCATTGCACTACGGCATATTCAAACCCGGGATTCAGCGCCACGGCCTGGTTCGCCGGCAGTGTCCAGGGTGTTGTCGTCCATATAACGACCGAAATTGGCCCCTTGCCGGCATGACCTTCAACATGATGGCAGCAGGACAGCAGGCCATCCTCGTTCAATACCCGGAAACGTACATCGATGGCGGGGGAATTCTTGTCTTCATACTCGACCTCGGCCTCCGCAAGCGCCGAGCGGCAATCCGTGCACCAGTGTACCGGCTTGAACCCCTTGTGCAGGTGCCCGTTTTCCACCACCCTTCCCAGCGCACGAATAATGTCCGCCTCGAAGTGATAATCCATGGTGAGATAGGGATTCTTCCAGTCACCAAGCACTCCCAGACGAATAAAATCCCTGCGCTGACCATCTACCTGCTTGCCGGCGTATTCACGGCAGGCTTCCCTGAAGGTAGGCGCGTCTACCTTCACACCGGCCTTGCCAACCTTTTTCTCGACATTGAGTTCTATCGGCAAACCGTGGCAATCCCAGCCCGGCACATAGGGTGCATCAAAACCATTCAGTGTCTTGCTCTTGACGATAATATCCTTCAACACCTTGTTAACAGCATGGCCGATATGGATATCCCCATTCGCATAGGGTGGACCATCATGGAGTACAAATCGTGGCCGGCCCTCCCCTGACTGGCGCAACCTTGTATACAGATCCATTTCTTCCCAGCGCTTGATCAATTCCGGCTCACGATTGGGTAAATTCCCTTTCATCGGGAACGCCGTTTTGGGAAGGTTCAACGTATCTTTGTAATCAGTCATGTAACAGGTACCGACGCGGCGCGGAGAGCGCAAAGTTATAACTCAATAAGGCAGTGAATCCTACTTATCTTTAATAATGGGGCTATTCATATGGCTGAGCGCGAAAAGAAAGCCCGGGCCTGTTCGGCATCCAGCTGTATTTGCCGCTTCAATAGCTCGAACGAATCATATTTGCGTTCCGCACGCAGCTTCTTCAGAAAACTGACCTGTACATGACGGCCGTAAATATCACGGTCAAAGTCAAACAGATGCACCTCAAGCAGGGCACGGGTACCACCAACGGTTGGCCGGGTACCGACATTCGCCACCCCGGCTATCGCTGCACTATCGATACCGCTCACTTCGACAGCAAATACGCCGTCGACCGGAACCTTCGCCCTGTGTAGAAAGATATTCGCTGTCGGGAAGCCGATGGTGCGGCCACGTTTGTCACCATGTGCTACCCGGCCACTCATCCAGAAAGGCCTGCCCAGCA
>JAJDNX010000106.1 GCA_022340485.1 Gammaproteobacteria bacterium | reverse complement strand
CTGGCGAAGGGTTTCGTCACATTTTTGCAAGACATCGACTTTGCTTTCTTGTTTCACCCCCGTCTGGCGCCACCGTGCATCGCAGCGATGTTGGACAGCCAGCGAGCCGGTCTGTCGAGCTGGATTTGCCAGCTGCTGGCGCGACAATTGCTGCGAGTTTGGCGAGCACTCCAAATCCCGGGAAGCACAGGGAACCCGTGCAGTGGGCAAGCCTACGGGATCGCCTCTCTTTTGCATGTTTTTCGCCGGGACAGCAAAGAAAAGTACCTCGCCCACAGGGCGAAACAAACAGATCAAAATGTAGTTTGATCGTCAGCCTGGTGTATCGAATCACGTTGCGCGTAGCTAAGGATTTTATTTTTCAATATGGGTGCACACAAACCAAAACTTCCCTGGTACCGCGAGCCCTGGGTCTGGCTGCTGATCGCCTTTCCCATGATTGCAGTCATTGGCAGCATGTTGACTATCTACCTGGCGGTCTCGACCGCTGACGGCCTGGTGGTCGATGACTACTATGAGCGTGGTAAGGCCATCAACCTGGATCTTGCCCGCGATGCGGCAGCGGTGCGCCATCAACTCAAGGCAAGTATTGATCTGGATTTGCGAGACAATCATGTGCAGGTATCGCTGGAGAGTGCTACTGCCGCCGCGCTGCCGAGGACGTTGATCTTTACCCTGCTGCATCCCACGCAAGCCGGTTTTGACCAGGTAGTTACCCTGCAGCATGCCGGTGACGGTGTCTATTCCGGCCGTATCGATGAGGTTGCCCGGGGTAACTGGTACCTGCAACTGGAGGCCGATGACTGGCGCTTGTCAGGCAGTATGCAGGTCCCGCAGACGCAAACGACGGTGCTGTTGCCGATGGATGTGGGCGGGTGAGTGAAGCCACAGTGATTCATCGTGCGCGGCTAGCGGGTGTGATGCGTAAACGAGTCCCCCATGAATCCTGAATCCATGATTGCCGCCTTCCTGGTTGGCCTGCTGGGTGGCACCCACTGCATAGGCATGTGCGGAGGTATCGTCGGCGCACTGAGTTCAGGTTTGTCGCTGGATGTACAGGCTTCGCGGCTGCGCCTTATTGCTGCGCAACTGGCCTATAACAGCGGGCGTATCAGCAGCTATACGGTTGCCGGCATCTTGCTGGGGCTGTTCGGGCAGCAACTCGGAGACTCGGGTGTGCTGGAAGGTTTTCCCGTGGGCCGTATCGTCGCGGGGATCATCATGATCCTGTTTGGTATCTACCTGGCCGGCTGGTGGCATACCCTGCTGTTTCTGGAGCGGGCCGGTGCCTGGCTGTGGCGGTATATTGAACCGCTGGGACGTCGTTTTGTCCCGGTTCACAGTGCCGGCCAGGCCTACCTGCTGGGCCTCGTGTGGGGCTGGCTACCCTGTGGCATGGTCTACGCAGTGCTGGCTATGGCGCTGGCCAGTGGCTCTGCAACTGGCGGCGGCACCATCATGCTGGCATTCGGGGTAGGTACCTTGCCGGTGATGCTGACGATGGGGCTTGCATTCACCACCCTCAAGCGACTGGTACAGGATCCGCGCATCCGGATGGTCGCTGGTATCCTGGTGATTCTTATGGGAATAATGATGCTTCTTGCGAACCCGGCCGGCCATGGGCATCATGCGCACCATCATTAGTCCCGGTGTATCCCCCGTACTTTGCACTGAAAACGTTTAGACAGGTAAATATTAGAAACACAATATATAGTGTTTCACTGTAAGGCCTGATATTGCTAAAAACCCCCCTTTTTTTATCCCTTATAAAAATATAACTCACTGTAAATTAAGTAAAATTAAACCCAGTCAAAATAGTCTTGACAGACCATTCTCGGCTGCCTATTCTTTAGCGCCTGAACACAATATGTAGTGTCTACAGTAGTAATCGATTGTCCGCAGGGGTGCCCATCTCAACTGGTCCGGGTGGCAGGCAGTCGCTGTAATCCATAAAAGAACCTAAGAACCACGGGGAGGATAATTGCCACATGACAACAACCGCGCATCTTGAAGCCGTACCGACCAGCGTCGCAGATATTCCGTTGCAGCCTGCATCGCAGGACATCTGGGAAACCAAGTACCGCCTGAAAACCAAAGACGGTACAGCGGTGGATGAAACCATCGACTCAACCTATCAGCGCATTGCAAGGGCACTGGCGGATGTTGAAGCCACGCCGGATCTCCGCGAATCCTGGTACAAGGAATTCTTGTGGGCATTGCGTCATGGGGCCATCCCGGCAGGACGGATTACGTCCAATGCCGGTGCACAGCAACACAAGCCGGCTACCTCGACAATCAATTGCACGGTCTCCGGCACGGTGCAGGATTCCATGAACAATATTCTCGACAAGGTGCATGAAGCCGGTCTGACACTCAAGGCCGGCTGTGGTATCGGCTACGAGTTCTCCACGCTGCGTCCCAAGGGGGCCTATGTTTCCGGTGCCGGTGCCTACACCTCAGGCCCGCTGTCGTTTATGGATATCTACGACAAGATGTGTTTCACCGTGTCCTCTGCAGGCGGCAGACGCGGTGCTCAGATGGCGACCTTCGATGTTGGTCACCCGGATGTGATGGATTTTATTCGCGCCAAGCGTGAGGATGGCCGCCTGCGCCAGTTCAACCTGTCGCTGCTGATCACCACCGAGTTCATGGATGCGGTCAAGAACGGGGAGGACTGGGCACTGGCCTTTCCGATCAATCGCAAGGAACTGGATGACAGTATCGGTCTGCACGACTCGAGCCAAGTTGTATGGCGTGAATGGCCCTACAAGGGTGATTACATTACCAACAATGCCGGCCTGGTGGCGTGCAGGATCTACAAGACCGTGCCTGCAGAGCGCCTGTGGGACATGATCATGAGTTCCACCTATGATTTCGCAGAACCGGGATTCATTCTCATCGACAAGGTGAACGAGATGAACAACAACTGGTTCTGTGAAAACATCCGTGCCACCAATCCCTGTGGTGAACAGCCGTTGCCACCGTACGGCTCCTGTCTGCTGGGCTCGGTCAACCTGACCAAGTTCGTGCGCAATCCCTTTACCGAGCGGGCCGCATTTGACTGGAAGGAATTCCGCAAGGTGGTTGCCATCTTTACCCGCATGCTGGACAACGTGGTCGAGATCAACGGTCTGCCGCTGGAAGGCCAGCGTCAGGCGATTATGCACAAACGCCGGCACGGCATGGGTTTCCTGGGGCTTGGCTCCACGGTCACCATGTTGCGCATGAAGTATGGCGAGCAGGACTCGCTGGAATTTACCGAACGCGTTAGCCGCGAGCTGGCAATTACCGGCTGGCAGGTTGGCCTCGACCTGGCAAAGGAGAAGGGTGCCGCCCCGGTTATGGACGAGGATTTCGAGGTAACCGAGGAGATGCTGCGCAAGCGTCCGGAGATGCGCCGCGATGGCTATCTGCCCGGGGATCGAGTCAAGGGCAGGGTGCTGCACGCAAAGTACAGTCGTTACATGCAGCGTGTTGCTGAAGTTGCACCCGAGCTAACGAAGCAACTGGCGGAAACCGGTGCCCGCTTTACCCATCACAGCTCGATTGCGCCCACCGGCACCATCTCCCTGTCACTGGCGAACAATGCCAGCAACGGCATCGAGCCGAGTTTTGCGCACCACTATTATCGTAACGTGATACGGGAAGGCCGCAAGACCAAGGAAAAGGTGGACGTGTTCTCGTTTGAGTTGCTTGCCTACCGGGAACTGGTTAACGAGCATGCCACGGCCAGCATGGATGGTGAGGGTCATTCATTGCCGGATTATTTTATTGCGGCGGATAATGTCACGCCAAAGCAGCATGTCGACATCCAGGCAGCTGCGCAGAAATGGGTGGATTCCTCCATCTCCAAGACAGCCAATGTACCGACTGATTATCCCTTTGATGAATTCAAGGATATCTACCGTTATGCCTACGAGCAGGGTCTGAAGGGCTGTACCACCTTCCGTTTCAACCCGGAGGCCTTCCAGGGTGTGCTGGTAAAGGGCGAGGACCTGGAGAATACCGTGTATGAATTTACGCTGGATGATGGCTCCAAGGTCAGTCTCAAGGGTAATGAAGAGGTCGAATACGACGGCGAGCTGCATACTGCCGCAAATCTCTACGATGCCCTCAAGGAAGGCTACTACGGCAAATTCTGAATAACCGCATAGATACGAATACGCAGGAGAAACTCATGGCAATACGCATTGACAAAAAAATAGTGGGTTACAAGGTCGGTAGCAACGGGGGATCGGAGGATACTGTTGCAGCGGCCAAACCGGCAGCCGCGGAGGTCGAGTCAAAGTCGCAGGATAATGTGGTGCACCTGCATGAAAAGCTGGAGCGTCCGGAGATGCTGATTGGTTCAACCTACAAGGTGAAGACGCCACTGTCCGAGCATGCCCTGTATGTCACGATCAATGACATCATATTGAATCATGACACCAAGAACGAGTTGCGTCGCCCGTTCGAGATCTTTATCAACTCCAAGAACATGGACCACTTCCAGTGGATCGTGGCACTGACACGGATTATTTCAGCCGTGTTCAGGAAAGGCGGTGATGTGACCTTCCTGGTTGAAGAGTTGCGCTCGGTGTTTGATCCGCGTGGCGGTTACTTCAAGAAAGGCGGCAAGTACATGCCTTCCCTGGTTGCCGAGATTGGCGATGCCATCGAATGTCACATGCGCATGATTGGATTGCTCAAGGATGATGGTCTGGATGAGCACCAGAAAAAGCTGGTGGAGGAGAAACGCAAGCAGTTTGAGGCGGCGGCAGGTACGGTGGACACGGAGAGTTGTAATGAGTTTCCGGAAGGTGCGCAGCTATGTATCAAGTGCCATACCAAGGCCACAATCAAGATGGATGGCTGCCTCACCTGCCTGAATTGTGGCGATTCCAAGTGTGGTTAGTACCTTCGTCTAATTGCCCTACAGCAGTTCTTTGTCTATATATAGATACAGAGCGTCGTTAACCGGTATGGATAAAAAAAATACAGCCCGCCAGGGAACCGGACCCTGGCGGGCGCATGGAGATAGAATGCTGCTGCAACAGAAACCAATCCCCGGGTACTGGTACAGTAATTTTTCCGGCCAGTTGATACAGGTACGTGCGATTGTCTATCTTGCAGGCAAGCGCCGGCGTATCGTGCTGGAGGACATCGGCGGCAAGCGTGAGTCGATCGATGTCGACAGTTGGCACGGCATGGATCTGGTGCTGCATTCACCTGTTAATGAACAGCTTGAAGAGAGTGTGGCACACGACCTGTAAATCCCCGGTTGCACGGTATTTTCA
>JAJDNX010000156.1 GCA_022340485.1 Gammaproteobacteria bacterium | reverse complement strand
ATTGAAGGCAACCCCGGGCTTGCCGAGATGCAGGCACGCGCCGAGGCCATGTCTGCCATCCCTCCTCAGGCAGGTGCATTGCCTGACCCGATGCTCACACTGGGTGCCTTGAACCTGCCAACAGACACCTTTGATCTCGATCAGGAACCCATGACCCAGCTGCAGATCGGGATCGAGCAGTCCCTGCCCTTTCCCGGCAAGCTCGGGTTGAAGGAGCGCGCGGCTGAAATCGATGCCGATGCAGCGGCCAGCAATGTCGATGAGGCACGACTGCTCCTCATACAACAGGTCAGGCAGACCTGGTGGCAGATCTATTCTCTCGATCGGGCGCTCGATATCGCTTCCCGCAACCAGGACCTGCTGCGACAGTTCGTGCAAATTGCACAGACCAAGTACCGGGTCGGGGAGGGGCTGCAACAGGACGTGCTGCTGGCACAGGTCGAACTGTCCAAGCTGATTGACAGTGAAATCAGGTTGCAGGGGTTGCGCCAGCAGCAGGTTCCTCGACTGAATGCACTGCTCGATCGAGCCGCCAATTTGCCAGTGCAATTGCCGGAACAGGTGGATGAAGAACTTGCCGGGTTGTTGCCTGAGTCACAGTTATTCAGGCGTGCCGAGACCGCCAGACCGTTGCTGGAGCAAAGGCGGCTGGAGGTCGAGGCTGCGCGGACGCGTCGGGATTTTGCCAAGCGCGATATCTATCCCGACTTCAAGCTGGGTGCCGCCTATGGTTTTCGCGAGGGTGAAAATACCGACGGCAGCCCACGGGCGGATTTTGCCAGCATACGCCTTGGTATCAGCCTGCCGCTGTATTCCGGTCGCAAGCAGGACAAGGCCGTCGATCAACGCACCAGTGAACTACTGCAAAAGCAGGAGGCACTGCAGGATGAATGGAACAAGGTGCAGGCAGAAATTTCCTCTGCCCTCGCGGATTACCAGCGTGCCAGCGAACAGGTACAGCTGTTCAGGACCGGGATTATCCCCCAGGCCCGCCAATCGGTGGCCTCCATGCTGTCCGGTTACCAGGTCAGCAAGGTTGATTTTCTCAATCTGCTGAATGCGCAAATAACGCTATACAACCTTGAGACACAGTACTGGAATGCACTGAGCGAGGCCAACCAGGCATTGGCACGACTGGACGCTGCCGTGGGTGAGGAGGTCATCAATGAATAAGCAGACGGTGATGGGGGTGCTGATTGCCCTCCTGCTGGGTGCTGGCGCAGGTTACTGGGTTGCAACCTACCTGGAGAGTAAAGGCGTGACTGCGGGTGTTGAAAATGGAATGACTTCCGCTGAACCCGAGGTGCTTTTCTACCGCAACCCCATGAATCCGGCAATCACCTCGCCGGTACCTGCCAAGGATGAAATGGGCATGGATTATATCCCGGTGTATGCAAAGGATGGCGCGAGACCTCACGGCGAGCCCACGGGCACGGTCACGATCGATCCGGTCACGGTACAGAATATCGGCGTCAGGACCGCGCAAGCGAGACAGCAAACCCTGAGCCGGCACATTCGCAGCGTTGGTCGGGTCACTTTCGACGAGGAGCGGCTGTCCCGATTGCACCCCAAGACCGAGGGCTGGATCGAGAAACTGTATATCGACGAGACCGGGGAACAGATCGGGAAAGACACAATTCTGCTGAATATCTATTCCCCGCAACTGGTGACCAGTCAGCAGGAATACCTGCTGGCCCTGAATAACCTGGACTTGCTTAAGGAAAGCGCGTATCGGGAAATCCGCCAGGGTGCGGAACAGCTCATCAGCAGCGCACGCGAGCGCCTCGAACTGCTGGATGTGCCGGAGCACCAGATCCGCGAGTTGGAGCGCTCGCGCAAGGTCAAGAAGTATCTGCATATTCATTCACCTTTCGACGGGGTGATCATCAATATCGGTGCGCGTGAAGGTCAGTATGTCACGCCAACAACGGAGCTCTACAAGATTGCTGATCTCTCCAGGGTCTGGGTGATTGCAAGTGTCTACGAGAACGAGGTGTCCTGGATACAGGCGGGTGATCCGGTGGATATGAAACTCGCGGCCATACCGGGCAAGGTATTCTCCGGACGTATCGGTTACATCTATCCCTATGCCGAAGCAAAGACGCGTACGATCATGGTCCGCCTGGAGTTCGATAATCCCGACCAGCTGCTCAAACCGGACATGTTTGCGGACGTCACCATCCACGCGCAGCGCAAGGTCGATGCCATCGTGATACCGGCAGAGGCTGTGCTGCGTTCCGGTGAACGGGATCAGGTGTTCGTGGTGCGGGAACCCGGCAAATTCGAACCGCGTGATGTCACCCTTGGAGTGAGCGCAGAGGGCCTGGTGCAGGTTATCAAAGGCGTGTCTGCGGGAGAGACGGTAGTCACTTCCAGCCAGTTCCTTATCGATTCCGAGTCCAAGCTGCGTGAGGCGACGGCGAAGATGCTCGAGAACCTGTCCGTTAAACAGGGAGGCGGCGATGATCAGGGCAGTCATTGACGCGTCATTGCGTGACAGGATCCTGGTCATACTCGCCACGCTGATGATCGTGGCGGCAGGTATCTGGGCGCTCAGAACCATACCCCTTGATGCGATACCCGATCTCTCGGATGTGCAGGTCATTGTCTTTACCGAGTACCCCGGTCAGGCGCCACAGGTCGTCGAGGATCAGGTGACCTATCCGCTGACCACGGCCATGCTGGCAGTCCCTGGCGCCAAGGTGGTGCGCGGCTATTCCTTCTTCGGATTTTCGTTCGTCTACATCATCTTCGAAGACGGCACAGACACGTACTGGGCACGTTCGCGGGTGCTGGAGTACCTCAATTATGTAAGCGATCGCCTGCCTGCCGGTGTATCCCCCAGTCTCGGACCGGATGCGACAGGCGTTGGCTGGATCTATGAATATGCACTGGTCGATCGTAGTGGCCAGCATGATCTTGCCAAACTGCGTTCCATCCAGGACTGGTATCTGCGCTACCCACTGCAGACGGTGCAGGGTGTGTCCGAGGTTGCCTCGGTGGGGGGGTTCGTCAAACAGTACCAGGTGGAGGTAGACCCCAACATGCTGCTGGCCTATGAAATTTCGCTGGCGAAGGTGAAGCAGGCCATCCAGCGTTCCAATCAGGACGTGGGTGGCCGCCTGGTGGAGATGGCAGAGACCGAATACATGGTGCGTGGCCTGGGTTATCTCCGGGGTGTTGAAGACATCAAGTTGATAGCGGTCGGGGTGGATGCGAGGGGTACCCCGATCCGGCTGGAAGACGTCGCCAACGTCCACCTCGGACCGGAGTTGCGGCGCGGTCTGGTGGAACTCGACGGCGAGGGTGAGGTTGCCGGCGGCGTGGTGGTGATGCGCTACGGGGAAAACGCCCTGGCCACCATCGAAGGCGTACGCGACAAACTCGAGCAGTTGAAAAAGGGGTTGCCGGAGGGTGTTGAGATTGTAACCGTCTATGATCGCGGCAGTCTCATCGAACGGGCGGTCGATAATCTCACCGAGAAACTGATTGAGGAATCCATCGTGGTCAGTCTGATCACGATCCTGTTTCTGCTGCACGCCCGTTCCGCGCTGGTGGCGATCGTGTCGTTGCCGATCGGCATCCTCATGGCCTTTATCATCATGCGCTGGCAGGGCATCAATGCCAATATCATGTCGCTGGGCGGGATCGCCATCGCCATCGGCGCCATGGTCGACGGTGCGATCGTCATGATCGAGAATGCGCACAAGCACCTTGAGCACAGTGCCGCTAGCAAGGGGCGTCCACTCGAACTGCAGGAACGCTGGAATGCTATCGGCGAGGCCTCCAGGGAAGTCGGGCCGGCGCTGTTCTTTTCACTGCTGATTATCACCGTCTCCTTTCTGCCCGTATTCACATTACAGGCACAGGAAGGGCGACTATTCGCACCGCTGGCCTTCACCAAGACCTTCGCCATGGCAGCTGCCGCACTGCTGGCCATTACGCTGGTGCCGGTGCTGATGGGGTATTTCATTCGCGGCAAGGTCTTGCCGGAGGGCAGAAACCCGGTGAACCGGTTGTTGCACACGCTACATGCACCGCTATTGCGGTTTGCCATGCAGTGGCGCTGGTTTACCCTGTTGCTGGCGCTGCTACTGCTGGGCGGGAGTGTTTACCCCGTCATGAAACTAGGCAGCGAGTTCATGCCACCGCTGGACGAGGGCGACATCCTCTATATGCCGACAACCTATCCGGGGCTTTCCATCACCAAGGCGAAGGAACTGCTGCAGCAGACCGACAAGATCCTGAAGACCTTTCCCGAGGTCAAGTCCGTATTCGGCAAGGTGGGCCGTGCCGAAACCGCGACCGACCCGGCGCCACTGTCCATGCTGGAAACCACGGTCAGGCTCAAGCCCAGGGAGCAATGGCCTGATCCGGGAAAATCAACCCGGGACCTGATGAGTGAAATGGACCGCTCGATCCGTTTCCCGGGGCTGGCCAATACCTGGACCATGCCGATCAAGACCCGCATCGATATGCTGTCGACCGGCATAAAGACACCGGTCGGTATCAAGGTCAGCGGCCCCGATCTGGAGGTGCTGGAGCAGCTGGCCAGCGACATTGAGCAGGTAGTGAAGCAACTGCCCGGGACGCTCTCGGCCTTTGGCGACAAGGCGGCCGGTGGTTACTACCTGGATTTCGATATCCGCCGGGAGGATGCCGCACGCTACGGCCTGACCGTCGGTGACATCCAGGATGTCATTCAGACCGCGATTGGCGGCATGAACATTACCTGGACGGTAGAAGGG
>JAJDNX010000133.1 GCA_022340485.1 Gammaproteobacteria bacterium | reverse complement strand
GCCTTGCCGGGAAATGCACCATCAACGACCAGCAGCTTGTCATGAGAGCGGCGATTCGACCAGCTGTACAGGCTGGTCAGGGCATTAAAGATAACCACCTGCACACGGGCCCGGTAATCGGTCAGCTGCCCATCAACCGTTCGCATCTTGCCGGCCTGTTGCGCACACGTCTCCAGCGCCATCAGCGGGACATGGGATGGATCGAGTGAACCAATGGAATCCACCATGACGCGCACGTCAACGCCACGCTGGACGGCATTGCAGAGGGCACCCAGCAACGCCTGCCCGACAAGGTCATATTGAAATATGTAATAGACCATGTCGATCGTATGCTCTGCGTGCTCGATCATCCACAACTTCAGCGCCAGCGAGCGAACGGAATCCTGCTGTGACGGTCCGAGGATCTTGACTTCTTCATTTTGCACCTGGATGTTGACCCGTTTCCCGATCTCGATCGGGTCCTCATGCAGGTGCTTGTGATTCACCCAGCTCCTTGAATCGAGCAATTGCCTGATGAACTCCTCGTTACCCGCGTTGACACTTGCCTCATCCAGCAGTTGCTTGGTTGACTCAAGCGGGTAGGCCGGTTTGCCGGCGGGGGTGGCACAGGCAGCCAGCACGGAAACGAGGAGTATTACGGGTAACGCTCTGCAGAGTGGCATTGGCTGGATCCCCCTCCTTACCTGTAGCTGATTCGTGCACGAAGTGTCTGCTGTTCAACCGTCCGGCTCGTCCTGCGCGGGATAATCTCCGCAACAACGGCCTTGTGGTCTGAAATCACATCGGGCAGCACTGCATAGCTTTTGAATTCCAGCGATTCCGAAATGAGTATCCAGTCAAGCCGTTTATCGTCGGATACATAGGTGCCCAGATCATTTGCAGAGGGGCGAAAGCCTTTCAGACCAAGATCACCGGCAAGCGATTGCAGCAGCAGTTCGCCCGCCAGCCAGTCACTGTTGAAATCGCCCAGGATAACCAGCGGGTTGTCGCGACCGGAAAGCACTCGTCTCATCTCGCGGATCTGGTTCTCCCGGACCTGCTTGCGAGAAAAGTCCAGGTGCACAGAAACGATGTCGAGCAGCAGGGGCTGCTGGTCGCCGTCGGGCTGCCAGACGATCTGTGCCAGCGTAAACCCCTTGTTCAGCGTGGGTGGGGAGGGCGCAAAGGTATAGTTGAGGACCTCGGTAAAGGCGGCATGCGACAGGATGGCAGTACCGTAGTGAAACAGCCAGCTGCTGGCATGCGGTGTATGCGCAACGGCCGCATAGTTTGCCTGCTTGGCGAGCAGGGCAACGTGGTCAAAACCGCCACTCCAGCGTGAAGGGGCGTCGGCTTCCTGCAGGGCCACAATATCCGCACCGGTGCTGGCAAGTACCGTGGCGATAGCGTCGATATTCTTGCGGATGGTCTCGGTACTGAGGAACAGCTGGTTGAGGCCATCCTTGCGGCCATGGGCAATATTCAGGCTCATTAGCTTCAGCGTGTCCGCGGTATAGGCAATCGCTGCTGACTGTGGCTGGGTGACGCTAATCACACTGGCCGATGCAGGTGCTACCGTGCAGGCCACCTGCAGGAGCAGCAAAGCGCACACTGTCATCCAGCCGGATGAGTTGCCATCGACAACAAGGCAGTTAAACACTCGCATAGCCGCCCCAGTATATTTCCCAGGCAGATGACACACCAGCGAAAACGCTGTTGCTGTACCCGGCAAAGCGGAAGAATTTCAGTCACAGTGCCATCAATCCTACGTATAATCCGTGCATGCTGACCTTCATTCTGCAGCGCCTGCTGGGCGCATTTCTGGTAATCCTCGGCGTTGTCAGCATAGTTTTTCTGCTCATCCACATGATTCCCGGTGACCCGGTCGAGATCATGCTCGGAGAATCGGCGTCCAGTGCAGATCGCGAGGCACTGCGCGCGGCATTGGGACTGAATCTGCCAATCGGGGTGCAGTTTCAGAACTATCTCTACGGGCTGTTACACCTGGATACCGGCATCTCGATTCACTTCCGGAGACCGGTCACGGAATTGCTGCTGGAACGCCTGCCCGCGACGGGCCTGCTGGCACTGGCGACCCTGCTCATCACGCTGGCACTGGCGCTGCCACTCGGGGTGATTGCCGCGGTGCGCCGCAATACCTGGTGGGACACCGGGGCAATGAGCTTCTCCATGCTGGGCGTATCGATACCGAATTTCTGGCTGGGGCCGCTGCTGATCCTGGTGTTTTCGCTGTGGCTTGGCTGGTTCCCGATCAGCGGCCGCAGTGGCTTTGCATCCGTGATCCTGCCGGCACTGACACTGGCGACCGGACTGGTTGCCGTGCTCTCGCGCATGGTGCGTAGCAGCATGCTGGAGGTGCTGGGAGAGGATTACATGCGTACCGCCAGGGCCAAGGGCTTGCCACCGCACCGGGTAATCCTGCATCACGGTTTGCGGAATGCCCTGTTACCTGTAATTACCTTGCTGGGATTGCAACTCGGTGCCTTGCTAGCCGGTGCTGTGATTACCGAGACCGTTTTTTCCTGGCCCGGGATCGGGCTGCTGACCATCGAATCGATCCAGTCACGCGATTACCCGGTGGTGCAGGCCTGTGTGCTGCTCATCAGCGTGACCTATGTGCTGGTGAACCTGCTGACAGACCTGGCCTATGCCTGGGTTGACCCGCGCGTCCGGCTCGGGAGCGGACACTGATGCGCTACTGGCTGGCCGGCAGCGTACCCGTCACGCTGTTGATCCTGTGGGCGCTGCTGTCGATGGGTGCGCACTATCTGCCACTGCAACCCGATGTGATTCATCTGCAAGAAATCCTCTCGGCACCCGGTAACGATGCCTGGCTCGGATATGATGACCTCGGACGTGACGTCCTTGATCGACTCATCGTGGGGGCACGCACCTCGTTCCTGGTGTCGGTCTGGGTGGTAGGCCTGTCCTTGCTGGTGGGAACACTGCTGGGGACTGCCACGGCCTATCATGGTGGCTGGTGGGATCGCTTGGCGGTGCTGGTGGTGGACGTGTTTCTCGCCTTTCCCGGTATCCTGCTCGCAATCGCCCTGGCCGGCTTGCTGGGCCCGGGTATCAGTAACGTGGTGATTGCACTCACCACCGTCGGCTGGGTAGGCTATGCACGCCTGTCCCGTGCACAGGTGTTGTCACTCCGGCACCGGGAACACGTACAGGCCGCAGAGGCACTTGGCAACACCAAATGGCGTATTATCCGCAAGCATTTGCTGCCGCTGATGGCAGCACCCCTGATTGTTGAAGCGACCTTCGGTATTGCTGCGGTGGTAATTGCAGAAGCCGGCTTGTCCTTTCTGGGACTTGGCGTACAACCACCGGAGGCCTCCTGGGGCGCCATGATACGTGACGGCACGCGCTACATGCTGGTCGCGCCGCACATGGTGCTGGCACCGGGCGTGGCCCTGTTCGCCGTGGTATTGTCGGTGAACCTGCTCGGCGACCGCCTGCGCGACACGCTGGATATCCGACTGTCCGGAAACAACGGTTCACAACCATGGAAATAACAACGCGATGACACTGGGTCCGCTGATGGCCGACATTGATGGCCTGGAGCTAAACGATGAAGACCGCGCACTGCTGCGGCACCCGGCCATTGGGGGCATCATCCTGTTTACCCGGAATTACGAATCCATCCGGCAGCTCAAGGCACTCGTCGAGGACATACACCGCCTGCGCAGCCCGCACCTGCTGGTGGCCGTCGACCAGGAGGGCGGACGGGTACAGCGCTTCAAGGGTGAATTTACCCATCTTCCGCCGCTGGCCTGTCTTGGCAAGATACATGACACAGACGCGGAGCGTGCCCGGCACCTTGCCCGGGTCAGTGGCTGGTTAATGGCGTCCGAGTTGCGTGCGGTCGGCATTGATCTCAGTTTTGCACCCGTGCTGGATCTCGATTACGGGGTATCCACCATCATCGGCAACCGAGCCCTGCATAAACGCCCGGAAGTCGTTGCGGAACTGGCGCTGGCATATCAATCGGGCATGCACGATGCCGGCATGGAGGCCACGGGCAAGCACTTTCCCGGCCATGGTGCAGTCGCAGCCGATTCGCACCTTGCCTTGCCGGTCGATGACCGACGGTTTGAGGATATGCTGCTGTGGGACATGCTACCTTTCAGGCGCATGATTGACGCCGGCCTGGCCGCCATCATGATGGCGCATGTCGTCTATCCAGCGGTTGATAAACAGCCAGCGAGCTTTTCGGGATACTGGATCAAGGCCGTGTTACGCGAACAACTCAATTTTAACGGCCTGGTTTTCAGTGATGACCTGAGTATGGAGGGCGCGGCCTGTATCGGTGATCATGTCGATCGTGCCAGGGTCGCACTGCAGGCAGGCTGTGACATGGTGCTGGTATGCAATAATCGGCAGCAGGCGGGTTATGTGGCCGAGTCACTGGGTGATTACCTGAATCCAGTCGCACATACCCGCATGATGCGGATGCACGGACGCAAGCCCGTGTACCTCAACGCGCTGCACCACGACCCTCGCTGGACTCAGGCGGTCGCCGCCGTGAAGGGCTACGAAGAAAACCCGGAACTTGATCTTGATTTATTTACTTAATAAATACTGTGAGTTGCGTGATATTCATGACAAGCCTTCGAGGACTGCAGTGGGGGTACAGCGATGGCGCTGACACACGCTGAAGTCATTGCCATTCAGGATAGCGCCGAATGCCTGCATGATGCCGGCGCGGTACACCAGGCACTCGACCGAATGGCCGCGGACATTAGCGATACCCTCGCTGAGACCGTACCGATTGTGCTGTGCGTGCTCACCGGCGGCATCATCCCGGCAGGACATTTGCTGACGCGACTGCAATTCCCGCTGGAATCGGACTATCTGCACGCGAGCCGTTATCGCGGCGAAACCAGTGGTGCAGAGGTGCGGTGGCTGAGCGAGCCCGCAATCGAATTACAGGACCGCACGGTATTGCTGGTGGACGATATCCTCGATGAAGGGCACACACTGGCAGACATCATCAACTATTGCGAGCAGTCGGGTGCCAAGCAGGTTTACAGCGCCGTACTGGTGGAGAAGCTGCATGCACGGCGCACAGCCGACGTCCGTGCTGATTTTGTCGGCCTGCAGGTTGAAGACCGTTATGTGTTTGGCTTCGGCATGGATTACAAGGGCTATTTGCGCAATCTGAACGGCGTGTATGCCCTGGGCGCGGAGTTCGATCCATGACAGCGATCGCGAT
>JAJDNX010000131.1 GCA_022340485.1 Gammaproteobacteria bacterium | reverse complement strand
CAGCAGTAAAAACAGGGGGTCCGACTGAATCGGGGTAACGGCTGGCCTTCGTACAGAAGGTGGCCGGAGGATCTGTTGAGGAAGCTGCTGCTGGTCATGCTAATGCATAAAAAAGCCCGGCACAGGCCGGGCTTCAGTTATGACTTGGCTATTGACGTATTACTTGCGTGCGCCGGGACCATTGATCTCGAGGCCATTGCTCATGTAGGTATCGAAATACTCCAGTGCACGATATTCCTCGCCCTGGGAAGGGTAGGGCTTGGCGCGAACCTGCTTGTTACAGCCGTCATAGCGACGGTGCAGTGTACCGAGCTCACCCCATGAGGAACGATACACCGGGAAGTGCGTCGTATGGCCAATTTCAGGACTCAGTATGTCGGCACGGATCTTGTTGCCCGAGTTGTATACATGGCAATCCGCACAGGACATGTTGAGTTGCCCGCGCTTGGCATAGAAATGATTCTTGCCACGTTCATAAGCAGCGAGGGCGGCAGGGTTATCACTCGGAACCTGGATGTTGATGATATTACCCCGTGAGGTGTAGTGCATATAAGCCGAGATATCTGCAATCGGTCCTTTTTGCCATTTAAGGGGTTCTTCACCATTGGCCTCGCGACAGGCATTGATGGCGGACTCGAGGGTAATCACCTGTCCGGAATTGCTGTCGAAGAAAGGGTAGCGTTCCGCAATGCCTATACCACCGTTCACAAAGCAATCGGCGTAGGACTTGCCGTTAGCAAAGGGTGTGTCGAAGAGTTCCTTACCATTCGAGATGCTCAGCTCGTAGGGAGGGAATTCCTCGATTTCTTCCCATTCTTCCCTGGAGGCAGGGTCAATGGAGTAAACGCCATTGATGTAATCCTTGAAGGGAGTGTTGGGAAAGCGGTTCTTGAAGTAGGCGCGTAATTCCGCCAGGTCTTCTTGTGGTGTGGCCTGTGCAGTGACAGCTAAGCCGCCAAGCAGGCCCAATAGTATGCTTGCTATCAGGAGTTTTTTCATTGAGTGTTTCCCCTACAGGTCAGTGGTAGCGTTATTTAATCGTCACATCGGACGAGTCTTTCTCGCCCTTGTTGTCGACCCAGCTAAGGCTTACTGTGTCACCTGCTGCAGCACCGCTGAATTTGAAAGACAGATAGGGGTTTTTGGAAACTGCGGGACCCCAGTTGGCGGTCAGGACGGTGTTTCCCTTGTGCTTGCAGACAACTTCCTGAATGTAGTGAGCCGGGATAACCTCGCCTGTCTTTTTGTCCTTTACAAGCCCGGTGTCCATCGGATGGCTGATCAGTGCCTTGATTGTGGTCACGCCATCTGCAATATTTGCGCGCATTTTAATGCTTGCCATGATTAATCCTCTTGGTACGCTTCCAGTTATTTAAGTAATGTGTAACGCTGTCTTCAGCGGATCCGTGTTAGCCGCCGCAACCGCCGATCGTCACCTTGACTTCCTTCTTGCTGCTGTAGAGTTTGTCTCCAGCCTTGACTACCGCAATGACGTTGGCTGTTTTTCCCATTTTGATACGGGTAGAAACGTAACCTTCGGTACCGGGGCCCAGTATGAATTCAGCGGTCAACGGGGTGGCATTCTGGTCTGCAATAATGCTAATGGATGATGCACCATCAATGCTGGTAGTTACCGAGACCGGAACGACGGCACCGTTTTCTGCGATATCCGGGGCCTTGATGCTGATTTTGTCACTGCTGGTCATATCGGAAGCGCCATAGAGTGAGGATAATGCGCTGCTGACATCCTTGGCCTCAAATGCCGCCTTTGACCAGGCAGCGAATGAGGTGCGTGGCGTCAACAGGCCGGTGCTAACCGCCATACCCACTGCGCCTGTAGCCAGAGTGCCTTTCAGAAATATTCTTCGTTTCATGCTTGTCACGAGCTGTTCTCCTGAGAAATTAGAGTGTGTAAACGTATTCAACAACTTGGTCAATCTCTTCTTCGGTAAGCACTCGGTTACGTCCAAAGGGGATCATGATGGTATCCGGGTTCGCCACGGTTGCATCCCAAATCTGTGCGCGGAGTTTGTCCTTGTCGGGGAAGCGTGCTTTCATGGCGATCAGTGGTGGTCCGATATTGCCGGGTAGTGTGCCATCCCCCATGACGTGGCATGCCAGACAATTGCCTTTTATCCGGTCTTCGGCAACCGCCTTGCCTTTTTCGATCATGGAACCGGTGCCTTCTGCAGCTGCTGCAGGGAATGACAGCAGTGTCAGTGCACCCAACAGAGCTGCCAGTGATAACGTTGCAGTGAAAAATTTCTTCGCGGATTGCCGCATTGTGTATTCTCCTGATGGTTTACGTATTTTCGATATCATGAGATGGGTGTCGAATCAGGTCTAGCGTCGTAACCCCCGCTGATGGGTCTTCTCATAGTTGTACTGCTCTACAGCAGCTTCTGCCTGGAATTGTGCCGTATTGGCCAGCGAGATTGCCTTGGCATTCTCTCCCGCCGCAGCGGCTTCCTTGGCCTTGTCCAGGAAGGATTCTGTATCGCGCCAGATCCAGTCATTGCTGTTCGCGATGGCAATTGCATCGCTTGCGTTGGCAATGGCTGCAGTGGCTTCAGGACTCGCCTTGGAGGCAGCGGTCTCGCTTTTAGCGGACTGACCTGCGCAACCACCTGTCAGCCACAGCGAGAGCAATGCGGTTGACAATAGCTTGACGTGAAAGCGTGTTTTCATTGATTGACTCCAGATTGATTTTGTAAGTACAGAAGAAACCCCGATTAATTATTGACCTGCGGTGAATGAAACTAGCATTGATGATCTAGACGGTCAAGCGTCTTAATGGGTACATTAGTATTTGTTATTATTCTAATTTTTCAGATTTCTCCAGCGCCAGTTGTGCCTCCAGGTCCGTGATGCGTGCCTGGATACGCTCTATCTGATAAGCGCTTAATGTGGGAGATTTTTCGGCCAGCTTTAACTGTTCGATCGCCTGGTCGGTGTAACCGTTGAGGAAATAATACTGCGCCATTGCCGTGTGTGTTTGCGCGCTGTGTCCGGTTGCGCCCGCGGCCTGTGCAAGCAGTTTATAGGATTGTGCATTGCCTGTATTGCGATTGGTGATATCGGTGAGCAGGGTAAATGCCTCTTCCGCCTGACCGTATGACAGCAAGGCAGTTGCATACGGCAGCACCACGGTCATTTCGCCCGGGTACAGCTCCAGGGTGTCTGCATAGAGTTGCAGGGCTTGCGGGTACTGTTTGTCAGCCGTCATGATTTCGGCCAGTGCCAGGCGGTAGGCGACACGGTCCGGATCGCTGTTGTGGAGATTTTCCATGACCTTCAGGGCGGCCGCGTAATTCTCGGTTTTCGACAGCAAAAGGGCGAATTCGTATTGCTCTACGGCTGTTTTGCCACCGGACTTGCCCTTGTAGCGTTGCACATCCGCCAGCACCTGCTTGGGATTTTCATAGTTTTCGACGCGCATTTTTGCCTGTATCAGCTGGAAATCCAGGTTGGTGTATTGCCGTACCTTCGCGTAGCCCTCCGCGCGTGCGGTGGCTTCCGCTATTCTGTTCAGGGTAACCGGGTGCGTGCTCAGGAACTCCGGCGGACGGGTGCCGTAGAGTTTGGAGTTCTTCTGCAGTCTTTCAAAGAAGAGTGGCATTCCGAAGGGGTCGAAGCCGGCATCTGCCAGGGTCTGGATTCCAACACGGTCGGCTTCCTTTTCGTTGGCTCGCGTGAAATTGATCTGCTGCTGCATACTTGCCGCTTGTGTGGCCATCAGTGCGGCAGCGCCGGCGGAGCCATCGGCGGTGGCTCCTATAAGAATGGAGGCAAGGATGGCGGCCATCGTCGGCACGCTCATCCTTTCCTGGGAGTCGAAGGCGCGGGCCAGGTGGCGTTGGGTGATGTGTGCAATTTCATGCGCCATCACGCCGGCGAGTTCGCTTTCGGATTCACAGGCCAGAAAAAGACCGACATTAACACCGATGTAGCCTCCCGGACCGGCAAAGGCGTTGATGCTGGAATCATTAACGAGGAAAAAGGTAAAGTTGAAGCCTGGATTCTCACTGTGACTCGTCAGTTTATTGCCCAGAGCAGCCAGGTAGGCGGTCGCCTCCTCATCCTCTAGAATAATTCCGGCTTGGCGAATCTGACGCATGAAATAGGCGCCCAGGGCCTTGTCCTGTTGTGGAGAAATGATTTTTCCGGACGCGTCGCCCAGGTTGGGCAAATCGTCGAAGTTTGATTGCGGCATGGCCGTCGCTGGTCGCAATACAATCAACAGGGCTAAAAATAGTCGTACAAGTGATGGCATTTGTACTTATAAGTGTAACTTATTGTTCCATGGGATCAGACAAATAATTGTCATTGAGATCTAGTCTGTCCACCCATATTTCAACCCCCCCGGATGGGGGCTTGTTTTCAACGGCGTGGTATCATAGTTTTCACAGGTGTACCATTAGAGTGTACCCTGATCTTGCAAGTAGCGGTGCCCTGGGTAACACGGGCATTGGAACGACAAACTATAATTTGAAGGAGAGTTGTGATGGCAGAATTTGATGACACACTGGATGCAACGGGCCTGAATTGTCCATTGCCGATTCTACGTGCAAAGAAGGCGCTCAATGGTCTGGAGGCTGGCAAGGTGTTGCGCATCATTGCAACCGATCCCGGTTCAGTCAAGGACTTCGAGGCCTTTGCCAAGCAGACCGGCAATGAATTGATGTCATCTACTGAAGAAAACGGCAAGTTTATGTTTCTGATGAAGAAGGGCGGCTAACGCAGATCTTTTCCCGAGCGAATAAAAAAACCCCGGCCATGAACCGGGGTTTTTTGTGTCTGCCGTTCCGTGGCGGCCTAGTTAAAACGCCAGTTCACCTGCGCGCCGAAGATGTCCACGGCGGCATCATAGGAACCGGAGAGTGTATGGAAACCGGTTAAACCAACCGGGTATTGCAGGGTCGGATCGTTGTTGTCCGACACGTCATCCAGCTTCGGGTCATCCACGAACAGGTGTGCATAACCCAGGTCAAAGCTCAGGCTGGGTGAGTGGGTGTAGGTCAGGCCAAGGGACAGCCAGGTGCGATCGGCGTCCGGTACACGTGGTGAACGCTCGCTGTCATGTGGCACCGGGGTCTGGTCCAGCGCCAGACCGGCGCGGTATTTCCACTTGTTGTTTTGAGTGTATTCTGTGCCAATGGAAAAACGGCTGCTATCATCGTAATTCCATTTCGCAACACTCTTTGACCCGTTCTCAAGCTTTATATCCAGGGATTTGATACGGCTCCACTGGGTCCAGGTGTAGTCTGCCATGAACGCCCACTTTGAGTTAATCGCATGGTAGCCGCTGATCGAGAGGGTATCGGGCAGGCCGATATCCAGTTTGGCGTCTTGCTTGCCATTGAGGGCCGAGACCGCGCCAGTCAGGCCGGATACCTTCGAATCCCCATCCAGTGTGAGATCGATACCTGAACGATAGTGCAGGCCGAGTCGCGTGTTGTCCGAGGGTTCCAGCATGAAGCCGACATTAAAGCCAAAGCCCCAGTCATTGCCTGTCAGCTTGGCCTTGCCGTCATAGGTGCTTGATCCGGGTATCCAGCCTGGAATCGGTGCTCCAGCCAGCGCGGAAACCAGTCCGCCATCGACGGCTTGAGTAAGCTCCCCATCGGCATACATCGCACTGACACCGACGCCAATGGTTGCATGGTCATTGATTTTGAAGGCGAGGGTCGGGTTGAAATTGTAGGTGTACAGTTCAGACTTGATCGCATGATAGCGTCCAACCCAGTCATCGTCATAATCGGTTTTCAGGCCATAGGGTGCGTTAATGGTCAGACCAAGCCAGACCCTGTCGTTCAGCTGGTGGGAGATGGCGCCCATGGGGATCCCTGCAGTGAGGTCAAGGTTGCTTTTGGCGTCGCCGCTGATTGGGTATCCCGCAATCCCCAAACCGTATGGTGGTGGTGTTGCGGTTGCTGCGTTATTCGGATTGTATTCCGCACTACCCTTGAAATCGGTTCTTGAGTTGACGATCTGCAAGCCGCCGGTGAGGTTCGACCCGGACAGGCGTGTCATGGTGGCCGGGTTGAAAAAGATGGTACTGGCATCGTCGATACCGGCCGAGCCAATTGCGTAGGCGCTTCCCATGCCGCTTACGCTTTGTTCTATCAGTGCAAAACTGCTGGCAAACACGGTGTTGCTAGACACTGCAAGCAACCCAGCAACACCACAGGTGCGTAAACAACGTGTAACAGCGCGGTCATTGGCCATGGTCATCTCCTCGTTTGGTTGGGTAGCATTCGGGCGGGATGCCGATGTTGTCGCCATTAGTAACTTTCTCTGAAGTTATCTGAAAAGCATCCCCCCGGACTGTGGGGTATACACTACTTTACCTGCGACATAGAAACAACACTTGTGTTGACATTTGTCTAACCCTTTGTCACAGTTGCCTCCAGTGGCGACTTTCATGTTGTAAAAAAACAACCACAAAGGCACGATGACGCCAAGGCCTGATATCAAAACGAGGGGTAATGATATGAAAAGAGCATCTGTCTGGCTGAGTATGGCGTCCATCCTTTCTACACTGGCAGTCACCACCACGGCATCGGCAACCACCGGATATTTCCAGCTGGGTTACGGTGCCAAATCGATGGGTATGGCCGGCGCCATTGCGTCCAACCCGCAGGATTCACTTGCCGCATCCGTTAATCCCGCCGGTATGGGTCTGGTTGGAGAGCGTGTGGATGCGGGTATCTCTTTCTTCAGTCCCGGTGATCGCAGCGGTAAACTGGAAACGTCGGCTTTGGGTGCGAACTTCGATGTCGAAGACAAGAGTCGTCGCAACCTGTTTTTTGTGCCAAGCCTCGGTTATACCAGCAGGATAAACGACAGGCTGACTTGGGGTATCAGCATGTACGGTAATGGCGGGATGAACACCACCTATGACCGGAATATCTATGACGAGACAGCAGCGGTCGTGGGAGCCTATGCCCAGGGAATTCCTTCGCCACCTGCACCGGCTCCCGTGCCTCCGGGTCCGGCTGCTGCCGCTTTTGTCCCGGAGGGAACTTCGGTAAAAGACTTTGGGGTGCCGCTTACCGATGTCGATACACTGGGTGTCGATTTGGCGCAGGGCGTTATCGCACCGACCTTAACTTTCAAGGTCCATGAGAAGCATACATTAGGCGCTTCCTTGTTGATCGGTATTCAGCGGTTCAGTGCCTACGGACTCGGTAATTTCCAGTGTTTTACTCAAACAGGCCAGTCAGCCCCGGCCGGTGCTGCCAGCTGTGCGGCGACCGGTGGTGCCTATAGTGCGACGCCTTCCGATGGCTTGACCAACAACGGTCACGACTGGGCGTACGGTGCCGGCGTGCGTGTCGGATGGATTGGCGAGGTGCATCCCAAGCTGACATTGGGTGCAGCGGTTGCCAGTAAGGTCTACATGACCGAGTTTGACGACTATGACGAGCTGTTTGCCGAGGATGGAAAATTCGATATCCCGGCCAATTTTACAGTCGGCCTGACCTATAAACCTACGACGGATCTCAGTCTGTCCTTTGATTTTCAGCGTATTTACTATGAAGGCGTAAAGTCCATTTCCAATTCAGGCCCGGTTTTTGTGCCAGGCGTCGGGCCGAGCATCCCTCCCGGGGGCGGCCTGCTGGGTACGGATGATGGCCTAGGGTTCGGCTGGGAAAATATCAATGTGTACCGGGTTGCTGTGGATTATCGTTACAACAGGGAGTGGAACTTCCGTGCTGGCTATTCCTACAATGACCAGCCGATCCCGGATGACCAGCTGCTCTTCAATATCCTGGCACCGGCAACTCCCCGAAATCATGCCACCGTGGGTTTCACCTACCGGTCGAGTGATCGCAGCGAGTGGAACTTTGCCTACATGCACGCCTTCGAAGAAAAGGTCACTTCGGATCAGACCGCCTTTGGTATGCCGGGTGAGATCAAGATGTTTCAGAACCTGGTTGATCTCAGTTACTCCTACAAGTTCTGAGCTTGACTCAAGCAACACAACAAAGGCCATCAACTGATGGCCTTTTTTTTACTCCTTGACCGGTCGCTTGGCGAGTTTGCGTTGCAGGGTGCGACGATGCATTTTCAAGGCGCGTGCGGCGGCCGAGATATTGCCATCATGCTCGGCAAGGACTTTCTGCAGGTGTTCCCACTCTAGTCGTTTTACGGATAGCGGTTGTTCTGCGGGGCTGACCGAGGGGTCGCCTTCATCGCGGTGCAGCGCGGCAACGATTTCATCGGCAGTTGCCGGCTTGGTGAGGTAGTGGATTGCCCCCAGCTTGATGGACTCCACCGCCGTGGCCACGCTGGCATAACCCGTTAATATGACGATGCGGGTGTTTTCATCGAGTTCCGCCAGTTGTTTCACCAGTTCCAGGCCGGACTCGCTACCAATGCGCAGGTCGACAACCGCATATTCCGGCTCCATGCATTCAGCAAGTTGCAGTGCATCGCTGAGATTGTGTGCGATGGAAACAGCATAGTTGCGTTTCGTCAGGGCATCACTCAGTACTTCACAGTAGATCTCGTCGTCATCGACCAGCAGCAGTGCCGGGCTTTCACTGCTTGTTTCTGTCTTGTGCATATGCCTTTTTCAAGCTATTGAAGTTATTCATGCCCTCTGCTGTGCGCCGGCAGGAAGGATGGAATCATCCCAGGATGATTACACTTGATCCGTGAGCAAGGGGATTGTAATCCGTACTATGGTACCCCCCTGATCCCTGTTTTCAATCGCCAGATTGCCGCCCAGCCGCTGCAGGGTAGCATGTGCCAGAAACAGGCCTACACCCAGCCCCCCGGTCTTGGTGGTCACGGGAGTCTTGCCAAGCTGCTCATGGATGTCGGCGCTCAGTCCGGGCCCGTTATCCGAGATTTCGAGCGACAGTGTGGTCGCGGTCCACTTGGCGTCAATGCGTACGTCGTCGGGCGAGGCGTCAGCCGCATTATTCAGTACATTGATCAATGCCTGTGAGAGGCTGCGCTCGGCGATGATATCGTGGTCCGGTCCTGTCTCGATACGGGAGACAAGCCTTGCCTCCGTATGTTGTGTGCGCCATTCATGGATTACTCCATCCAGATAGGCCGCGACCGGCATGCGGTGACCGGATTCTGCGCGTCCGGCACCGGCCGTTGCCGACAACACAGACAACGCTTCCTTGCAGCGATTGATCTGTTTACTCAGGATGTCGAGTTTTCTATGTAATCCGCTGTGTGAGTTATCGCCATGCTCCCTTTGCAGTTCTGCAATCAGTATGGCCATGGTCCCCAGTGGCGTACCCAGTTCATGTGCGGCGCCGGCGGCCAGTGTCCCCAAGGCCACGAGGCGCTCGTTCTTCAATACCTGTTCGCGGGCATCTGCCAGTTTCCGGTCGCGTTCGCGCAGGTTGTGTGCCATGCCCACGATGATGACCGCGACAAATCCGGCGCTTATGACGAAGCCCAGCCACATACCGAAGACATGCACCTGGAAATCGCCGTCATGATGCATGCTCTGGTGAGGCAGGGGTACGTGATAAAAAAACAGACCGGAATAACAGGCGATCGTCAGGGTTGCCATGAACCATGTGTAAGCCCGCGGCAGGATGGTCGCGGCAATGATCAGCGGCAGCAGGTAGAACCAGATGAAGGGATTGGCGGCGCCACCGGTAAAATAAAACAAGCTGGTAAAGCCTGCGATATCCAGCAACATCTGCAGGAAGATCTCGGTATTGCTGATCACAAACACGGACTTGAGTCGCAACCAGGTCAGCAGGTTCAGCCCCAGCAGCAGGGAGAGGGTGATCATCAGGGGCTCCATTGATAGCCCGACATGAAAGAAGTGGCTTGCTATGAAAATACCTGCACTGGCACCCAGCACCGTGATATTGCGCAACAGCAGCAGTCGCCGCAGGACCCTGCGCGCCACTTCATCCTGGGACTCTACCGGCATGCCATTCATGTACCCATCATGCTATGGCGGCAGGCTTACAGCAACCATGGTTCGACGTGCGCCATGATGTCGCATTCAGGAAAATGCCGGATAGGTCTCCGGTTGCATGCATTTCCAGCCATTGCTGGTGTCCTTTTGCTACCCTGACCTGGCTCAAGTGAGCGACAATGTCACATTCATGAACACCTTTCCCACTGACAAACCGCACTTGCTGCAACGATTGGAGCAAGAGGCACATATTTGGCTGACCAGGCCGGAAGAGATAACGGCTGCGGATCAATTACAGGAATACCTGTCGCTTCTTTCAGTCCGGGAAATAGAGCGATACCAACAGTTTCGTTTCGACGAGGACCGGCACCGCTATCTGGTTTCGCATGCCCTGGTGCGCAGCGCGCTGTCGGCCTACGTTGACGTTGGTCCCGCGAGTTGGCAGTTCAGTAGCAATGCCTACGGACGGCCTGAAATATCCGGGCCGGATATCGCGCCGTCACTACGGTTCAATCTGACGCACACGGCCGGACTGGTGGCCTGTATCGTGACGCTTCAGCTGGATTGTGGCATTGATGCTGAGAAGGTATCTGCACGTGGAAATCTTACCGGGGTTGCAGAAAAGCTGTTTGCCGCCAGTGAGCAGCAGGCGCTGAAGGGCCTGGCTGGGGAAGCCTTGCTGGAAGGGTTTTTTAGCTACTGGACCCTGCGTGAGGCCTACTGCAAGGCGCTGGGTGTGGGCATTGCCCACTCGAAAAGAAACTACCGCTTTCTGCGGGAAAGCAATGGGCAATGGACGATCGACATTGATGCCCCGTCCGGTGACGCAATGTCCAGCTGGCAGTTCGCACTCATGAAGCCTACGACGGAGCATCTGCTCGCTGTGGCGATGCGCACGGCCGATCTCGCTGACAAGGCAATCGTTACTAGCTTCGTGGTGCCGTGAACAGCCGGCATGTAGGTGGCGCGCAATCGCCTGGCACTTTGTACCTGTTGATAAAATCTTGGCGATGGAATCCACGGAATACTGAAAGCCACATGTGAAATCTTTTCCCGTTCTTCCGTGGAGTTGGAGCTGTTTTCTCTAAATCCGGCACATTCCCTGGAAAATACTCTAGAAGTAACGCGTCATCATCAATCGTATGTTGCTGTCTTTTTTGAAGCTGGCCAGCGAGGTATCGTCGGAGATATGGCTAAAGGCATTCCCCTCGAGTGCCAGGACCCAGTCATTGCCAATACGACGGCTGGCTTCCAGGGAAAAGGTCTGGCCGTTGCCTTCGAGATCGATGATTGCGACCGCAAGCAGCTCGGTGCTTTGCATGTCGTTGAAGGTAAGTCGCGTTCCCAGTACCAGGTCGTTCTGGAAGGGACTGGTTGAGAAGGGGGTGCCGGGTGTAACAACGATGGATCCGATTTCATCATCACGTCCGTCATACAGATACTCTGCGATGACACCGACATCAATGGCGGACTCGTGTACGCCCACGAAGGTATATTCAAACCCGCCGGCAGCCGCTGCGAAGCGGTCACCCTGTCCGCCGCGGTTATAGGCCTCCAGCTTCCAGAGCCAGCTGCCGTAGATGGCCTGCAGATCAATACTGATCTGGTTGATGATTTCATACAGTGGGGTGGCCTCGCTGACCGTGCCATCCACGGGATCGATGGCAGAGGGCAGGATCACAAAGCGCGGTTCCCGGCTGGTGCCGTAAAAGTACGACAGGCCAATATCCCATTCACCGATGCTGTTGGACCAGCGCGCAGCGAAGTCAACATGGTGCTGCTCTGCCGATGACTCGTAGATCGGATCATGCGTATCGATGGGAATGGCAAAGCGTGGTCGTCCGTCTTCCGAGGGAAAGGTACGCTCTCTGAACCAGGGCAGCACAAACAGGTCGACTACCCCCCAGTCCCGGATCAGGCTGAGATCGATCATTGGCTGGCCGAGTTTTTCCTCGCCATCCAGGCTTTCTACCAGGTCGGTCTGGTTGACGATGTCGACCAGGTGCACGGCTTCGGTCACCCCCCAGAATACCTTGCCCACCCCGGCCAGCAGCTCCCAGTCGTCTGCGGCATGTATCCAGGAGAGTTCTCGCAGGTCACCATGGGTGCGGTTGTTATCGCGCTGGTCTATGCGGTAGAAGGGCGTGAAGGTGAAGATGTCATTCCCGTTGTTCCATTCCTGTAGGTACTCGGGCTGAGCGGCAATCGACAGGTCGCTGTTACTCTGTTCCGCAAAGGCCGGGTTCTCGAAAAAGGCGCTGCCCTCGAACTCAACATAACCCCGCCAGTCGCCGGCGTATACGTTGACCAGTGTGAACAGTCCAATAATCGCAAGGAGCCGTTGTTTCAAAACGCCTGTTCCTAGCGTGCGCGTTTCAGCGAGTTGGTATCGAAGTCGCGATCACTCAGTCCGGTTTGATACTGGAAGTTGGACTGAATCAACCGGGTGCTTTTCCCGGTCTGGTGATTTTCCATGTCCATCTGGTGGGCACGCCAGAATCGGTCCAGGTACTGGTGGTAATCAGTCAGCAACAAGGTCTTTAGCAGGGTGTCTTTGCGATCATAAAATTCAACCTTGCGTTCCTTGTAGTGTTCCTTGTCCAGCCAGACAACCTGGCGGGTGTAGCCGGATTTCTTGTCAACCGGATAGCGTTCGAATACAAACACCTCCATGCCATCGTAGGTGTCATCGCGCAAAAACTTGTAGGTGTACTTTTCAACCTCCTGCGAACTGATATCTTCATAGGCGAATTCACTACCCATGAAGGGACCGGACTTGTTGTCAGAGGAGATGCGCTTGACGCGTTTCAGAGCCGGCAGGTAGAGCCACTGGTCGTCCGGGCCTACCTTGTGGGTGAAGCTCAACAGGGCGGTGCCCTTGACGTCATTGGGTTCATCGAAAATTGTCAGGCTCTTGTCGCCGTCACCCTCTACCTCCAGGGTTTTTGAACGTATCAGGCGGGTGCTTTCCTGTCCCTGTTTGTTACGCAGTATCATTTCCACGCGATTGCTGTAATCGATGAAGCCACTATCCCGGCGGTCGGCCTCCATGGCAATGGCGAGGCCTTTTTCTTCTGCTGTTTCCGCTTGTGCGCCAACAGCAAGCAGGCAAAGCAGGATGGCTGGCAGGATGGCTACTGGGGGCATTAGGATTCTCCTGTACTCACAAGGATGCGGGACGGGCAGATGATAGTGCAGTCGCGGGGCAATTGCAGTCGTCTATCCCTCGCGGACACCATTGGTAGACAGCTAGGAGCCCCGCTTGAGGTGGCGGCAGAAGATATAAATAGACAGGAAATTCAATTTGTTAAACAGGTCCTGCTGGATTCTTCTGTGCTTGACTAGAGGGCGGGGATCGATGAATCATCATAAACACAGTCAGGGCGGATGGAGTCTTCCCCAAAATTAATTTATAGTCGCCACAATTTATAAAATAACCCTACTCCCGTAACCGGGATTACTGGCAGGAAATTATGGCTGATCGCAGATTACAGGTTTTTCATACCGTGGCTCGCCTGTTGAGCTTTACCAAGGCCGCTGAGAGTCTGCACATGACCCAGCCTGCGGTGACCTTTCAGGTGCGCCAGCTGGAGGAATATTTCAATACGCGCCTGTTTGATCGCACCCACAATCGCATCAGCCTGACCGATGCCGGCAAGCGCGTCTATGAGTATGCAGACCAGATCTTCGAGCTGTATGCAAAAATGGACAACGCAGTACGCGACATGACCGGGGAAATCAGCGGTGTGCTGATCATTGGCGCCAGTACCACGATCGCCGAGTACATGTTGCCGTCCCTGCTGGGTGACTTCAAACACAAGTACCCGGATGTCAACGTGCACCTGAAGGTGTCGAACTCGGAAGGCATCGTGTCCATGGTGGAGAATAACGATATTGATCTGGGTGTGGTGGAATCGGCGGTATTGAACAAGAACCTGGTGGTAGAAAATTGTCGCCATGACCGGCTGGTGGCGATTGTCCCGCCTCAGCATCCCCTTGCGGGTAGCAAGCAGATTAAACTCAGGCAGTTACTCGACCATGACTATATTGCTCGTGAAGAAGGCTCAGGCACGCGCGAGGTGATACAGGAGTATCTGACCGATGCAGGCTTGAAGCCGGCGGATATTCGGGTCGCCATGGAGCTGGGTAGTCCGGAAGCAATCAAGGGTGCTGTCGAGGCGGGAATGGGCGTGTCGATCGTATCCGAGGTGACGATTCACAAGGAGTTACAATTGGGTACACTCGTGGCGCTGGAACTGGATCCCCCGATGGAGCGGCCGTTCTCATTTGTCCACCAGAAGCAGAAATTCCGCCAGCGTGCCATGGATGAACTGCTGGAGTTTGCGCGTGCCTATTGTCTGTCTCACAAGGACCAGATCTGAGCGCTTTACTTTCCGCCTGAACCGGTGTCGAATGATGTGGCGTGAAACCGGATTGCACGTCAACCGCTGGTAACTTTAGCAATTCTCAAATGGCCTCAGCGCAACAGCAGTTAACCGAGCTATTCCAGCAACTGGATGCTGCTGATCAGGCGACCTTGCTCGCCTTTGCCGCATTCCTTGCCGATCGTAGCGTGGCTCACAGTGTCCCCGTGAAGCAGGAACCCAGGGTGCTAGCGGAACCCGTTCTGATCGAGCGGCCGGCACAGGAGTCGGTTGTCGGCGCCCTGAAGCGCCTGTCGAAAAGCTATCCCATGCTCAACAAGGCCGATATGCTGGGTGCTACGTCCGAGCTGGTTGCCACTACCCTCATGCAGGGTTCGGATCCGGCCGGGGTCATTGATGAGCTGGAAGAAATATTCAGCAGACACTACGAGCAGTTCAAGTCAGGTTACAGGGGTTGATAGGATGAATATCCTGCGCGAATGGTACGAGCGATACATTTCCGATCCGCATGTGGTCATTCTCGGGGTGGCCCTGGTTATCGTCTTCATGGTGATCCTGACCTTTGGTCAGATGCTGGCGCCGGTGCTGGCTGCTATAGTGATTGCCTACTTGCTGGATGGTGCAGTCGAGAAAACCCACCAGCTGGGTGCGCCGCGTATCTCTGCCGTGACCCTGGTGTTCATTCTGTTCATGTCATTTCTGGTGTTTACCCTGTTATGGCTGGTGCCGCGTCTGTCCTACCAGGTGACGCAACTGGTCCGGGAATTACCGAACATCATCACGCTGGGGCAAAACAGCCTGCTGCAGTTGCCGCAAAAATATCCCAACCTGTTTACCGAGGCGCAGGTCAGTGACCTGATTGGTACCATCAGGGCAGAGATCACGTCGATGAGTCAGCGTGTCCTGTCGCTGTCTTTACCCGCGGTATTTGGGCTGATCAGCTTGGTGGTCTACAGCATCCTGGTCCCGGTGCTGGTGTTTTTTTTCCTCAAGGACAAGTACCGGATACTCACCTGGTTCAGCAGCAGCCTGCCCAAACAGCGCCAGCTGGTTGACGAAGTCGCCCATGCGGTCAACGTGCAGGTCGCGAATTATGTACGTGGCAAGGTCTGGGAAATCTTTATCGTGGGTGCAGTTTCCTTTGCCATCTTTACCTTCATGGAATTGGACTATGCACTGTTACTGGCGACCATGGTGGGTCTTTCCGTGATTATTCCCTACGTCGGTGCGGCCGTTGTGACGGTACCGGTGGCGGTCATCGCCTGGTTCCAGTGGGGCTGGAGCCCGCAACTGGGCTGGCTGCTGTTTGCCTATGGTGTGCTGCAGGCACTGGATGGTTACTTGCTGGTACCGCTGCTATTTTCCGAGGTAGTGGACCTGCACCCGGTGGCAATCATTATCGCCATTCTTGTTTTCGGTGGTCTCTGGGGCTTCTGGGGGGTGTTCTTTGCGATTCCGCTGGCGACACTGGTTCAGGCCGTGCTGAATGCCTGGCCAAGTAAAGAGCTACGGGGCACTGATGCCGGGGCAGAGCACGATGCCTCGCCAGTGGCATAGTCACGCGGCGCTGTCTTGAGGAGGCACCCTGCCTGATCGGGCATAAACCCGGTTACGGGTCTGGTGTTACAGGGCTTTCACGGCCTCCAGCACCTCTTCTACATGACCCGCTACCTTAACCTTGCGCCATTCCTGACGCAGTACCCCCTGGTCATCGATTAGGAAGGTGCTGCGCTCGATGCCCATCACTGTGCGGCCATACATGTTCTTTTCCTTGATGACCCCAAACAAGCGGCAGACTTTCTCCTCGGCATCTGACAGCAGGTCAAACGGGAACCCCTGTTTTTCCCTGAATTTCTCATGCGATTTGATACTGTCTCGTGACACACCAAGGATCACGGTGTTGCGGCGCTTGAAGGTGTTGATCTTGTCCCGGAAGTCCTGGCCTTCCGTGGTGCAGCCGGGGGTGCTGTCTTTCGGGTAAAAATACAGGACGACATTCTTTCCCCTGAAGTCAGACAGGGCGATTTCCTGTTCGCCCGTGGCTGGCAACCTGAAATCGGGGACCTTCTTGCCAATGGTTACCTTGCTCATAAGCGTGTATTTCCTGTGGTCAATGAACCAATTAGCGCAGGCCATATGCTCCTGGCCTGGCGACTGTTCATCCGGGAGCGGATTGGCACTGACTGAATAACCTCGCCACCGAGTGTACACGGAATGGCATGGAAATATTTCCAGTCAGGGATTTATTCTTTGGTGTTTTTCCGTGAGCTTCCGTGGCCAATTGAGGGTATTCTTTATCGACGACGCCGTCTCTCCAGGCAAACTTCATGCAGGAGCGTACAGCGGCCGCGATCAGGTCTTCACCGGCTCGATCACGGCATCCAGGTTCAGCTGGTCGCAGAGTTCCATGAAGTCTTCGCGCAGCGTGGAGATCTGGGTGCTGGCCGGGATTTCGACGGTCATGTGGACGGAAAACATCGGCGTACCCGAGTGCGCGGCCGGGTAACAGGAAGTCACCATTTCCTGGATGTTGATCTGCCGCTGCGACAGGAATCTTGCCAGGTTATGCACAATACCTGGCTGGTCCAGGGCGACCACGTCCACACCATAGGGCAGCAGTTCCCTGTCGGCTTGCGCAATGGAGGTGCGTCGCGAGGTAATGGTCAGCCCAAGGCCTGATTCCAGGCTCGCTATCTGGGTTTCCAGCTTGGCAATGTTGTTCCAGTTGCCACCTACCTGCAGCAACAGCGCAAAATTACCGCCAAGTACGGTCATGCGGCTGTCCAGTATGGTGCAGCCACTGTTCAGCACACAGCGTGATAATTCGTTGATAATTCCGGGCTTGTCTTCTCCAAGTGCAGAGAGCACCAGCTGGTTGCTTACGGTGGCAGATGATTCGCTCATTTATCGAGATGTCATGGACATATGTGTCTGTGGGCAATGGTAGTCGCTAGTCTATCATCATTGCTGTGACTGTGGGTCGAAATGCCTTTCAGATTATGGATTGTCTTGTCAGTCCGGGGTGGCGCCAGTACCATGTCGATCTTTATCTGGATGTGGAGATACTGGTGATGTTCCAGGGTAGTATGGTAGCGCTGGTTACCCCGATGCGGGAGGGCGGCGTTATCGATGAAGACAGCCTGCAGCGCTTGATTGACTTTCATGTCGAGAATCGAAGCGATGCCCTGGTCGCCGTCGGTACCACCGGTGAATCTGCCACCCTGAACGAGGAAGAACACTGCCATTTGATTCGTCGCACCGTGGAAATGGCGGCTGGCCGGATACCGGTGATTGCCGGTACCGGCGCCAATTCCACCCGTGAAGCCATTGACCTGACACACTGTGCCTATCAGGCCGGTGTTGATGCCTGCCTGCTGGTAACACCGTACTACAACAAACCGACCCAGGAGGGGCTGTACCAGCATCACAAGGCGGTGGCCGAGGCCGTGCCCGTCGCCCAGATTCTGTACAATGTACCCGGACGTACCGCCGTAGACCTGTTGCCGGCTACCGTGGAGCGGCTTGCCGCCATCGACAACATCATCGGGATCAAGGAGGCTACCGGCGATATGAACCGCGCGCGCGAGATCCTTGATCGCTGCGGAGATCGCTTCGAACTCTACAGTGGTGATGATGCCACGGCGATGGAACTGCTGCTGCTGGGCGGGCAGGGTAATATATCGGTAACCGCCAATGTGGCACCGGCGGCCATGCATGAAATGTGTGCGGCTGCATTGGCCGGTGATCGTGACACGGCGGCTGCGATTAATGCGCGCCTGGAGATCCTGCATCGTACCCTGTTTATCGAGTCGAACCCGATACCGGTAAAATGGGCCTTGCATGAAATGGGATTGATTCCGGCAGGGATACGGTTGCCGCTGACACCGTTGGCCAATGAATACCACGACATAGTCCGGCAGGCTCTCAGTCAAGCCGGTGTAATTGTTCCGTAGGACATTAGCTATGCAACTATCTGGAGTAACCCGTGGTTTGATAACGGCCCTTGCCGGCCTGTTTTTGATATCCGGCTGCAGTATGTATGACACCCTTGCGCCAGGTGCCAAGAAGGTGGATTACAAGAAGAGCAAGCCGACGGATGCACTGGAGATACCGCCGGATCTGTCATCCAACACCATTGTGGATGCACCGGCGTCGATTGATATCGCAGGAACGACCTACACCGAATACGGGGCTGACTTGCCTTCGGCTGGCGGCACTGAGGTGCTACCGGATCAGGCCAACATGCGGGTGCAGCGTGATGGTGACCAGCAGTGGCTGGTGGTGTCCGGGAACCCCGACCAGCTATGGCCACAGGTCAAGGAATTCTGGTTACAGGAAGGCTTCCTGATCAACAAGGAAGATCCCCGTGTCGGCATACTCGAGACCGGCTGGCTCGAGAACCGGGCAGACATCCCTCAGGGTGTGATCCGTAATGTTCTTGGCAAGGTGATTGATTCAGCCTATTCAGCTGCAACACGCGACCAGTACCGCACGCGGCTGGAGCGGGGTACCGACCCCGGTACCACTGAAATCTACGTGACCCATCGGGGTGTGGAAGAGGTTGTTTCCGGGAGCGCCGTCGACCCTACCACGGTATGGCAGCCGCGTCCGTCCGATCCGGAACTGGAAGCGGAAATGCTCAAGCGCATGATCGTGTTTCTTGGTGTAGAAGAGCAGCGCGCCTCGGTAATGGTTGAACAGCAGAAGGAACAGAGTGTACGCGCCCAGCTGGTGTCTGATGAGTCGGGTGACCTGCTGGTGATCAACGAGGATTTCTCGCGTGCCTGGCGTCGCACCGGCGTTGCCCTGGACCGGGTTGGTTTTGCCGTTGATGATCGCAACCGTACGGATGGGATCTATTATGTCCAGTACAACGACCCGCTGGCAGATCAAAACAAGGAAGGGTTCCTTACCAAGATCGGTTTGTTGTCCTCGTCCAAGGACAAAGAGGGTATGCAGTATCAAATTCTGCTGCAGGCGGACGGGCCTACGACCAATGTGATTGTCAACAATTCACAGGGAGAGCGGGATACCAGCTCGACAGCGAAACGGATACTCACCCTGCTGGAAGAACAATTACAATGACTGCCAGTGGCCGCTGCCGCCTGCGCGGAGCGCCCGCTGGCGTTTTTCTGTCCCGGGGTCCTGTCCTGATACAGGTATAACCCTATACCATGCGTTTCGCTTCCCTTGGCAGTGGCAGTCGCGGCAATGCCACGCTGGTGGAGGCAGGTTCCACGCTGGTCATGATCGACTGCGGATTTTCCTGCCGTGAAACCGAACGGCGCCTGAACCGGTTGGGGCGCACGGCGGCTGATCTGAGCGCCTTGCTGGTCACCCACGAACACGGTGATCACGTCCGTGGGGTGCCGCTGCTGGCACGCAAATACGACCTGCCGGTATGGATCACCCGGGGTACGCAACGCATATTGCGCGATAGCGAACTTCCACGGCTGCAGTATTTTGATGGCCATGCGGAATTCAGCATCGATGCACTGCGGGTGCGTCCCTTTACCGTGCCGCACGATGCCCAGGAGCCCTGCCAGTTTGTATTCGAATATCAGGCGCGGCGTCTTGGCGTGCTGACCGATGCCGGCCGTGTGACGCCACACATCATCGAGTGCCTGGATGCGTGTGATGCCCTGTTACTGGAATGTAATCACGATGCTGACATGCTGGCGACAGGGCCGTATTCGGCGTCACTCAAGCAGCGCGTTGGCGGACCATGGGGGCATCTCAGTAATGCACAGGCCGGCAGCCTGCTGTCACAGCTGGACTACTCGCGCCTGCAACACCTGGTCGCTGCCCACCTCAGCGACAAGAACAATCGTGCCGAGCTGGCACAGGCGGTACTGGCAAGGGTGCTGGATTGTGAGACAAGCTGGATTGGTGTTGCTGGGCAGGAGGCGGGACTGGACTGGCGCAGTATTGTCTGAGTCTGGAGCGGACAACCTCCCGGTGGGATGCTTTTCCGGTAGCGACATTTTGTCCCGCGCCTGCCCATCCAGTATCATCCCCGGCTTCACCTGTTAGCTGCCCTGGAGTCCTCATGCTGCACTTGCGTGGTTGTCCCGCACTGTCCGATTTTCGCCTGCAGAAACTGTACGAGCAGATTGCCAGGCAGCTGCCGCGGCTGTCCGCCGTTTGGGCGGAATACCTGCATGTCGCCGAACTTGATGAGGCGCTGACTGCGAAGGAACAGGCGGTACTCGAAAAGCTTCTGAGCTATGGTCCGGCAGGCTCGGTGAATGCACCTGCGGGGGCTGTGCTGGTCGTGGTGCCGCGCCCGGGTACCATTTCGCCCTGGTCCAGCAAGGCCACGGACATCATTCATAACTGCGGTCTGCACAAGGTGCGCAGGGTCGAGCGGGGCATTGTGTATACGCTCGCCCTCGCTGGTGATGCCCTGTTATCCGAACAGCAGCGGCAGCTACTGTTGCCACTGCTGCATGATCGCATGACCGAGTCCGTGCTGTTTGATGTCAACGATACCGATGTGCTGTTCCGGCATGCCGTCCCCGCGCCGTATGAAACGGTCGATGTGCTGGCGGGTGGACGGGCGGCGCTGCAGGCAGCCAACGATGATCTCGGGCTGGCCTTGTCGACAGATGAGATCGACTACCTCATGGAGAATTTTACTGCACTCGGTCGCAACCCGGTAGACATCGAGCTGATGATGTTTGCACAGGCCAATTCGGAACACTGTCGCCACAAGATATTCAATGCCGACTGGACCATTGACGGAATTCCGCAGGAGAGCAGCCTGTTCGAAATGATCCGCACCTCCTACAAGGCCAGCCCGGGCAGCATCCTGTCGGCCTACAGTGACAATGCGGCGGTGACGACCGGCTTCCGGGTGCAGCGCTTTTTTGCGGACAGCATCACGCATTGCTACAGCGCTCATCCGGAGGCTGCGCACCTGGTGGTCAAGGTGGAAACACACAATCACCCGACTGCGATTTCACCTTTTCCCGGGGCGGCCACCGGATCCGGTGGTGAAATACGTGATGAAGGGGCAACCGGCCGTGGTGCCAAACCCAAGGCGGGATTGTGCGGTTTTTCCGTGTCCAACCTGCGCATCCCGGACTTTGAGCAGCCATGGGAAACCGACCATGGCAAGCCGGCGCGGATTGTCTCGGCACTGGATATCATGATCGAGGCACCCCTGGGCGCGGCAGCGTTTAACAATGAATTCGGCCGGCCTAACCTGTGCGGGTATTTCCGTACCTTTGAAGAAAGCGTGCCCGCAGGTGCCGGACACGAAATACGTGGTTATCACAAGCCCATCATGCTGGCCGGTGGCTGTGGCCTGATTCGTCAGGAACACGTCAACAAGAATAGGATCCCAGCCGATACGCCCATCGTGGTGCTGGGTGGCCCGGCCATGCTGATCGGGCTGGGTGGTGGCGCGGCCTCGTCGATGTCCAGTGGTGCCAGTGCCGAGGACCTCGATTTTGCCTCGGTGCAGCGTGGCAACCCCGAGATGGAGCGACGTGCACAGGAGGTCATTGATGCCTGCTGGGCGCTTGGTGAAGCCAACCCGATCATCTCGATACACGATGTCGGTGCCGGTGGTCTGTCGAATGCCGTTCCTGAACTGGTAAATGACAGCGGTCGGGGCGGGCGCTTCGAACTGCGTGCGATACCCAATGATGACCCGGGCATGACGCCGATGCAGGTGTGGTGCAACGAGTCGCAGGAACGTTATGTGCTGGCGGTCGACCGTGCCCGGTTGCAGGACTTTGAGGCCCTGTGCCGGCGCGAACGCTGTCCCTACGCCCTGCTGGGTGTGGCGACAGAACGTCAGCAACTGGTACTGGGCGACAGTCATTTCGACAACACGCCGATTGACCTGCCCATGAGCCTGTTGCTGGGCAAGCCACCAAGGATGTTGCGTGAAGTGCAACAGCTGCCGACCACGCTCACGGCGTTTTCAACGACAGACATTGATATCCGGGAAGCCGCCTATCGAGTGTTGCGCCTGCCGGTAGTGGCGGACAAGAGCTTCCTGATTACGATCGGTGACCGTTCGGTGACGGGGATGGTGACGCGCGACCAGATGGTGGGTCCGTGGCAGGTGGCGGTGGCCGATGTGGCCGTAACCGCCTCGGATTACCACGGCTACACCGGTGAGGCGCTGGCGATGGGGGAGCGCACCCCGGTCGCATTGCTGCACGGCCCGGCGTCGGGCCGCATGGCCGTTGGCGAGGCGCTTACCAACATTGCCGCCAGCCGCATCGAGGCGCTGGGCAACATCGTGCTGTCGGCAAACTGGATGGCACCGGCCGGCCACCCCGGCGAAGATGCACGCCTGTATGAAACTGTCAGGGCCGTTGGCGAACAGCTCTGCCCGGCGCTGGGTGTTGCCATTCCTGTGGGCAAGGACTCCTTGTCCATGAAATCCGTCTGGACGGAAGCGGGGGAGGAGCGTTCGGTCACTGCGCCGCTGTCATTGATTATTTCCGCGTTTGCACCGGTGTGTGATGTCCGGAAGACGCTGACACCGCAATTGAGAACCGATGCCGGGGATACCGACCTGATACTGCTGGACCTCGGCCTGGGTAACAACCGCCTCGCCGGCTCTGCGCTGGCGCAGGTATATAAACAGCTCGGTTCCGTGCCGCCGGACCTGGATGAGCCGTCATTGCTGCAGGCCTTCTTTATAGTCATTCAGTCACTGAACGCGTCCGGAAAGCTGCTGGCGTATCATGACCGCTCCGATGGCGGCCTGTTCGCCTGTATTTGCGAGATGTGTTTTGCTGCCCACACTGGCGTGTCCATCCAGCTGCAGGCAGCCGATCCAATTGCCGCGCTGTTTGCAGAGGAACTGGGGGCCGTGATCCAGGTGCGACGTACGGATACCGCGGCCGTGATTGCGGAACTGGAGGCAGCGGGCCTGGAAAATGCAGCGCAGCGGATCGGTACCCTGGCAAAGGATGACCGGCTAACGTTTGCTGTCAACGGGCAGACCCTGCTGTGCGAAACTCGCATCGACTTGCAGCGTGCCTGGTCCGAGACCAGCTACCGCATGCAGGCCCTGCGTGATAACCCCGTCTGTGCCCGTGAAGAATATGATGGCTTGCTGGATGCGAATAACCCGGGTATCCGCCCACAACCGTGCTTCGATATCAATGAGGATGTGGCCGCACCCATGATCGCAACCGGCGTGCGTCCGCGGGTGGCGATACTCCGGGAGCAGGGTGTCAATGGCCAGGTTGAAATGGCGGCCGCTTTCCATCGCGCCGGTTTTGAAGCGGTTGATGTCCACATGAGTGACCTGCTGTCGGGTCGGCAATCACTGGATGGCTTCAGCGGGATGGCAGCCTGTGGCGGGTTTTCCTATGGTGACGTGCTGGGGGCCGGTCAGGGCTGGGCCAAGTCAATACTGTTTCACAGCAAATTGCGCGATATGTTCGAGGCCTTCTTTGAGCGCCAGGACAGTTTTGCACTGGGCGTCTGCAATGGCTGCCAGATGCTGTCCACCCTGAAAGAACTGATTCCGGGTGCGGATCACTGGCCACGTTTTGTGCGTAATGAGTCCGAACAGTTCGAGGCGCGCTACTCGCAACTGGAGATAATGCCGTCACCTGCGCTGTTTTTCACGGACATGCAGGGCTCGGTGTTGCCCATTGCCGTCGCGCATGGAGAGGGTCGCGCAGAATTTTCCGGTGATGCTGCGGCGTCTGATGTGATGAACAGTGGCCTGGTTGCCGCTCGTTATGTCGAGGCCGGTGGTGCCGTGGCCACAAGGTATCCGCAGAATCCGAATGGTTCACCGCTGGGTATCACCGGCCTGACGACGGTCGATGGCCGGGTCACCATCATGATGCCGCACCCGGAACGGGTGTTCCGTGCGGTCTCCAACTCCTGGCACCCGGACGAGTGGGGAGAGGACGGTCCCTGGATGCGTATGTTCCGCAATGCGCGTGTATGGGTTGGCTAGCGGCTGTTTGTCGGCTTGCACCAGCCACCACGATTAGCGCTTTGACACCCAGACACCTTCCAGGCCCAGTAGCTGCTCCACTGGCTTGACCTCTGCCTGTGCGGCACGACGGCTCTGAAAGCCGGCAAGCCGGATGCGGTACATGGGTTTGCCATTAATTTCTACTGCAAAGACCTCCGCATCGACACCCTGTTGCTGAAACAGTGCCAGTTTCCGGTTGGCCGTTGACTCGCGGGTATAGGAGGCGAGGTTGATGACCCAGTTACCGGTTTTTGCAACCGTCTCCACCGGGGTTATGTATTCGACTTCCGCTGCCGGGGGGGGCGCGGCGACGACATCTGCGGGCGATTCCTCGGCAGTGGTCTCGGTGCCGCTGTCCGCCGCTGTGACAATCATCGGGGCGACTTCGGCTTCTGCAGCGGCGGGGGTGTCTGGCAGGGCAGCGTGTTGTCCCTCAGTGACGTCGACTTCGAGTTCTGCCGGTGACTCTGGTGTGGTCCCCTCGCTGTTGCTGTCAGCCACTGCGATCGTCGTGGTGACTTCGGCCTGTTCGGCGGTCGGGCGATCTGCTTGCGTCTCCGCGGCTGCTTCGAGTGCTGTCGGGGGGGGTGTCGGGAGTCGCTCAAGGTTTGCCGCGGAGGCTTCAGCGGCAGCTTTGCTGCTTTGCTGCGGTTCGTTCGGAAGCCGTGGTGAGACCGTGGAGTCAGGTGCCTCCCATGCAAGCATCTGCTGTGCGAATGGGGGCGGTGTTGTTTCAATGGCCGCGACGACTTCCGCATCCGCCTGCTGTGGATTGCGGGTGTACACCGTGGTCGTGACGGATTCTTCGGTGACGATGGTTTCAATGGAAACCGAATCAACCGTGCCCGTTGTCTCTGCTGAAGACAGTTCCGGTGCCGGTAGCGGTGGCATGGCCATCGCTGAATGGGCTGAGGTGTCGTCTCTCTGTTGGGACTGATCGATGTCTGCAGCCGCGATTTCAACAGCCGCTGCAGCGGTTGCCTCTGGCAGCATGGTTTCGGGTGCGGGTGGTGGCGGCAAGGCCATGGTTGTATTCGCTGCGGAGGCATTGCTCTCCGGGGAGCGTGTGATATCTGCAGTCGCGGTTACCACGGCCGGCTGATTCTGCTGCTGCATTGACCTGCCCCCGGCAGCGGGTGCGGACAGTTCGTTCAGCTCATGCGCCCTTGAACTGGCCGCCACCATGACCGTTTCAGCCGTCGCTGTTTCCGGCTGTGGTGGATCGGCGAAGGGGAGGGGCTGGACCGCGGTTGTTGCCAGCTGTTGCGTTTGGGTATGCGAGAAATACACGCCACCAATACCGACCAGCAAGGTGCTCAGTGCGAGGAAAGCAAGCACGGATAACAGTCGATGTTCGAGGCTGTGTGCCCTCCTGCTTCCCGGGTAAATGCGCCTGGAGCTGCCTTCCCAGATGCGGTTGTTCGCCTGGTGGCCGGATTCATCCCAGCGTTCCCACGGGCGCGGGCCGTCTGCAAAACCGTCGGCACCCTGTTCACGCAGTTTCTGCTCGAATCTGTGCAGCGCTTCTGTTCTTTCCTGTGACATGTATCAGCTATCCAGTCGTTTGTATTTTATCCGGTGCGGCTGGTCCGCATCCGCACCCAGTCGACGCCTTTTGTCGGCTTCATAGTCTGCATAGTTGCCTTCGAACCAGACTACCTGACTGTCTCCCTCAAACGCCAGTATATGGGTTGCAATACGGTCGAGGAACCAGCGGTCGTGTGAAATCACCACGGCACAGCCCGGGAAATCCAGCAGGGCCTCTTCCAGTGCACGCAGCGTCTCTACATCGAGGTCATTGGTGGGTTCGTCCAGTAACAGCACATTGCCACCGCTCTTTAAAAGCTTCGCCAAGTGTACACGGTTACGTTCTCCACCGGAGAGGTTGCCGACATGTTTCTGTTGATCCGTGCCGGAGAAATTAAATCGCGACACGTAGGTGCGGGAGTTGAGTTCATGCTTGCCGACCGTAATGATGTCCTGGCCATCGGAAATTTCTTCCCACACCGTCTTGCTGCCATCGAGGCTGTCACGGCTCTGGTCCACGCAGGCAATGGAGACCGTTTCGCCAATACGCAACTCACCGGCATCGGGCTGCTCGGCGCCGGTCAGCATGCGGAACAGGGTCGTCTTGCCGGCACCATTCGGGCCGATGATGCCGACAATGCCGCCACGTGGCAGGCTGAAGTTGAGATCCTCGTAGAGCAGGGTATCGTCAAAGCGCTTGCTGATATGCTTGGCCTCGATGACCAGGTCACCAAGTCTTGGTCCGGGTGGGATGAAGAGCTGCTTGGTCTCGTTGCGCTGCTGTGATTCCTGCGAAGCCAGCTCCTCGAAACGCGCCAGCCGTGCCTTGCTCTTGGCATGCCGGCCCTTGGCACCAGAGCGCACCCATTCCAGTTCGGCCTTGATTGCTTTCTGTCGGGCGGAGGCCTGTTTTTCCTCGGTGGCGAGGCGCTGCTCCTTTTGCTCCAGCCACGAGGAGTAGTTACCTTCCCAGGGAATGCCGCGGCCGCGGTCTAGCTCCAGGATCCAGCCGGCGGCGTTATCGAGGAAATAGCGGTCATGGGTGACTGCGACGACCGTGCCGGGGAACTCGACCAGGAAACGCTCCAGCCAGGCGACGCTCTCGGCATCTAGGTGATTGGTTGGCTCATCCAGCAACAACATGTCGGGATTGCTGAGTAACAGTTTGCACAGCGCCACCCGACGGCGTTCTCCGCCGGAGAGGGTGCTGACGCTGGCATCCCACGGTGGCAGGCGCAGTGCATCGGCGGCAATTTCCAGCTTGCGGTCCATTTCCCAACCGCCGAGTGAGTCGATGGCGTCCTGCAGCTTGCCCTGTTCTTCGAGCAGGGCATTCATTTCCTCATCGCTCATGGGTTCGGCAAAGCGGTCGCTGATCTCATTGAAGCGGTCGAGCAGGGTCTTGACTTCGCCCAGCCCGTCTTCAATATTTCCACGTACATCCTTGTTTGCGTCCAGCGCCGGCTCCTGTGGCAGGTAGCCGATATTGATACCAGGCTGCGCGCGGGCCTCGCCTTCAATGTCCTTGTCCACACCGGCCATGATGCGCAGCAGGGTGGATTTTCCGGAACCATTCAGGCCAAGCACACCAATCTTGGCGCCGGGGAAGAAAGACAGGGAGATATTGTCAAGAATTCTGCGTTTGGGTGGAACAACCTTGCCCACCTGGTTCATGGTATATACGTACTGCGCCATGGCATTGTGTACCCGGGTTGAGACTGAGGAGGCACATTATAGGCGTCGTTATCCGGGGGGCAAACTGCAGGGCAGCATTGGCATCCGATTGGCCTCGATGGTGCTGCTCGTGCAGGGGGTATTTATGATGTTAAAGATCAAGAAGATTACTTAATATTATGAATGTAAAAAATAAAGACACTAGCATGGATGGGCCGGCTGCACCCTGTGTCTATGTAGGCGATGATCTTGCCCGCTATGGTTTCGGTGAGGGACATCCCTTCGGCCCCGACCGACTGGATGCCTTCTGGCAACAGGCGTGTGCCGTTGGACTGGATCGGCAGGTGCAGCAATGTATACCGGTGTCTGCTGCGCGGATGCTGGTCGAGCGCTTTCACACCCCGGCGTATGTTGAACGTGTCATCGGCCAGTCTGCGACCGGGGTAGGCTACCTGGATAATGGCGATACGCCGGCGTTCCCCGGAATCTATGAATCGGCCTGCTATGTGGTTGGCAGCGTGCTGGATGCGATTGAACGCATCCTCACCGGGGCCTGCCGGCAGGCCTTCGTTCCGGTTGCCGGGTTACACCATGCACGCCGTGACAGGGCCGCCGGGTTTTGCGTCTTCAACGATTGTGGAATTGCCATTGAGACATTGCGCAGGCAACACCACTTGCAACGTATCGCCTATGTTGATATCGATGCGCACCACGGCGATGGGGTGTTCTACAGTTTCGAAGAGGACCCCGAACTGTTCTTTGCCGACCTGCATGAGGACGGCCGCTATCTTTATCCTGGCAGTGGCATGGCAGAGGAGACCGGCAGGGGAGCAGCACGTGGCACCAAGCTAAATGTACCCATGCCACCGGGGGCCGACGATGATGCGTTCTTCAAGGCCTGGGAACGGGTTGAGGCCTTTGTTGATGACGCTAGGCCGCAGTTTATCCTGTTTCAGTGTGGTGCGGACAGCATTGCCGGTGATCCCATCACGGACCTGCGTTACAGTCCGGCGGCACACCGCCATGCCACCCGGCGCTTGCTGCAACTCGCCAGGCGGCACTGCCAGGGACATCTGCTGGCCATGGGTGGTGGTGGCTATAACCGCCGTAATCTGGCGCTGGCCTGGACGGGGGTTGTAGAGGTCCTGATGTCGGATTGAATCCTCTCCCACGGCAGGGGAAATCAGTCGGATTCTGTTCGCATGCCCCTGGCAGATGGGCTATTATCTAGCGCTTCCCGTCATCGGGACATTTCTATCTCCACATCATAAGGTTATCCGAAATGTTTGATAAAGATATGCAGATCGCCGGTTATGACGAGGAACTCTGGAGTGCGCTGCAGGGGGAACGCCAGCGGCAGGAAGATCACATTGAGCTGATCGCATCCGAAAACTATGCCAGCCCGAGGGTGTTGGAGGCGCAGGGGTCGGTGCTGACGAACAAATATGCCGAGGGTTATCCCGGCAAGCGTTATTATGGCGGGTGCGAGTACGTGGATGTCGCCGAGCAACTCGCCATCGATCGGGCAAAGGCCTTGTTCCACGCGGATTATGCCAATGTGCAGCCGCATTCCGGCTCACAGGCCAATGCGGCGGTCTACATGGCACTGCTGCAACCGGGTGACACCATCCTTGGCATGAGTCTGGATGCCGGAGGTCATTTGACCCACGGCTCAAAGGTCAACTTTTCAGGCAAGATCTACAATGCCATCCAGTACGGTCTGGATGCCACAACCGGTGCCATCGATTACGATCAGGTGGAGGTGCTGGCAAAAGCACATCAGCCGAAGATGGTGGTAGCCGGCTTTTCGGCATACTCCTTACAGGCTGACTGGCAACGCTTCCGCGACATTGCTGACAGTGTTGGTGCCTGGCTGCTGGTTGATATGGCGCATGTGGCGGGACTGGTTGCTGCCGGTATTTACCCGAGTCCGGTGAATATTGCCGATGTCACGACCACTACCACGCATAAAACGCTGCGCGGTCCGCGTGGTGGCCTGATCCTGGCGCGCGCCAATCCGGAGGTTGAAAAGAAACTCAACTCGATGATCTTTCCCGGTATCCAGGGTGGTCCCCTGATGCACGTGATTGCGGCCAAGGCGGTTGCCCTGAAAGAGGCAATGGAGCCATCCTTCCGGGCTTACCAGCAGCAGGTGCTGGATAATGCGCGTGCCATGGTGGCGGTGATGCTGCAGCGTGGCTATAAGGTGGTTTCCGGTGGCACCGACGACCACCTGTTCCTGGTTGATCTGATCGATAAGGGCATTACCGGGAAGCAGGCGGATGCGGCACTGGATGCGGCCAATATTACTGTCAACAAAAATGCCGTGCCGAATGATCCGCAATCACCCTTTGTCACCAGCGGTATCCGCGTCGGTACCCCGGCAATCACGACCCGGGGCTGTGGTGAGGCCGAGGCGCGTGAGCTTGCCGGCTGGATGTGTGACGTGATGGACGACGTAGAAAATACCGACACCATTGCGAGCGTACGCAGCAAGGTGCTTGATCTGTGCAGGCGTTTCCCAGTCTATGCGCCACGTTAACCCGAACTGAAGCAACGCCATGTATTGTCCCTTTTGCGGAAAACAGGACACCAAGGTCATCGATTCGCGGCTTGCCAGCGAGGGGGCGCAGGTGCGGCGCCGGCGTGAATGTCTGGATTGTGGTGAACGCTTTACTACCTTTGAATCACCCGAACTGGTAATGCCGCGTATTATCAAGGGCAGTGGTGCACGTGAGCCCTTTGATGAAGGCAAACTTGCTGCCGGCATGATGCGCGCGCTGGAGAAACGCCCGGTGGAGTCCGAACGTGTCGATGCGGCGATTATGCGTATACAGCAACGCCTGCGTGCCAGCGGCGAACGTGAAATCGCCTCCCGGCAATTGGGCGAGTGGGTGGTGAATGAATTGCGCCAGCTGGATCAGGTGGCCTTTGTGCGCTTTGCCTCGGTGTACCGCAGTTTTGAAGACGTGAACGAGTTTCGTGAAGAAATCGAACGACTCGAAAAGGAACCGACGGCGGAAGATGCCAGGAACCAGATTTCGTTGCTGCCGGATGACTAGCGAGACGGGTGCTATCAATACCTCCAGTGATCTACCGAAGGGATAGCCGGCCGTAGCCTGTTTACGGCCCGTTGCTGTTGCCTTCCCGCACCTTGAACATGACACCTGCCACCGATCACCTGTATATGGCTCGCGCCCTGCGTCTGGCTGAACGCGGTCTGTACACAACGGATCCAAACCCGCGTGTCGGCTGCGTGCTGGTCAAGGCGGGTGAGATTGTCGGGGAGGGCTGGCATGAGCGTGCCGGTGGGCCGCATGCCGAGATCCATGCACTGCAACAGGCCGGTGCACAGGCCGCCGGCGCCACCGCCTATGTGACACTGGAACCCTGTTGTCACCATGGCCGTACTCCACCTTGTACCGAGGCGTTGATTGCAGCCGGTGTCACGCAGGTAGTGGTTGCCATGGATGACCCGAATCCACTGGTCGCCGGGAAGGGGCTCGCGGCATTGCAACAGGCGGGGATCGAAACCCGCACTGGTGTGCTGGCCGCGGAATCGGAACAGCTGAACGCCGGATTTGTCATGCGGATGCGCCAAGGACGCCCCTGGGTTCGCTGCAAGCTGGCGATGAGTATTGATGGCCGTACTGCCATGTCCAGTGGCGAAAGCCGCTGGATCACCGGTGCAGCCGCGCGTCGCGATGTGCATCGCCTGCGGGCGCGTAGCTCCGCGATCATGACCGGCATAGAAACCGTACTGACCGATGATCCGTCACTGACGGCACGTCCCGAGGAGGGAGCGCTGGGTGCCATTCGACAGCCGCTGCGTGTCATTCTGGACAGCCGCCTGCGCACACCGTCGAATGCAAGGCTGCTGGGCATGCCCGGTAAGACCGTGCTGTTGACGACAGTGACGGAGGCTGCAAAGAAGGCCCGCTTGCTACGGGATGGTGTTGAAGTCGTCACCCTGCCACTACAGGGTGAACACCTGGATTTGCCGGCAGTACTGCACTATCTGGGGACGGTGGGGATGAATGAAATCCACCTTGAAGCCGGTGCGACCCTGTGTGGAGCACTGCTGCAGGCCGATCTCATCGATGAACTGGTTCTCTACATGGCGCCCCACCTGATGGGCGATGGGGGGCGTGGTTTGTTTGCGCTACCGGGGCTGGCGACCATGAAGCAAAGGGTGCAGTTGTCAGTCAGTGACCTGCGAGCAGTAGGGGCTGACTGGCGGATCAGTGCCACGGTGGTGCGTGGCTAAATCGTGTGGCAGCGGTTTGCTGCTGTAGTTGTTTTTCTTCTATGCATCGCGGTGATAGGCGCGATTGCAAGTGTAGAGAGAGGGTGTGAGAGGCGTTCATGTTTACCGGAATCATACAGGCCATCGGCAGCATAGCGGCGTTGCAACGACGTGACGGCGATGTGCGACTGGTGATCGACGCCGGCACCTTGCCGATGACGGATGTGAATCTCGGGGACAGCATTGCGGTCAGTGGGGTATGCCTGACCGTGGTGGGAAAAACGGCCAGCGGTTTTTCTGCCGATGTCTCCGGCGAAACCCTGCGACGTACCATGCTTGGCTCACTGTCTGTCAAGGCTGCAGTGAACCTGGAAAAGGCACTGACACTGGAAACACGACTCGGTGGTCACCTGGTCAGCGGCCATGTGGACGGTATTGGCACGATCACTGCCCGCAAGGAGGACAGCCGCTCCGTACAGTTCACGGTACAGGCACCGGCGCAACTTGCCCGTTATATCGCCGTGAAGGGTTCAATCTGTGTCGACGGCGTCAGCCTGACGGTGAATGCGGTGGACGGCGCGGTTTTTGAGTTGAATATCGTGCCGCACACCCTCACCGCGACCACCCTGCATGAGTACCGGGCAGGGCGCCAGGTCAACCTGGAAGTGGACCTGGTGGCGCGTTACCTGGAACGCCTGTTGCTGGGTGATGCGGCAGCACAGTCGGGCGCTGCAGGGGGAATTACCCGTGCACTGCTCGAATCCTGTGGATTTCCGGCGAAGTGAACAGCGTATGATAGCCGGGTATGGGCGATCTCCCGCTGCCGCAAGAGAGCAGCCACCTCTGCTCGGGGGGGGCGGCCAGAATGAGGGGATATAATAGTAAACAACGAGGGTGTTTTATTCCCGCTCACCGGTCCTCTCCCGCGGGGAGAGGGAGTCAACCGCACGGGGTTGCATCAGGGTATACACAGTCACTATACAACGGGCACAACGATTACCATGTCGTTTAACACTACAGAAGAAATCATCGAGGATATTCGTGCCGGGCGTATGGTGATCCTCATGGATGATGAAGATCGTGAAAACGAGGGTGACCTGTTGATGGCTGCCAGCCACGTTCGTCCCGAGGATATTAATTTCATGGCCAGCCATGGCCGTGGCCTGATCTGCCTGACGCTGACCCGCGATCGTTGTGAACAGCTGGCGCTGCCGTTGATGGTGCGGAGCAATACCTCCCTGCATTCGACCAATTTCACCCTCTCCATCGAGGCGGCGACAGGTGTCACTACCGGCATCTCTGCACAGGATCGGGCACGTACCATTCAGGCGGCGGTTGCTGCGGATGCACGGCCTGCAGATATTGTGCAACCGGGGCATATCTTCCCGCTCATGGCGCAGCCGGGTGGGGTGCTGACGCGTGCTGGGCATACAGAAGCCGGTTGTGACCTCGCCCGTCTCGCGGGACTGGAAGCGGCGTCGGTGATTGTCGAAATCCTCAAGCAGGATGGCAGCATGGCGCGGCGCCCGGACCTCGAGATCTATGCAAAAAAGCATCATCTCAAGATCGGTACGATCGAGGACCTGATCCGCTACCGCATTGAGAACGAAAAGACGGTAGAACCTGTTGCCGAAACCGAGCTGGCGACCGAACACGGTAATTTCAGGCTGCATGCCTATCTTGACTCCATTGACGGCGCCATCCACCTGGCGCTGGTAATGGGCGAGATCCGGCCGGAGGAGCCGACCCTGGTACGTGTACAACTGCAAAATACACTCAGTGACCTGGTGGACATCAAGCTGGAAGGTGAGCACTGGCCCTTGCGTCAGGCACTGCAGCGGGTAGCACAGGAGGGTCACGGTGTGGTGGTTATTTTACGTCCGAGCGAGTCGGCGGATGCGCTGCTGGCCCAGATTAGGGCGTATCATATGCCGCAACAGCCACCATCAGGGGAGATTCCCGGCAAGCCCACCGAGCTGCGTACCTACGGTGTTGGCGCACAAATCATCGCTGATCTGGGGGTGCGGAAGATGCGGGTACTGAGTGCCCCGAAGATCGTACACGGTATCGCGGGGTTTGGTCTTGAAGTGGTCGAGTATGTGTCGTAATGCGCTTTACGGACTACAACACAATGTGTTTCGGGGTTTTCCGGGTGGCTAGCCATTGCAGGGTAGAGCCACGCCGCTCTTGATGCCGGAATTGAGGCGCTTTCGAGCAAATATTATCAAGGAATGTACACATGAGTGACATAACGACAGTAGCAGGTGAACTGGTGGTGCGTGATGCGCGTATTGCCTTGCTGGTCTCGCGTTTCAACAGTTTCGTAGTGGAGAGTCTGCTGGCAGGGGCGCTGGATACCTTGAAACGACACGGTGCCGATGAACGCGACCTGCAGATTGTGCGCGTACCCGGTGCCTACGAAATGCCGATTGCTGCACAACGGTTAGCGGCAGCAAAACGTTTCGATGCCATCATTGCACTCGGGGCGGTGATTCGCGGTGGCACCCCGCATTTTGAGTACGTTGCCGGTGAATGTACTAAGGGACTTGCTAGCGTTTCCCTGAAATATGACATTCCGATTGCCTTCGGTGTGCTGACTGTTGACTCCATCGAGCAGGCAATAGAACGTGCGGGCACCAAGGCCGGGAACAAGGGCGCCGAGGCGGCCATGTCGACCATCGAGATGATCAACCTGTTGCGCGGTCTCGAAGGCTAGTGGGAACCCCGGCTGTAATGAATTTTTCTGCACATGAGCGTGCCCGTGCCCGGCGTTATGCCATGCAGGCCCTGTACCAGTGGGACCTCTCCGGTACGGACCTGCCGATGATTCGCCGCCAGTTCCTGGAGGCCGAGGATTTTTCCAGGACGGACCAGAAATACTTCATTGAGTTACTTAGCAAGTTGCCTGAAAATGTTGATATAATAGACGAAAATATCTCGATATATCTCGATCGACCGATCGAACAGCTGGATCCGGTAGAACGTGCCGTGCTGCGGCTGGCTGTCTATGAGCTGCTCTTTCGTCCCGATATCCCCTACCGGGTCACCATCAATGAAGCCGTGCAGCTCACCAAAAAGTTTGGCGCCGAGCAGGGCCATGCCTATGTGAACGGTGTCCTGGACAAGGCCGCGCACACATTGCGTGCGGCTGAGTGCAGCAAGGCGGGCAAGCAACCTGCACGTCAGTAAGCAGGAATGTCTGCGACCGAATTCGAGATCATCCGCCGCTATTTCAGGCGGCAACAGCCACAACGGGATGATGTGATTGCCGGCATCGGTGATGATGCGGCCTTGCTGCAGGTGCCGGCTGGCAGTGAGCTGGTGGTGTGCATGGATACCCTGGTTGCCGGCATACATTTTCCCCTGTCCACAGCGGCAGCGGCTATCGGGCATAAGTCGCTGGCCGTGAATTTGAGTGATCTTGCCGCGATGGGTGCCACCCCGGCCTGGGCAACCCTGTCCCTGACGCTGCCTGACAGCGACCCCGTATGGCTTGAGAGTTTTTCACGGGCCTTCTTTCGTCTCGCTGATCGCTACGGCATACAGCTGGTTGGCGGTGATACCACGCGCGGGACACTGTCGGTGACCGTGCAGGCTCACGGGTTTGTCCCACGGGGACGCGCTCTGCGGAGACAGGGAGCACAACCCGGTGACCGTATTTACGTGACGGGAACTCTGGGCGATGCAGGGCTTGCCCTGCAGCTCGGTGACCAGGCGGACAAGGTACTGAGACAACGACTCGATTATCCGGAGCCCCGTATCGACATCGGGCTGGTGTTACGTGATTATGCCAGTGCTGTCATCGATATCTCCGACGGCTTGCTGGCCGACCTCGGCCACTTGCTGGAGGCAGATGGCGCTGATGCGTCAAAGGGGGCTTCCCTACAGATTGACGAGTTGCCACGGTCCGCAGTCTTTACCAAGACCATAGAGCAGGCAGG
>JAJDNX010000095.1 GCA_022340485.1 Gammaproteobacteria bacterium | reverse complement strand
CCGAATTGAGAACGGAATTCTGCCATGAAAGGTTTGTCTTTGTATCAGCTTCGATACTCAGCGTTGATTTTGACGTAATCATAGGACAGGTCACAGGTCCATACCGATTCGGTACAAACACCCTGATTAAGGACGACCCTTATGGTGATTTCTTGCTTGTCCATTACTTGCTGTCCAGCTGCCTCGCTGTACTCGGGAGCACGCCCACCATCACGAACAATACAGACATCATCAAGATAGATCTGGACATTATCCAGATCCAGTCCGGTTATGCCGGAACGGCCAACCGCAGCCAGTATCCTTCCCCAGTTCGGGTCACCGGCAAACAATGCAGTTTTCACCAGTGGTGAATGGGCAATCGTATATGCAACGTCAAGGCATTCCCTGGTATTTCTACCATTGTCAACCGCAACAGTTACAAAGCGCGTCGCCCCTTCGCCATCTTTGACAATTGCCTGCGCCAGTTGCGTACAGACGTCGGTCAAAGCTGCGCAGAACAGTTCATGGTTCACACCATCCCTTTCGAGAACAGGCGCCAGACTCTTGCCGGTAGCAACCAGAACACAGGCATCATTGGTTGAGGTGTCACCATCGACGGTGATTCGATTGAAGGATCTTTCCACTGCAGCCCGCAAACACTCATGCAAGACGTCATATTCAATTGCCGCATCCGTTGCGATAAAAGCAAGCATCGTCGCCATATCCGGGCGAATCATGCCAGAACCCTTGGCAATACCCGTTATTGTGACAGTATGTCCGTCCAGGTGTATCTTCTTTGAGGCACCTTTTGGTACTGTGTCAGTGGTTAGAATACCGGTTGCCGCTGCTTCCCAGCCATGCTCATCCAGCTTCTCTAACGCAAACGGCAGGCTAGAAAGGATTTTCTCAAGCGGCAAGGGCTCGCCTATCACACCGGTCGAAAAGGGTAAAACTGACTGCACAGAACAGCCACAGTAGTCAGCCAGGGCTGCACAACACTGCCTCGCATCCCGCACACCCGCCTTACCGGTACCGGCATTGGCATTACCTGTATTGACCAGCAGATAGGCAGGCTGCTGCTGCCCGAGATGCTCGCGTGCAACAATGACCGGTGCCGCACAAAAGGCGTTCTGTGTAAAGACAGCCGCCGTGGTCGAACCAGCAGCCATTGCCATCACAACCAGATCAGGACGACCTGTGGTTTTAATTCCGGCAGACGTGGTTCCCAGACGAAAGCCGATGACAGGATGCATGTCTGGCAAGGTGTTACTCAAGCCAACCTGCCATGACATTGCTTGTATTTCTTGCCAGAACCACAGGGACACGGCTCGTTACGGCCGATCTTCCTGCCATCCCGGGTAAATGGCAACGGTTTTTGTTCATCTCTGTCAGCCATCTCCGGAGACTCGCCCATGGAGCTCGCCTGGTCATGCTGGTACTTGACCTGTGACTGACTGCGCCGCTGTTGCTCAACAGCCTCGACATCCGCCTCGGCGCGCACCTGTACTTTCGTCAGCACAGCAATAACTTCATGCTTGATACGCTCAAGCATGTCCTGAAACATGGCAAATCCTTCCTTCTTGTATTCCTGCTTTGGATCTTTCTGGCCGTAGCCACGCAATCCGATGCCTTGCCTCAGATAATCCATCGCGCCCAAGTGCTCTTTCCATGCGGCATCCAGTATCTGCAACATTACAGCCTTTTCAAAATGCCGCAGCACTTCCGGACCCGCCTGCTGCTCCTTCTCCTTATATGCAGCGACCATTGTTTCAAGGATCCGATCGCGCAGTGTTTCCTCGTGCAGTTCATCATCCTCTTCCAGCCACTTCGCCAAAGGAATCTGCAGGCCATATTCCTGTAGCAACGCTTCTTCCAGTCCAGTCACATCCCACTGCTCATCGAGCGAACCCGGAGGGATATATTGACTGATCATGGAAGTGACCACATCAGTACGAACAGCATCGATGATGTCCGAGATATCATCAGTTTCCATTAACTCATTACGCTGTTCATAAACCACCGTGCGCTGATCATTTGCCACGTCGTCATACTGCAGCAGCGTCTTTCGCAGGTTGTAGTTGTGCTGCTCAACTTTTCTTTGCGCGTTCTCGATAGCCTTGGACACCCAGGGATGTTCGATAGCCTCACCTTTCTCCATACCCAGTTTCTGCATCAGACCGGCCACCCGGTCTGACGCAAAGATACGCATCAGATTATCCTGTAATGAAAGATAGAATCGGCTTGAGCCTGGATCACCCTGCCGCCCTGAACGACCACGCAACTGGTTGTCGACACGCCGGGATTCATGCCTTTCAGTGCCAATAATGTGCAAACCGCCAGCCGCGATCACCTCATTGTGACGTTTACTCCACTCTTCAGTGAGTGACTTGATCGCAGTTTCATCTGGATTTTCCAGATTCTCGATTTCGACCTGCAGGTTACCGCCTAGTACAATATCCGTACCACGACCTGCCATATTGGTTGCAATGGTAATCGTTCCCGGACGTCCTGCCTGTGCAACAATATGCGCCTCCCTTTCATGCTGTTTGGCATTCAGGACGGCATGCTTGATAGCTGCCTTCTTCAACAGACTTGAAAGGTATTCCGAAGTTTCAACAGAAGCCGTTCCTACCAGTACTGGCTGACCACGTTTCTGACAATCACGCACGTCATCCATGATGGCAGCATACTTTTCTTCCATCGTTAGATATACGAGGTCTCCCAGATCATTCCTGATCATGGGATTGTGGGTCGGGATCACGACTACTTCCAGGCCATATATCTGCTGCAATTCAAACGCCTCGGTATCCGCAGTACCCGTCATGCCCGAGAGTTTTTGATAGGTCCTGAAATAGTTCTGAAAGGTGATTGAGGCCAGTGTCTGGGATTCATTCTGGATGGGCACCCCTTCTTTCGCCTCAACGGCCTGATGCAGACCTTCAGACCAGCGCCGTCCCGGCATGGTACGGCCAGTGAATTCATCCACGATAACAATCTTGCCGTCCTGAACGATGTAGTCCACATCCTTCTGGAACAACAGGGTTGCCCGCATTGCAGCATTCAGATGGTGCATCAGATTCAGATTGGCTGCATCGTAGAGGCTTTCACCTTCACGCAATAAACCATTCCGCGTCAATAATGCTTCCACATGCTCGTGTCCGGCATCTGTCAGGTAGATCTGCTTGTGCTTTTCCTCGAGCGTATAGTCACCCGGGCCATCCTCTTCCAGCTGCGGCTTCAAATCCGCTACCAATGCATTCATCTTTATATAAAGATCAGAACGCTCATCAACCGGCCCTGATATAATTAACGGTGTTCGCGCCTCATCGATGAGTATGGAATCCACCTCATCAACGATCGCAAAATTACGTCCGCGCTGAACACGATCATTTGCACTAAATGCCATGTTGTCTCGCAAATAATCAAAGCCGAACTCGTTATTGGTCCCATAGGTGATATCCGCCTGATACGCTGCTTTTTTTGTTTCATAAGGCTGCCCGGAGATCGTAACGCCCGTGGTCATTCCCAGAAACTCAAACACCTTACCCATCCAGCCAGCATCTCGCTGCGCCAGATAATCATTAACAGTGACGATATGCACACCATTACCGGTCAGCGCATTCAGATATGCCGGCAAGGTCGCAACCAGTGTCTTGCCCTCACCAGTGCGCATCTCAGCAATTTGTCCGTGATGCAGCACCATGCCGCCAATCAGTTGCACATCAAAGTGACGCATACCCAGAACACGCCTTGCGGCTTCACGCACGGCCGCAAATGCCTCTGGCAGCAAGTCATCAAGTGACTCACCAGCAGCCAGTCGTTTGCGAAACTCGTCGGACTTCGCCATAAGCGCCTTATCAGACAACGCCTTGAAATCGGACTCGATACCATTGATTTGGGCTACAACCCGCGACATGCGCTTGAGCTGACGGTCATTGCGGCTACCGAACAGCTTGCCGATAATATTAAGTGCCATGAAGTACCTGAAAAAAAGCAGTGATAAACGGATCAGGCATGATACCGCAAGTCCCTGCAAATTAGCAGGTCCAAACAGCGTTATCGGTGGAGACTGGGCCGTCGAAGGTGCGACCCAAATGTGTGGGAAATCGAGGGGTTACTCAGCAACAAACTTGGAAGGATTTACCGCTTTACCGTCGTGCAGCACTTCAAAATGTACATGCGGTCCGGTTGAGCGCCCGGTCGACCCCATCAGCGCTATTTGCTGGCCTTTCTTGACCGTATCACCAATTTTTACCAGGTTGCTCTGATTATGCCCATAGCGCGTAGCATAGCCATTCCCGTGATTGATTTCGATCAGCTTGCCATAGCCGGACTTCACCCCTGCCCAGCTCACTACACCATCGCCCACGGCAATCACTTCAGAACCCTTTTTACCAGCAAAATCCAGCCCCTTGTGAAAGTCCTGTTTCCCGGTGAAAGGATCGTTGCGCTTGCCGTAGCGGGAGGATAGCCAGCCTTCTTCCACGGGTCGACCGGAAGGCGTCACACGCTCACTCAAACTCCTGCTCATCAACAGCGATTCTAGCACCGAGAGTTTTTGCTCACGATCTACCATCTCTGTCTCCAGCTGCTCCAGCATGGATAGAAAGTCAGCCAGTGGCACTGATTCCCTGTTCATGACGTCTTCCGGGCCACCGACAGCAGGAACCGCATCAAAATCGAATTCATCCTTGTCGAGGTCACTCTGGCTGACCAGCCGCCCGCCAAGTGCATTCAAACGCAGCATTTGCGCCTGCATCTGACCGACACGCAAGGTCAGCGCATCGATATCAGCCTGTGCACTTAACCTTGCCTCGGTTATCTCGGCCTGTTGTTCGCTCACAGAATCCTGCCAGTTCGCAACATTATGCAACTCGTCACTACCCAGCAGTACGCCTGCATAGACTGCAGCAGCAAGTAACACAACCAGTCCAAAGACTACCGTGAGTGAGGCATGCAACAGGTTGACATCAAAATTCCAGACCTGTCCGCGCTTGTTTGTAAACAGTATGATGTTCATATGCAAACCCAACCAAATATCCTATGAACAATCCCTTGCAAATCAAAAAACTGCTCGTTGGGAGCCAGTATTCACGTCTCGTTTTCCAGGCCAGAAACCTGATGGCACTGGAAACATTGCTGCAGGAGCTACTCCCCGAGCCACTGAGAGCACACTGTCGTCTGCTTGCCATCCGGGAAGATACTCTGGTGCTTGCAGCAGATTCCCCGGTATGGGCGGCTCGTCTGCGATTCCATGCCCCTCAGTTAGTAAAGCAACTCAGCATCAGTCAAACTGTGAAGTTACGCACAGTTCGAATCCGGGTCCGTCCACCTGAAAGGGTAATTCCCGAACAGCGCCGTAAGACCATGCCCAAACGCAGTAAAAACAGCACAGCCGCGCTACAACAGCTTGCACAAACTGTATCGGACGCCGGGCTGAAAACTGCACTACTGCGGCTTGCCAATCGGCAATACTCCCGTTGATCCGTGAGGAACAACGGAAATCAGGTTACATCGAGGAACTTGCTCAGCTAACGGGTACTGGCTGCAGAAATGAAATCGGGGCCTCATTGACATTAGCAAACGTGACTTCTTCCCATGCCGATTCATCTGCCATCAGGGCACGGAGAAGCGTGTTGTTCAAAGCATGTCCGGATTTATAGCCGCTGAATGCACCAATCAAACTGTGCCCCAGGAGGTAGAGATCACCAATCGCATCGAGAATTTTATGCTTCACGAACTCGTCGCGATAACGCAGACCATCTTCATTCAATACCCGGTATTCATCCAGCACCACTGCATTGTCAAGGCTGCCACCAAGCGCCAGTTCGCGTTCCCGCAACTGCTCGATTTCATGCATAAACCCGAAGGTCCTTGCCCGACTGACTTCCTTCACAAAAGATGTCGTGGAGAAATCGATCTCTGAATGCTGGGTGTTCGACTTGAACACAGGGTGATCAAATTCAATCGTGAATCCTACCTTGAACCCGTCAAAGGGTTCAAACCGCGCGATCTTGTCTTGATCCTCTACCTGTACCGGGCGCTTGATCCGGATAAAGCGCTTGGGTGCATTCTGTTCTTCAATGCCAGCAGACTGGATCAGGAACACGAATGGCCCTGCACTGCCATCCATGATTGGAACTTCAGCAGCACTCAGGTCAATGTAGGCATTATCAATCCCCAAACCCGCCATGGCAGACAGCAAATGCTCAATGGTTGATATTCGTACATCACCACTGACTAGAGTGGTAGACAAGCGGGTATCGCCAACATTTTCGGGTCGTGCCCGAATCTGCACGACCTTGTCCAGGTCAACGCGACAAAACACTATGCCGGTATCTACCGGTGCCGGTCGAAGCGTCAGGTATATTTTCTCGCCAGTGTGCAAACCCACGCCGGTGGCGCGGATCACATTCTTGAGAGTACGTTGTCGAATCATGGCCTTTGTTCCTCTTAACTCAGCCGCATTCCTCTGACAAGTACCAGAAAGCCGACATGATAGTAGCACAGGTACATGATTGGGCAAAGAAGCAACGTAAATTTGCGGGCAAATTCGTCACTTTAATGACAAGACCATACAACTATTATATACCCCCATAGTAAATACGTGGGGAAAGGCAGCACTGCACACGGTCCTGGCTGTATCTGCCAGCCAGGACCCTGCCCACTTTACCCTGACAGGCTCTGATCTAGTCTGCCTGACGTCGCAGGAAGGCCGGAATATCCAGGTAGTCCAGATCCTCCGCAGAATTGCCACCGGCAGCCTGTGCTCGCTGGGCCGCCTTGTTCTTGTTACGCAACACGGTCGGACGATCCAGGTCTACTCCACCGGTTGTTTTGTCAACATCTGTGGGCTTGGTAACGTGAACCAGTGTCGGTTGCTGCTCTGCAGACCTTGACTTGGCTCCCGAGCCCAAACCGGTCGCCACCACTGTAACACGTAGCTCATCGCGCATATCCGGGTCAATCACGGTACCGACGACCACAGTGGCGTTCTCTGAGGCAAATTCCTTGACTGTGTTGCCAACCTCTTCGAATTCGCCAATGGCAAGATCCATGCCGGCTGTTACGTTAACGAGGATGCCATTGGCACCCATCAGGTCGATATCCTCCAGCAATGGACTGGCTATCGCAGCTTCGGCTGCCTCCCGTGCACGGTCTTCACCCTTGGCAGTCCCTGAACCCATCATCGCCATGCCCATCTCCGCCATAACGGTACGCACATCCGCGAAATCCACATTGATCAGACCAGGGCGGGTGATCAATTCGGCAATGCCCTGTACCGCACCCAGCAACACATCATTAGCCGAGCGAAATGCATCCAGCAGGCTGATCTGCTTACCCAAAACTGACTGCAGTTTTTCATTCGGGATGGTAATCAGCGAGTCCACATACTGACTAAGCTCCTTGATTCCGTTGTGTGCGACATGCAGACGCCGGCTGCCTTCAAAGGTAAACGGTTTCGTTACCACAGCAACGGTAAGGATCCCCAACTCGCGTGCAATGGATGCGACAACCGGCGCTGCACCGGTACCGGTTCCACCACCCATGCCGGCAGTGATAAACAGCATATCCGCACCATCGATGGCCTCAGCAATCCTGTCACGGTCTTCCTGTGCCGCTTGGCGCCCGACATCCGGGTTTGCACCCGCCCCCAGTCCTTTGGTGATATCAGCACCGATTTGAAGCGTCATCCGTGCCGACATGCCCTTCAGTGCCTGTGAATCCGTATTCGCACAGATGAATTCCACACCGTCAATATTTGCCTCTACCATGTGCTGAACGGCATTACCGCCACCGCCACCGACCCCGATCACCTTGATTACCGCGCTTTGCCCACATGAATCCAGAAGTTCAAACATGATGTCTCCTCCTTAACAGAAACAACAAAATAGCCCAATGAATAAACAACAGTTAAGGTGCTTTCGTGCCAACCGCTGTAAACACATGTGCACCGTTACAGTCATAACCAACAACCTAGAAATTTCCGTGAAACCAGCCCTTCATCCTTTCCCATACGCTGCGCACGCCCTTCCCCAGTCCTATATCCCCCGACCGTTGATCACGGTTGTGATGGCCAAACAACAAAAGACCGACACCCGTTGCATAAATCGGATTCCGCACGACATCAACAAGACCGGTCACATACTGGGGCACACCCAGTCGCACCGGCATATGAAAAACTTCCTCTGCGAGATCAACCAGACCTTCGATCTTGGCGCTGCCTCCGGTTAGCACAATGCCCGCGGCGATGAGGTCTTCGAAACCGCTACGACGCAGCTCCGCCTGTATCAACGTAAGTAATTCTTCGTAGCGTGGCTCAACGACCTCAGCAAGCGTATGACGTGCGAGTCTACGCGTGGCACGATCACCAACGCTGGGCACTTCAATACTCTCCTCGGCACTTGCCATCTGTGTCAGTGCACAGGCGTACTTGATCTTGATCTCCTCGGCATGCTGGGTCGGCGTGCGCAAGGCAACAGCAATATCATTCGTCACCTGATCGCCGGCAATCGGTATGACCGCGGTATGACGGATGGCACCTTCGGTAAAGACCGCGATATCCGTGGTACCACCACCGATATCAACAATACAAACACCGAGTTCCTTTTCATCGTCGGTCAGTACCGAGTAGCTGGACGCCAGCTGTTCGAGGATGATGTCATCGACTTCCAGCCCGCAGCGGCGCACACACTTGATGATGTTCTGTGCCGCACTGACAGCACCCGTGACCATATGCACTTTGGCTTCCAGGCGCACACCAGACATACCCACCGGTTCGCGAATACCGCCCTGGTTATCAATTACGAACTCTTGCGGGAGTATGTGCAGTATCTTCTGGTCGGCAGGTATCGCTACAGCCCGTGCAGCGTCTATCACTCGCTCGATATCGCCTGCCGTAACCTCCTTGTCCCGGATGGCAACGATGCCGTGGGAATTCAGGCTGCGAATGTGGCTACCCGCAATGCCGGCATAAACGGAATGGATCTGGCAACCCGCCATTAACTCAGCCTCTTCCACGGCACGCTGAATCGAGTGCACGGTCGATTCGATGTTAACGACAACGCCCTTTTTC
>JAJDNX010000107.1 GCA_022340485.1 Gammaproteobacteria bacterium | reverse complement strand
TGCGGTTGCCCGATTGCCGTCATGATCTCTGCATCACTCAGATCGACTAAGGTGTGTTCCAGTACCGGGTTGGCATTCACCCGCTGCAGCATCTCCCTGAAGGTCATGCCTTCGATAATCGTCAACTCATGTTGAATGACCCTGCCGGCAACCATCGTCGTCAGCAAGGTCCGCGGCGTCATCCCCTGCCCCAGTGAATATTCACCTGCCTGCAAGTGCTTTGCTGCCTCCATTTGACGGCCAAGCAGTATCAGGAAACGGGGATAGCGGAGAATCCCGCGCGCCTCCAGGTCATAGGCAAGCTGGTTCAGCGAGGCACCGGCAGGCAGGTGATAGATCAAGCCCTCAACCGGCAGATCGAGCGCACTATCCTGGAATTCCTGAAAGCGCACCAGGGTAATGGCGGCGATGGATAACGCCACCAGACTCGCCATGATAAACAGGCGAAACAGGAATGTTCGCATGCCCTTCCATTGTGGATTTTGTGTACTCATCGCTGCGTTTAAACAGGATTATCCATCTGCACAGACATGGGTTCGTCAGCCAGCAACGCTTGCAAACGCATGGTGACGGGTCCCCTTGGGAATGCCTGAGTATCAATCCCGATGACGGGCCAGATACCGATCAGGCTGTTACAGACAAATACCTCGTCCGCCTGCCACAAGGTATCCAGCGCAACCGGTTGAGTGTGCGTTGCGATCGAGTGTTGTTTTGCCAGCTCCAGCACACGTGCCCGCATAATACCGGCAACGCCGCAAAGCGTCAGGTCGGGCGTCACCAGTCTTGCATCCTTCACCAAGAAGACATTACTCATGGTTCCTTCCACCACGTTGCCCGCGGTGTCCAGCATCAGACCCTCCCTGGTGGCAGGATCTGTCCATTCCCGACGTGCCAGTACCTGTTCCAGACGGTTGAGATGCTTGATACCTGCCAGTGATGCATTATGCCCCAGTCGAGTACGGCAAACCCGTGTGTAGATGCCCGCTTCGGCGCAGTCCGCCGGCCAGCCTGGCCAGTCGTGCAATTGAATGATGCGCGTCGGATGTAGCGGCTCGGGCGCATGGTATCCCCGGCCACCACTGCCGCGGGTGAGGATGATCTTGATGACTGCCTGCTGCGCATGTGGAACCAGCAACTGGCACTCCTGCGCCAGTTGCGCAACATCAACCGGTTCGATTCCGAGGCGCTCGCAACCGGCTAGCAGGCGCTGCACATGACGCTCCCAGAAACACAGCCGACCCGCGCGTACGGCGATCGTTTCAAAGATGCCATCACCATAGAGCAGCCCGCGGTCGGTGCTCGGCACACAGTTAACCACCTTGCCATTCACCAGCACCGTGGGTACAACCCCGCTCATGCATCCACCAGCCCGAGCGCACGCAGCAGCCCGCGTGCCTTGGCCCGGGTTTCTTCAAGCTCGGCCTGCGCGTCCGAATCGGCCACGATGCCGGCACCGGCGCGCAATACCAGCTGCTGTCCCCGGCAGACCATGCTGCGGATCAGTATGTTCAGGTCCATGCTGCCATCGCGATTGAGGTAGCCCATGGAACCGGTGTAGGCACCACGTGGCTGCTGTTCAAGCTCGGCGATGATTTGCATGCAACGCACCTTCGGACAGCCGGTAATGGTGCCCCCCGGGAAAACCGCACGGATCACTTCACCCGGGGTGACCTGCTCGCGCAAGCGACCGCGTACGTTGGATACGATATGGTGCACATGTGCATAGGACTCGAGCACCATGAGTTCATTGACTGCTATCGAACCCGGAACGCATATCCTGCCAAGGTCGTTGCGTTCCAGGTCGATCAGCATGATGTGCTCGGCGCGCTCCTTGGGGTGTACCAGCAACTCCTGCGAATGGGCCCTGTCGGATACAGGTTCCTTGCCGCGCGGGCGTGTGCCGGCGATCGGCCTTGTCTCCACCACGCCATCATGCACACGCACCAGGCGCTCCGGGGAAGAACTGATAATGGACACATCCCCCCAGGTCGCCATGCCGGCAAAGGGTGCCGGGTTGTGTCGCGCAAGATGAGTAAACAGGGTGGCCGCATCAACTGCCTGCTGCAAGCGGATATCCCAGCGCCTGGAAAGATTCACCTGGAAGACATCACCTTCATGAAGGTACGCCAGTATCTGCCCGATGGCATCCAGATAGGCCTGTGGATCGTCTTCGTTGACAGCGGCTACCGTGGCCGTTTCCGTCATGAACGCGGCAGACAACAAGTCGATGTCACCGAGAATCTTTGCAACGGCTGCAGATTGCCCGTGTTCTGCAACGATGTATGACTGCTGGCGCTCGTTATCACGGATCACTGCGGAGCTGAAACGAGTAGCGATGGCAACTGGCAATTCAGTGCCTGCTACTGGTAACTGCAGGCACGGCTCGATTTGCCCGGCCAGTTCATAACCCAGATAGACAAACCAGCCGCCGGTAAACGGCAGTTCCCCTTGACACGGGGCATCCTCCCTCTCCTGTTGCCACCAGTCATCCAGGACCGTGAGAAAATCATCGCCGGGTGAGTAGTTACGATCCCCACGCTGAACCTTGCCTTCGACATCCAGCACCAGGCTGTCACCGGGAAAGGCGAACAGGATGTCAAAACGGCCGTGCGCGGTACTTTGCAGCAGGTGGGGATAACGCAGTGGATCAGACTGGTGCAGCGCCATCAGGTCGAAGGCGTGGTCGAGCACCTGCACCTGGGAGTGTCGGGGGTGTTGCTGTGTGCGCAAACCCGATGCACTACTCATTATTGATTGTCTTCCATGCCGGTGGAGCGTGAGCCGAGTGCCAGTATTTTTATCGCCACGGAAGCACGCGGACTATATGAAATAAAGAAACCTGAGCAGGTAACTTTTCGCCTGTTTCCGTGGATTTGCGTGGCTCTGAGATCTATATTTTTAGGCGGAATCGGCACTAGCTCATGCGGCGGAACACCAGCGTACCGTTGGTGCCGCCAAAACCGAACGAGTTGGATAGGGCTACCTCAAGTTGCATCTTCCTGGCCGTATTCGGCACGTAATCCAGATCACATTCCGGATCAGGGCTTTCCAGGTTGATGGTGGGAGGCACAACCTGGTCACGCAGTGCCAGTATTGTGAAGAGCGCCTCAACACCACCGGCAGCTCCCAGCAGGTGCCCGGTCATGGACTTGGTTGAACTGATCGCCAGTCTGCCTGCCAGATCGCCAAAGGAACGCTTGATCGCCAGCGTCTCGGCAATATCACCCGCAGGGGTTGAGGTCCCATGAGCATTGATGTAGTCAACGTCGGCATGATTCAGTCCGGCATCCGCCAGCGCAGCATCCATGCACTGTGCCGGACCCTCCCCACCCTCGGATGGTTGTGTCATGTGATAGGCATCACCACTCATGCCAAACCCGGCGATCTCTGCATAGATCTTTGCACCGCGTGCACGTGCCAGTTGGTACTCTTCCAGCACCAGTACACCGGCACCGTCACTGAGCACAAAACCGTCACGATCGGTATCCCAGGGACGACTGGCGCCCGCGGGATTATCATTACGGGTGGAGAGTGCACGTGCCGAGGAAAATCCGCCAATACCCGTGGGGGTGGTCGCCATTTCTGCTCCACCGGCAATCATGATGTCGGCATCACCATAGGCAATGGTTCGTGCCGCCACACCGATGTTATGTGTTGCTGAAGTACATGCAGTAACAATGGCAATATTCGGACCTTTCAGGCCGTACATAATGGACAGGTTACCGGCGATCATGTTGATGATGTTACCGGGAACAAAAAAAGGGGAAATCTTGCGTGGACCACCATCCAGGAACGCCTGGTAGGCCACTTCTATTCCGTGCAACCCACCGATACCGGATCCTATCGCAACACCCGCGCGCCTGGCATTGGCTTCGGTAATCTCGAGTCCCGCATCCTTGATGGCATCACTGGCGGCAGCAACTCCGTAGTGAATAAACTCGCCCATGCGACGTGCATCCTTGTTCGGTATAAACGCAGACACATCGAAGTCCCTGATCTCGCCACCAAAGCGTACCGGGAAATCCGAGACATCAAAGCGGGTAATCGGGCCAATGCCACTGTTTCCGGCGACAATGTTATCCCAGGCGTCTTGAACCGTGTTGCCAACAGGCGAGACGATACCCAGGCCGGTTACCACTACGCGTCTTTTGGACAAAGCTCATCCCTCACGAACGTAAGGCTAAAAAACTAGGCAAAATAAAAAGCCGCACCCGTCATGCAAGGGTGCGGCTGGAATTCTCGAGAAAAGAATCAGACCTTGTGGGCGTTGACGTAATCAATAGCCTGCTGGACAGTGGTGATCTTTTCTGCTTCTTCATCAGGAATTTCACACTCGAATTCCTCTTCCAGCGCCATAACCAGTTCAACGGTATCCAGAGAATCCGCACCAAGATCATCGACGAATGAAGAGCTGTCGGTCACTTCGTCTTCCTTTACCCCCAATTGCTCGATAACGATTTTCTTGACGCGCTCATCAATATTGCTCATTTCGGATTATTCCTCTTTGATTGAAAGATGCAGCCGTGGCTGCGCGAGTATTGTAGTGAATGCAAGATGCAAGATACAAGTTTGCATCCATGCCCTGCCGCTCCGTATTTGCGGTGTCCCGGAGTTGTTCTCATGGGTAGCATAATCTACAATAATATTTAGTAAATTTACAGCTGCTTACGCGGCTTTTATTATGTAATCAATCAGCATGTGCCGCAAGCACCGTAGGCAAGGTTAACTCATGTACATGCCGCCATTTACATGCAGGGTCTCACCGGTAATGTAGGCGGCGTCAGCAGAGGCCAAAAATACCACCGCACTGGCAACATCCTCGACGCTTCCCAGTTTACCGAGCGCAATCTGCTCCAGCAGTGTATCGCGTTGTTCCGCAGGCAATGCCCGCGTCATATCCGTATCGATAAAACCCGGCGCAACGGCGTTGACGGTAATCCCTCGAGAACCAATTTCCCTTGCCAGCGACTTGGTAAAACCGATCACACCGGCCTTGGTGGCTGCATAGTTCGACTGCCCGGGATTACCGGTTGCACCGATCACCGAGGTAATGCTGATGATCCTTCCATGCCTGGCCTTCATCATGCCACGCAGGCAGGCCTTGCTCATCCTGAACGCCGAGGTCAGGTTGGTTTCTATCACGTCACTCCATTCTTCATCTTTCATGCGCATCAGCAGATTGTCACGCGTGATACCGGCATTGTTCACCAGGATAGTCGGTGCACCGAATTCGTCCTGGACCGCTTTCATCAGGGCCTCGACTGAATCAGCATCAGTGACATCCAGCAGCTTGCCGGCCCCCTTGATGCCGGCGGCGGCAAAGGATTCTGAAATCCCCTGAGCACCACTCCCGGAGGTTGCCGTTCCTATCACGGTCGCACCCTTGCTGCCCAGCGCTATTGCAATGGCCTTGCCAATGCCTCGACTTGCCCCTGTCACCAGGGCGATTTCCGTTGAAAATGACATAATACGTTCCTGTTGCTTGCGGTTCCCGGACGATCAGCGCCCTACAGATCAAGTGCCGTTGTTAACGAAGGCTGGTCAAATACCGCCGCTGCTGCAATGGTTTTATCAATGCGTTTGCACAAGCCTGTCAGTACTTTTCCTGGACCGGCTTCGATGATACGGGTCACCCCCGCTCTTCCCATGGCCTGCACAGAACGGACCCATTGCACCGGGCTGTACAATTGCCTGTCCAGGTTTGCCCGGATGGTATCCGGGTCATCGTGCAGCGCCGCATCTACATTCTGCAGCACCCGAATGGACGGCGATCGGATCACGGCCTGATCCAGGTAAGCGGCAAATTGCTGGGCCGCCGGCCGCATCAGCTCACAGTGGGACGGGACACTGACCGGCAGTTGCAGCGCCCGTTTGGCACCCGCCTCAGTCGCCAGCGCGATGGCGCGCTGCACCGCCCCGGCATGCCCGGCGATAACAACCTGCCCGGGTGAATTGTAGTTAACCGGCGCAACCACTTCGCCGTCAGCCGCCTGCTCGCAGACCATGGCAACGGCAACATCATCAAGACCCAGAATGGCAGCCATTGCACCGCTTCCGGCAGGTACAGCAGACTGCATGCAGCGGCCACGCTCTTCAACCAGTTTGACCGCCTCCTGGTAATCGAGTGCACCGGCACACACCAGCGCCGTGTACTCACCAAGGCTGTGCCCTGCCATCAGGGCCGGCACCGCCCCTCCGGCATCCTGCCACACACGCCATACGGCGACACCGGCCGCCAGCATTGCAGGTTGCGTCTTGTCCGTTTCATTCAGGTCACTCTCGGGGCCCTCCTGCACCAGTTGCCACAGATCATAACCAAGCACATCACTGGCGAGGTCAAAGGTATCGACCACCTGTGAAGACTCCATGGCAAGACCGGAGAGCATGCCGAGTGACTGGGATCCCTGACCGGGAAATACGATTGCGAGTGTTGTGTTCATAGTCAATATTTAATCAGGGCCGATCCCCAGGTAAAGCCGCCGCCAAATGCCTCCATCAGCAGGATTTCGCCACGCTTGATGCGGCCGTCACGTACCGCAACATCCAGCGCCAGCGGCACGGAAGCGGCCGAGGTGTTGCCATGATCATCCACCGTGACCACGACGTTCTCCATGGACATCTTCAGCTTGCGGGCGGTCGCCTGGATGATACGGATATTGGCCTGATGTGGAATCAGCCAGTCGACATCAGATTTCTCCATCTTGTTGGCGGCCAGTGTTTCATCGACAATACGGCCGAGGGTATTGACTGCCATCTTGAAGACTTCATTGCCCTGCATTTGTATATAGGCCTGTCCCGCCTGCACCTTCTCATAACCGTGCGAGATCCCGGCAGGCACGGTAAGCAGATGCTCATAGCTGCCATCCGCATGCAGGTGCGTGGAAAGAACGCCAGGCTCGTCGCTGGCCTCGAGGACCACGGCGCCTGCACCGTCTCCGAACAGGATGCTGGTGCTGCGGTCGTTCCAGTCGACAATACGTGACAGCGTCTCGGTACCCACAACCAGTGCACATCGGGCAGAACCGGTTTTAATGAACTTGTCTGCAATGCCGAGTGCATAGACAAATCCCGTACACACGGCCTGCACATCAAAGGCTGCCGTGCCATGGATATCGAGGCGTTGCTGCAACAGGCAGGCGGTACTTGGAAATATGCGGTCCGGGGTCGTGGTTGCCAGCACAATCAGGTCTATCTGCCGCGGTGTACGCCCCGCTGCCTCCATCGCCCGGGTTGCCGCGATCTCCGCCAGATCACAGGAAGTTTCGTCGCCCGCAGCAATGTGCCGCTTGTAGATGCCGGTGCGATCTCGAATCCATTCATCCGAGGTATCCATGATTTTTTCAAGATCGTGATTGGTCAGCACTTTTTCAGGCAGGTAACTGCCGGTACCCGCGATACGTGAATATTTCATAGGGCCTGCCTGTTTTCCTCGTACGACCGCAACCGGTTCGTTATGCGCTCGGGTACATTTTCGCGAACTTCCAGAATGGCGACATTGATGGCGTTTGCAAAGGCGAAAGCATCCGCACCGCCGTGACTCTTGATCACGATCCCGCGCAGACCCAGCAGACTGGCACCATTGTAGGCACGCGGGTCAATACGCCTGCGGAATGCCTTCAGTACCGGCATGGCAACCAATGCGGCAAATCGGGTAAAAAGGTTGCGAGTAAATTCCTGCTTGACAAAGGCAGCGATCATCCTGGCAACACCTTCACTGGTCTTCAGTGACACATTGCCGACAAAGCCGTCACACACGATGACATCAAACTTACCCTTGTAGATATCATCCCCCTCGGCATATCCCGCGTAGTTTGGTATACCGGCCTGGAGTAATTGTGCCGCTTTCTTGACCTGCTCGTTGCCCTTGATTTCCTCTTCGCCGATATTCAGCAAACCCACACGCGGGTGCTCGTTGCCATCCACCGCGCGGGCCAGCACGGAACCCATCAGGGAAAACTGGAACAGGTGTTCGGCGTTACAGTCGACATTGGCGCCAAGATCCAGCATCCATGTGTGACCGGTCATTGATGGCAGGGACGTGCAGATTGCCGGACGGTCAATGCCGGGGAGCATCTTCAGTACAAAACGGGAAGTCGCCATCAACGCACCGGTGTTGCCTGCGCTGACACAGGCATGCGCGACTCCGTCTTTTACCAGATCAAGCGCAACCCGCATGGATGAATCTTTCTTGTTGCGCAAGGCCGCCGAGGCCAACTCGTCCATACCCACCTGCTGGCTGGCATGACGGATCTTCAGGTGCGGATTGGACGATGCACCGGCGGCTGCGATCGCCGCAGTCAGTTTCGCTTCATCACCGACAAGAATGATCTGGACGTCAGGATTTTGCCTGACGGCGGTAATCGCTGCAGGGACGACAACATCCAGACCGCTATCACCGCCCATTGCATCGAGCGCAATCGTAATATCAAGACTCATGAGGTGGGCGGGAGAACTAGACAGGTTGGGACCTGTTTAACCAGGTCCCGCAAGACAGGTGAACGCCGTCAATTGTCAGCGGATCATTCACGTCCTGGTTGGCCAGACAGGCAACTAGTCCTGTTCTTTATTGATGACCTTGCGACCCTTGTAGAACCCGTCAGCACTGACATGATGACGCAGGTGCGTCTCACCGGTTGTCGGTTCAATTGACAAGGTACTGCCAGTCAGCTTGTCATGCGAGCGGCGCATGCCACGACGTGATGGCGTTTTGCGACTTTTCTGTACGGCCATGTTGATAACTCCTGAGCTACTGTTTCAATTTCAGTCCCGCCAGTACAGCAAACGGGCTTTCCCGCTGCTCGCTCACCGGCGGCTTGTAGTCTTTGATAAATTCCTGACAAGCCACGCTGTCACTGTGTCTGGGCACTATCGGTATCGCCAGCAGCACCTCTTCCGCAATGATGTCGGCAATGTGTGCAGGTTCTGCCGTAACCAGCAGCGGCTCATAGCGGGCGGGAAGTGCGTCCGCCGCAACCTCGCTGGTCACCAGCCCAAGACGAAAAGCCAGATCCAGGGGCAAGCTCATGTTATCCAGACATCGCTGGCACTTCAGCACGACTTCGCCGGCGATGGACCCTTTCAGGTAGCGTATACCATTCGGGTCCTTGCCCAGCTCCATCTCGACCTGCAGTTCGCCCTCGTCAGAATTCAATACAGGCAACAGGCGCTCGAGGCTTGCCACGGCTACAGTACCCCGCAGCACACGTCCTGCCTCGGCCGTAGCGATCAGATCGAGTCGATCTGGCAGGTGGTTTATCATAACCCGCGAATCTTATCTGCAGACCTATTTTGTGTCAATCTGAAGTGGATGAGAAAACACGGTCATCTTGGTAGAATTCAGAAACTTAACCCGGGTGCCGGGTATTTGCCAGTGATGACTTAGCGTGCAGTGCAAAACCCTGTAAAGTCCAACTTCCGACATGATAACCGACAGGAACCGGCGTGATAAAAAAACTGCTGATTGCGAACCGGGGTGAAATCGCGGTCCGTATCATACGGGCCTGTGCAGAGGCAGGGATCACCTCCGTCGCCATCTATACCGATACGGATCGCCATGCGCTGCATGTGCACAAGGCAGACGAGGCCTACAACATTGGCCCGCAGACCGTTGCCGGCTATCTGAATGCGCATCGAATCGTGAACCTGGCCGTTGCTACCCACTGCGATGCATTACACCCGGGATACGGCTTTTTGTCCGAGAACCCGCTGCTAGCAGAAATATGCAAGCGACGGGGGGTCCGCTATGTTGGTCCCAATGCGGCCGTGATCCGCAAGATGGGCGACAAGATCGAGGCACGCAGCGCCATGCAAGCCGCCGGCATCCCGGTAGTGCCCGGCAGTGAAGGGAGTCTCGTGGACCTCGATGAGGCACTAAAACTCGCCGAGGAGATCGGCTATCCGGTCATGCTGAAGGCGACTGCCGGTGGCGGTGGCCGTGGCATCCGGCGCTGCAATTCCTCACTGGAACTGACCAGAAACTATCAGCGCGTAATCTCCGAAGCCAGCAAGGCCTTTGGTTCAGGCGATATCTTCCTGGAGAAATGCATCGACAGGCCGCGACACATTGAGGTACAAATCCTTGCTGACCAGTTTGACAATGTGGTGCACCTGTTCGAGCGTGATTGTTCGATACAGCGTCGCCACCAGAAACTGATCGAGATTGCCCCGTCACCCCAGCTCAGCGAAGAGCAGCGCCAGTGGCTTGGAGAAACTGCGGTACGTGCAGCCCGGGCCGTCAAGTACGTGAATGCCGGTACCGTGGAGTTTCTGCTGGACAAAGACGGCCAGTTTTACTTCATGGAGATGAATACACGTCTGCAGGTCGAGCATACGGTGACCGAGGCCATTACCGGCATCGACATTGTCCGCGAGCAGATAAGAATAGCAGACGGTCTAGCATTGACTTACCGGCAACAGGATATACAGCGGCGCGGCTATGCAATGGAATTGCGCATTAATGCAGAAGACCCGAAAAACGACTTCCTGCCGAGCTTCGGGCGTATCACCCGCTACTTTGCACCCGGGGGACCCGGTGTACGCACGGACGCAGCCATCTATACTGGTTACCCGATTCCACCCGACTATGATTCGATGTGTGCCAAGCTGACCGTGTGGGCATTAAACTGGGAAGACCTGCTGAACCGTACCTGCAGGGCCCTGCAGGATACCGGGGTGTATGGTGTAAAAACCACGATCCCCTACTATATGGAAATCCTGAAAGTAGACTCTTTTCGCAGCGCTACCTTCGACACCGGCTTCGTGGAAGACCACCCGGAGCTGACGGAATACAAGACCAGCCGGCCGACGCGCGAACTGTCCGCCGCAATTACAGCAGCCCTGTCGGCACACCTTGGACTATAGCAACAGCAACAGGACCAACGCATTATGTCGAAAGTACACATTACCGATGTCATCCTGCGCGATGCACACCAGTCACTGATTGCGACGCGCATGCGCACGGAGGACATGCTGCCCGTCTGCGACCAACTGGACCGCATCGGCTACTGGTCACTGGAAGTCTGGGGTGGCGCCACCTTTGACAGCTGTATACGCTATCTCAGGGAAGACCCCTGGGAGCGACTGCAGAAACTGCGCAGAGCCCTGCCCAACACCCGCTTGATGATGCTGTTGAGAGGCCAGAACCTGCTGGGCTACCGGCACTACTCTGATGATGTCGTCAACGCCTTCGTGGCACGTGCTGCCGAAAACGGCATGGACGTATTTCGCATCTTTGATGCCTTAAACGATACCCGCAACCTGGCCACGGCCATCAAGGCAGTCAAGCAGTCCGGCAAGCATGCACAGGGAACCATTTGTTATACCACCAGCCCTGTTCATAACACCGCGACCTTTGTGCACATGGCAAAGGAGTTGCAATCAATGGGATGCGACAGTATTGCCATCAAGGATATGGCAGGGCTGCTTACCCCCATGGTCACAGCCGAACTGTTTCGAGAACTCGCACGCGCCACCGACCTGCCGCTGCATCTTCACAGTCACGCAACGGCCGGTACCGCA
>JAJDNX010000071.1 GCA_022340485.1 Gammaproteobacteria bacterium | reverse complement strand
GTGCCGGCCAGCGCGACACTGCGGTAGACACTGCCGTCCGCACCATTCACACCCTCCAGCAACAGGCCATCGAGCACGCTGCCAGGCGTGCCGTACAATTCAACAAAAACATTGCCGTTATCGGTAGTGCTCGCATCATAGAGCACTTCAGATAGGACTGTCTGCGCCTGCACAGGCGACATTGACAGTACAGCAATACATGCACCTACACACTGTGTCATACACAGCCCTGACTTCCCTGAAAAAAACATCGCGCGCCCTCCATGGGTATGTTGAGTACAAAAAAGCGGGCTTCCTTGCCCAGGCCCGTCTCCGGGTGTCCAGTGCGCTACCCTACCGGGCGGGCAAAGGATTTTCAGTCAGCCAAAGGCTACACGGCCCGTCAGCAAATACTGATAGGCCAAGTATGGACAGGGTTATTCGGCACAATCCCTAGCGGTTTCTTTGCGGTCATTCCCGGGCAAGCAGGGTTGCCAGGGGTCAGTTCACGAGCCCCGTTCCTTCCAGTAGCGCGCTGCAATCAGAGTGCAGTGGCAGACGGCTCCTCACCCCCCACAATAATGGTCACCATGGTTCCCGGCACTACCCGGCGCTTGAAGGCATCGATGATTTGCGCACGCGTGACTGCCATTACCTTGCTGTTGAACGTATCCAGATAGTCGAGTGGCAGATCATAAAATCCGATCATATTGAGGTAATCGAGGATATTGGAATTGCTGGCGATTGCGAGAGGAAAACCACCGGTAATATTCTTCTTCGAGTTGAGCAGCTCCTTTTCAGTGGGGCCATGATCAACATAGTCCTGCAATATCCCCCGCATTACGGCCAGGGCATCATCTACCTGGTCATTACGGGTCTGCAAGGAAATGAGATAGGGCCCGTCCTGTTCCATGGGAGAAAAGTAGCTGCTGACGCTGTAGGAGAGACCGCGCTTCTCGCGTACTTCCTCATTCAGGCGCGATACCAGTCCACCGCCACCGAGTACGTGATTCCCCACGTACAATGGAAAGTAGTCCGGATCACCCCGGTGCATACCCGGTGCACCTGCGAGCACATGCGTCTGGGTGGAGGGATGAAAGATACGCTGTTCTTCTGCTTTCGTCAGGGCCGGGACTGGTGCCACTGCAGCGGCACGCTCGCCGGCCGGCAACTTTCCGATTACCTGCTCTACCAGCTTTTCTGCCGCCTTGCGGTCGAGGTCACCTACAATAGAAAACACGGCGTTACGTGCAACGTAATACTGCTTGTAAAATGCCTTGATCTGGTCAAGCCTTATGGCGCTGATGCTTTCTAGGGTACCGCTGGGACGCAGTGCGTAGGGATGGTCATGGTAAAGCGCCCGGAAAAAGGTGTACTCGGCAACCGTGGCAGGTGACTGTTCGCTGTGGCGAATCGAGACCAGCGTACGTTCACGTTCCCGTTTAAAGTCCGCCTTGTTGAAATCCGGCCGGTTGATCACATCCGCAAGCAGCTTCAGTGCCGGCTGCAGGTGTTCTGCATCACTCAAGCTGCGCAGTCTTACCGAGGCCATGTCACGTGCAGACGAACTACTCAGCTCGGCACCCAGCGATTCTGTGCGGCTGGCGATCTCATCCGCACTGAGTCCGGCTGCTCCCATAGTCAGCAGCGTGCTGGTCATGTGCGCCAGGCCGGCATGCCCGTCATCACGTACGCTGCCCGCCGCGAAGGTGACATTGACATCCACCATCGGTAACTCCGGTGCCGCCACAAAGTAGACCCGCACGCCGTTATCCGTCACCCAGTGCTGTATCACCGGCATTGCCGACACTGCCGGTATTGCCGCCAGCCACAGCAACAGAACGGCACCGATCAACCGCTGCAGGGAAGGTTCAATTCTGGTATTCATCACCCACTCCATTGCTGTCAGCATGAGCCTGGCGGCCCTGCTCCATTGGCAGGGGGTCCAGCACTGCCACGGTCAGGGCCTCCTCGACCAGGTACTTTTTCGCAACGGCCTGTACCTGTTCAGCCGTCACCGCATTGATACGCTGCACGTATTCGTCGGCCAGTCGCCAGTCCAGGCCGACCGCTTCCAGTTGACCGATTTTCATCCCCTGGTAAAAAATCGAGTCCAGTTCATAAACGGCACTGGCCACCACGCCGGACTTAACCCGTGCCAGTTCCTCATCGGTAACCGGTTCCTCCTGCAGACGTTGAATCTGTTCGAACAATGCCGCCTGCAACTCGGGAACAGCGCGTGATCCCGCCGGTGTGCCATCCAGCAAAAACAGGCCTGCCTGCCGCTCGTAGAGGTCATAGCCGGCACCCGCACTGGTTGCAATCTGACTGCCACGTACCAGTTCACGGGTCAGGCGGGCACTGTCTCCACCGTCCAGGATATTGGCCAGCACTTCCAGCGCATAGGGTTCCCAGCGCTCCTCGGCAGTCGCCAGTACCGGCACCTTGTAACCCAGAATGGTATAGGGCACCTCGGCCGGCGCCTCCACGATAATGTCTCGCTTGCCTTTCTGGGGCGGTTCAATACGAGGCTTGGGCGGCACAATCTCTTCCGGCTTCAGTGGCCCGAAGTATTTCTTTGCCAGTGCGAATACGGCCTCCGGTTCAACATCGCCCACGACCACGACGATGGCGTTATTGGGGGCATACCAGCGCTCGTACCAATGCTGCAGATCAGGCAGTTGCATGTTCTCCAGATCATTCATCCAGCCAATCGTCGGGATGCGTACCGAACTGCTGGTAAAGGCAACTGCACCAAACTGTTCATAGGTCAGTGCTGTCGGCTTGTCCTCGGTGCGCAACCGCCGTTCTTCCATCACCACATTGATTTCCTTCTGGAATTCTTCATCCTGCAAGTGCAGATTGCGCATCCGGTCAGCCTCCAGTTCGAAGCTGATCGGCAACCGGCTTTTCTCCAGTTTTTGGAAATAGGCCGTGTAGTCACTGCTGGTGAAGGCGTTCTCACTGCCACCGTTTGCAGCAATAATGCGCGAAAATTCGCCCGGCGGATGCTTATCCGTACCCTTGAACATCATATGTTCCAGCACATGCGAGACGCCGGTGATACCGTCATGCTCGTAACTCGACCCGACCCGGTACCACACCTGTGAGACCACCACCGGTGCACGGTGATCTTCCCTGACGATCAGTTTCAGACCGTTATCCAGTTGATATTCATGGACAACTCCGACCGCCAGCGCCGCCTGGCTGGCAACGGCTAACAGGCCGGTTAGCAGCAATCTTCGCATTCATTCACTCCTTTACTTCGGGTAGTTAACCCGGATGGTCTGGGGATGATAGGATACCCACCCCGGTATTGCCTAATCTCTCAAAGACAACCAATTTCATGTTAGGTTTCGGAAAAAACAAAGCATCGGCCTCCAGCGACGACGCTGGAAAACCCGGACTCTTCAAACGTCTCCGGGACGGACTGTCACGGACCCGTCACAATCTCACCGACGGACTCACCGAGCTGGTACTGGGCAGCAAGTCAATCGATGAAGGACTGCTTGAAGAGATCGAAACACAGCTACTGGTGGCGGATGTTGGCATCGAGGCAACGCGCGAGATCATGGACCGTCTGACCGAACAGGTTGCACTCAAGCAGTTCAGTAATGCCGACGCCCTGATGACTGCATTGCACAAACACATGCAGGCAATACTCGCCCCCAGCAGCCAGCCGCTGGTCATTCCAGAGGGCACTCGCCCCTTTGTCCTGTTGATGGTCGGCATCAACGGGGCCGGCAAGACCACCACGATCGGTAAACTCACCCATCGCTTACAGCAGCAGGGTCTGAAGGTCATGCTGGCGGCCGGAGATACCTTCCGTGCTGCGGCGGTTGAGCAATTGCAGACCTGGGGTGCGCGCAACAATGTGCCAGTCGTTGCGCAGCAACAGGGAGCGGATGCAGCCTCGGTCATTTTCGATGCCCTGCAGTCGGCCCGGTCGCGCAACATGGACGTGCTGATTGCGGATACTGCCGGGCGCCTGCACACCCAGGGCAACCTCATGGAAGAGTTGAAAAAGATCAAGCGGGTGATGGGAAAGCTGGATGCAAGCGCACCCCATGAAGTGATGCTGGTAGTGGATGCAGGCACCGGCCAGAATGCGCTCAACCAGGCGCAGGAATTCAACAATGCCATCGGACTTACCGGTATCACCCTGACCAAGCTGGACGGCACCGCCAAGGGGGGCATCATATTTGCCATCGCAAAACAGATGCGGCTTCCAATACGCTTTATTGGAGTCGGTGAAGGCATTGAAAACCTTCGCGAATTCGATGCCGAAGAATTCGTCAATGCGTTGTTTGTAAAAGAGCAGTAATGCCCACTCGGTACCCGGAACTCTCGTTCATATGATCCGTTTCACCAATGTCAGCAAGCGCTACCCGGGCGGGTTTGAGGCGCTGAGCAACATCAATTTTCACATGGAAAAGGGCGTCATGGCCTTTCTCACCGGGCACTCCGGCGCCGGCAAAAGTACCCTGCTGAAACTGGTTGCCCTGATCGAGTACGCCACCCGTGGCCAGGTCATACTCGATGGGGAGAATGTTACCGGCATCAGCAAACGTCGCATTCCCTATATCCGCCGCAAGATCGGCTTTATTTTCCAGGAACATCACCTGCTGTTTGACCGTACCGTTTTTGACAACGTCGCATTACCACTGATTATCGCTGGCTACCGGCACCAGGAAATCGGACGCCGGGTTCGGGCTGCACTGGATAAACTGGGCCTGCTGAGCAAGGAACGCCTTTATCCCATCACCCTCTCCGGCGGTGAACAGCAGCGCGTTGGTATTGCTCGTGCCGTCGTCAACAAACCCATGCTGCTGCTGGCGGATGAACCCACCGGAAACCTGGACCCGGAGTTGTCACGCGAGATCATGTCACTGTTCTCACTCTTCAATGACGTTGGTGTCAGCGTGCTGATTGCCAGCCACGACATCCCCTTGATCAAGGAACTCGATTACCCGGTACTGTCCCTGCAACAAGGGCGTCTGGCTCATGACGTTGCCGGCGCTGCATGAACCGAATGCGTAAAAACCGGCGCCAGTCACAACACCACTGGCAAGACAACCTGCGTCGCATGCTCTCACCGGGCACCATCCTGCAACGCCACGCACAGGTCGCCCTCGACAGCCTCGGACGCTTGTACCGGAACCGGCTTCCCACGCTAATGACTGCCGCCGTCATCGCCATCGCATTGGCAATGCCTTCCGGGCTGTACCTGCTGCTAGGCAATCTTGAACGACTCAGTGGTTCCTGGGATGGTCAAGCCAGCCTGTCCATCTTCCTGAAGCAGGACATCACGGACCACAGTGCACGCGCGCTGTTCGCTCAGGTGGATGAATGGCCCGAGGTTGAATCCGTGCAGCTGATCACGCCGGCGCAGGCTCTGCAGGAATTTAGCCAGCAGTCCAGCTTTGCAGATGTCCTCGGGGTATTGGAGGAAAATCCGCTACCCTATGTCATGATCGTGCTACCGGCAGGAGACCACATCGACCCGGCTGCCGCCAGTGCCCTGCGTGACCGTTTCAGCCAGCTGCCGGAAACCGAACTGGCACAGCTGGACCTGCAGTGGGTGCAACGCCTCGCGGCCATCCTGGCTATTGCACATCGTGTCATCCTGATAATCAGCGTGCTGCTGGCGCTGGCTGTGATGCTTGTCGTTGGCAATACCATTCGTCTGGAAATCCAGAACCGGCGCGAGGAAATCCTGGTTACCAAGCTCATCGGCGCAACCAATGGTTTCGTGCGCAGACCGTTTCTCTATGGCGGCATCTGGTACGGTGTGCTGGGTGCGCTCATCGCCTGGCTGGTGGTGGAAGCGGGCTTTTGGCTGTTATCCGAACCGGTCTCCCGGCTGGCCGGTCTCTACCAGAGTGACTTCAGCCTTGAGACCCTCCCGGTGCAGCTGTTGGGGATATTACTGGCAGCAGGCACATTGCTTGGACTGCTCGGCTCCTGGCTGGCGGTCGGACGCCACCTGGACGCCGTTGAACCCAGCTGAGGGGCGTTACCCCGGGCAGTACCACCGCACTCGAGCAAGGAAAGCCACTCAAGAAACCTGCCTGCAAACCGAATTCACGAGAACTAATCAGGAAATTGGCACTCTATAGTTAAGAGTGCTAGGATTAGCCTCAGTATAGACAGAGGGGTAATACATGACACAGGCTTTAGTAACCAGAAATCAGACACTTGCAGTAGCATTACCGCCCACCGGCAATCTGGATCAGTATATCCAGGCGGCATTCAGCGTGCCCGTACTGAGCGCGGAGCAGGAACGTTCCCTGGCACTGCGACTGCAAAATGAGGGTGACCTGGACGCGGCACGTGACCTGGTGATGTCTCACCTGCGCTTCGTTATTCGCATTGCGCGCGGTTACAGCGGTTATGGCCTGGCGCTGGGGGACCTGGTCCAGGAAGGCAATATTGGCCTGATGAAGGCAGTAAAACGGTTTGATCCGGACGCCGGTGTGCGCCTGGTTTCCTACGCCGTACACTGGGTACGGGCGGAGATTCATGAATTCATTTTGCGCAACTGGCGAATCGTGAAAGTGGCGACCACCAAGGCACAGCGTAAGTTGTTCTTTAACCTGCGCAGCAAAAAGCAGCGCCTAGGCTGGTTGAACCAGGAAGAGGTCAATGGCATTGCAGACGACCTTGGCGTCAAACCGGAAGTCGTGCTGGAGATGGAGTCACGACTGAGTGGCCAGGACATCGGTTTTGACCTCACGGTGGAGGATGACGACGAAGATAGCCATCACTTTGCACCGGCTGCCTATCTCACAGACGCATCCAACGATCCGGCTTTGATGATTGAGCAGGAGGACTGGAGCAGCGACAGTAACGGTAACCTGAGCGAGGCACTGGCAACGCTGGACGAACGCAGTCGCACCATCCTTGAAGAACGCTGGCTGACAGACAGAAAAAGCACGCTGCATGAACTGGCCGCCCGTTTTGATGTTTCTGCCGAACGCATCCGCCAGCTGGAAAAAAGTGCGCTTGGCAAGCTGAAAAAGACCATGCTTGCCTGACGCCAGGCTGTATATAATCAGAACGGCCCTGCGGGGCCGTTTTTTATTCCCCCTGAAGATGAAGAGCCACATGGAAAACCCGACCTCGAAGTCAGCCATACTGCTAATTCACTGCCCGGACCAGAAGGGGATCGTGATCTCCATTACCGAGTTCATATTCAAGAATGGCGGCAATATCCTTTACCTGGACCAGCACGTGGATACCGAGCGGCAGGTCTTTTTCATGCGCATCGAATGGGACCTGCAGGACTTCGTCATCGCCGACGGGAAGATTGGTGAATACTTTGAAACCCTCGTAGCCAGGCGCTTCTCGATGAACTGGCAGTTGCATTTCTCTGATGAAGTGCCGCGCATGGCCCTGTTGGTATCAAAACAGCCGCACTGTTTCTACGACATCCTGGCGCGCTACGAAGCCGGCGAGTGGCAGGTCGATATCCCGCTGATTATCAGCAACCACACGGACATGCAAACCGCGGCAGGGCGTCTCGGTATCGACTATGTGCACCTGCCGGTCACAGCGGAAAACCGCAAGGAGCAGGAGCTCAAGCAACTTGAACTGCTGCAGCAGTATCGTATTGATTTCATCGTACTGGCGCGCTACATGCAGATCCTGGGTAACGGATTCATCGACAGGTACCCGGACCGCATCATCAATATCCACCATTCCTTTCTGCCGGCGTTTCCCGGTGCCCGTCCCTACCACTCCGCCCATGAGCGGGGGGTGAAAATTATCGGTGCCACCAGCCACTATGCAACCGCCGAACTGGATACCGGGCCGATCATCGAACAGGACGTGGTGCGCGTGAGCCACGAGAATTCAGTCGAAGACATGGTCCGCAAGGGACGCGACCTCGAGAAGATGGTGCTGTCACGCGCCATATGGCACCACCTGCACCACAATATCCTGGTCTATGAAAACCGCACGGTGGTGTTCGAATAGGCGGCTGCAAATGCAGCCAGGACATGCTGCAAATACCCCGGGTGTTCGATGCCAGGGGATGCTCGGCGCCGCCCTTTCGGTGTGATTTTTTCTTGTCTTGATCTATGGAGCGGCAAGGCTTACTTTATCAAGCAGCTCGTTAACCAGGGTGCAACATCAGCGGTTCGCTGTACGGGTGCCTGACTGCTGGAGACAAGACATGAAACTTCTGGTGGGAATCGACCTTTCTGAAGCCACGGAAAAGGTCGTGAAAAAGGTCGAGGAACTCGCCACCGCACTCTCGGCAACGGTGTGGCTGCTGCATAGTACAAAGGCGGAGCCAGCGGATCTCTACCTGGCAGCTCAGGAACCGGATACCATTGGACTGGAACCGGACCCGCAGTTTATCCGCGACTCCCTTGCCCACCGGTTCCACGCCGAGCACCGCCAGTTGCAGGAGATCGCGGATCGATTGCGCAGGACAGGCCTGGATGCAACCGCCCTTCTTGTGGAGGGAGCAGCGGTTGATACCCTCCTGAAGGAAGCCAAGAAACTGGATGCCGATATGATTGTCATCGGTTCTCACGGACGGAACAAGATGTACCAATTGCTACTCGGCAGCGTGAGCGAAGGGGTTCTGCACAAATCGGAAATCCCGATTCTCATTGTGCCGACACACGAGCGCAACTAAGCACAGCGGCTTGCAATTCTATCGCCCAGCACTGCAGAGCTGCTGCCTCACAATATCCGCGATATCAATATAAATTTCTGAATTTCATGGTAATATTTCTGCTTACGTGTGGCATCACTTTGCGTGACTGGCACAAGGCATTTTCACACAACTTGGCGTGCGTTTGATTGCCATTGAAGGATCATCTTTGCTCTACGGCTTTCGTGGCTTCATTCCATGGAAACAACAGGAGGTACACATCATGAACAGTCTGCAGAAGAAACTGGTCAGCTGTTTTCTGGCCATTGTGCTGGTCACATCCAACCTGACGCTGGTCAACGGCGCCTACGCAAGAGAGTATGACAGCAACAACGAACGACCCTCGGGAGGTGCCATGCTCGCGGATGCGGTGTTCATGCGCTTGCCGATGACTGCAGTCACCATCGTCGGTGCAGCCGTATTTGTGGTCACACTGCCGTTCAGTGCGCTGGGCGGTAATGTCGGTGAAGCCGGGACCAAGCTGGTGAAAGAACCGTTTGAATATGCCTGGTTGCGGCCACTGGGAGAGATGTAAGCCGCTATCCGGGTGGGCCTCACAGGCCATGAGTCCTGTGCCCGCAGCGGGCGTCATCCGTAGCAGTGCTTGATCGCAGTCACGGGGAACCGGAAACTTGCCGGGTGGGTGTTTGGGTTGGGTGAGTGCCTCGGTAAATGAACCCGGGGCGATCAGTCGTCCAGCTCGAGTGCAGCCAGGCCTTGCAATACCAGGGCCCGGGGACTGACGGTGCCCAGCAGCTCGCTATCCTTCACAACCAGGACACGTGTCAGGTTCAATGTGGACATGAGCCGGGAACAATAACGGATGTCCATATCGGGGGGAACACAGACGGCTGGCTTGGTCATGATTTCATAGACATTCATCCGGCTGGGTGCCTTGTCCTTGGCCAGTACCTGGCGGGCAATGTCTGACACCAGGATAAGGCCGTACTCGTCAAGCTCATCCCTTTTTTCCACCACGAGCACAGCACATTGCAAGCGCTTCATCTCGTTAAGGGCTTCCGTTATGGTCGCCTGACGGTTGATGGTACCGTAGTCTGTCTTCATGACATCCTGAACACTGATACGCTTGATGCTTGTCATTCACATACCTCCGGATAGCTTGCCTGTTGGCCATGGCAAGTAGCATAACCGTGCCGGGATGAGGGGGAAAGCCCCGGATCACCACTGAATCGTGCCGTGAAAAGCCACAGCTCCCGGTGGTCTCTGTAGCGACTCCAGTGAACCTACAGCAGCTTCAGACGGACTGGTGGGCCAGCCCCGTACAAAAGCATGGCTTGCTAAGCCGTACCGGTACCAACTACACCCATCCTCCGTGTAAACTCGAGACTTCTGCGTTATCCTCCTCATCCCCTTCCCCCGGAATTATTCCGCTGAACGCGAGTCACACAGGAATGCCCCGAAACGGACCACCCTCCGGCGAAGAAATCCATGCAGTCCTGAACGCCGGCCGGCACTCACCCCGGCAGCGCCGCTTGCGCTGGGCACTCGCGACACTGGCTGTATTGCTGCTCGCGGGTGGCACCCTGCTGCTGATGCCCGGCGAGGAATCAGCGCTGCGCTATGAAACGGCAGAGGTGCAGCAGGGCGATCTCACCGTGACGGTCACCGCCACCGGGGCGCTGGAGCCGGTGAACCAGGTGGATGTGGGTAGCGAGCTGTCCGGCACCATCGAGACAGTGGCGGTGGACTTCAATGACAAGGTACAACGCGGCCAGTTGCTGGCTCGCCTGGATACCGACCGTCTGCAGGCGCAGGTGCTCGAATCCCGTGCCTCGCTGCAATCCAACGAGGCCAAGGTCAAGGAGGCACAAGCCACCGTACAGGAGACGCGGCTGAGTCTTGAACGCTGCGAGAAGCTTGCTGAACGCCAGCTCTGCACCGTCGGGGATCTTGATGCTGCCCGTGCCGCGTATACCCGTGCAAAGGCCGCCGAGGCCAGCGCGCGGGCGCAGGTGGCCGTGGCGCGTGCCACCCTGGACGGCAAGGAAACGGAACTGGCCAAGGCAGAGATCCACTCCCCTATCGACGGGCTGGTGCTGCTGCGCCAGATCGAGCCGGGCCAGACCGTGGCGGCATCCCTGCAGGCACCCATCCTCTTCACCCTGGCCGAGGACCTGTCGCAGATGGAATTGCATGTGGCCGTTGACGAGGCCGACGTCGGCAAGATCGCCGTGGGCCAGTCTGCAGTGTTCACCGTGGACGCCTGGCCAGAACGCAATTTCCCTGCACGCATCACCCAGGTGCGCTTCGCACCGCGGACCATCGATGGCGTGGTCACCTACGAGACCCTGCTTGCCGTGGATAATTCGGATCTGTCACTGCGCCCGGGGATGACCGCGACTGCAGTCATTACCGTGCAGCAGCTGCAAAACGTAGTGCTGATTCCAAATGCGGCCCTGCGGTTCACACCACCACAGACCGAGGCCGAACAAACTCGTGGTGGCGGCGTCTTCGGCATGCTGTTCCCCAGGCCGCCAATGGGTCAGCGACGCAGCAATGCAGCGCGCAACGGCGACCAGCAGGTCTGGATATTGCGCGACGGCGCGACTGAAGCCGTCGCGGTGAAAACCGGTGCCAGCGACGGCAAGGTCACCGCGCTGCAGTCGGGGGATCTCCGGCCCGGACAACGGGTCGTGGTCGATGCAGTCACCGTGAAACCGTGAACACACAAGCCGCGGCAACTACCACGCCGCTGATTGCGCTCCGTGGTGTCACCAAGGTCTACGGTCAGGGGCGGGCGGCCATGCACGCCCTGCGCGGTATCGACCTCGATATCCAGCCAGGCGCCTTCGTGGCGATGATGGGTCCGAGCGGCTCCGGCAAGTCCACATGCATGAACATCCTTGGCTGCCTGGATACGCCCAGCGACGGCAGTTACCGTTTCGAGGGCATCGAGGTGGGTGCCCTGGACCGCAACCAGCGCGCCCTGCTGCGGCGCAACTACATCGGGTTCGTGTTCCAGGGCTTCAACCTGCTGGCGCGCACCTCGGCGCTGGAGAACGTCGAGCTACCACTGATCTATCGTGGCATCCCGGCAGCAAAGCGCCACGAACGCGCCCGCAGCGCCCTGGCGGTGGTTGGGCTGTCCGGCTGGGAGTCGCACTCTCCCGCCGAACTCTCTGGCGGCCAGCAACAGCGTGTCGCCATTGCCAGGGCCATTGTCACCGCACCGGCTGTACTGCTCGCCGACGAGCCCACCGGCAACCTGGATACCGCACGCAGCCTGGAGATCATGGAATTGCTGTCGCGCTTTAACGCCGAGCAGGGCATCACCATTGTCATGGTCACCCACGAGGCAGAAATGGCCGCCTACGCGCGCCAGGTAGTGCACTTCCTCGACGGACAAGTCGAGAACGGGGCAGCCGGCTGATGCTGTGGAACGCCCTGCTGCTTGCCTTGCGCGAGATTCGTCGCAACCTGATGCGCTCGGCGCTGACCATGCTGGGCATCGTCATCGGCGTGGCCTCGGTGATCGTGATGGTCAACCTGGGCACCAGCGCAACCGCCCAGGTCGGCGAACAGATCGCCAGTCTTGGCAGCAACCTGCTGATCGTCCGCACCGGCCAGCGCCTCGGGTACGGACAACGCTCCGAGGCCGAACCATTCGACCGCGAGGATGCAGAGGCCATTGGCCGCGAGGTGGGTGGCGTCGCCGCCGTGGCACCTGGTGCCTCGCAGCCCGTAACGGTCATCTACGGCAACCGCAACTGGTCCACCACAGTGACCGGTAGCGACAACGAGTACTTCCCGGTGGGCAACTGGAGCCTGGCGAAGGGGCGCGAGTTCAGCCCGAGTGAGCTGCGCGCCGGCGCGGCTGTCTGCATCCTCGGCGAGGCAGTGCGCAAGGAACTGTTCGGCAACCAGGAGGCAATTGGCGAGAAGCTCCGCCTCAACAAGTTATCCTGCCAGGTGATCGGCGTACTGACCTCCAAGGGGCAGTCGGCCGGCGGGCGCGACCAGGACGACCTGGTGGTGATCCCGCTGCGCACCTTCTGGCGGCGCGTGGCCGGCAACATGGACGTGCAGATGATCTATGTCTCGGCCCGCGAAGGTGTCTCCACCAAGAAGGTACAACGCGACATCGAGTTGCTGATGCGTGAACGCCGGCGCATCACGGCAAACGAGGATGACGATTTCAACGTGCGCGACATGAAGGAGATTGCCGAGGCGTTGACCGGCACCACCCGGGTGCTCACCACCCTGCTCGGCGCCGTGGCCGCGGTCAGCCTGCTGGTCGGTGGTATCGGCATTATGAACATCATGCTGGTCTCGGTCACGGAGCGCACGCGCGAGATCGGTACACGCCTGGCGATCGGCGCCCTGGAACGCGAGGTGCTGTTGCAGTTCCTGGTCGAGGCCGTCGTGCTTTCGTCGTTCGGTGGCCTACTCGGCATCCTGCTGGCAGTGGCCACAACCTATGGCCTCGCTGCCATGATGGGGATGCCGGTGCTGCTCGACCCGGGCATCATGCTGCTGGCTTTCCTGTTTTCCGCCGCAGTCGGTGTGATCTTCGGTTTTTTCCCCGCGCGCAAGGCCGCACGCCAGGATCCGATAGAAGCACTGCGCTACGAGTAGGGTGGTTATTGAAGCGGATCCGCTGCCTTGCGCGGGTCATTCCGCAAAGCGTCAGTGGCCCTGAATGCAGGCAGGCTAACCACAGCGAATCACCTGACTGCATCAAGCATAGCGGGATTGTCCAAAACGGTCAGTGCAACCGGTCCTTGCCCGACAGGAAGCGCTGCCGCTCCTGCGGTGTCGGGATCTCCTCGGCAAGCAGCTGGTAGAGCTGGTCGAGGCTGACGCTTTTGCGCATGGCGCGCTTTACCACGACACGGGCCATGGGCCCGATGATCAGGGCCAGCTGTTCCTGCACAATCTTCACAATTCGTTCATCCAGGTCGCTGCTGTGCTGTGGCATTGCCTCATCGGACTCCTCAGTACTGACAATGAGACCATCATGTTCACGGTCCTGGTGTGCCAGAACCTCATAGACATCATACTGGCGCACGTGCTTGTCATTATGTACACCGATGTAGGAAAACATCTTCGGGTTCTCCTCCGACAGGCAACTGATCACGTCATAGTAGGCACGTGATACCAGCAGTTGATTGGGTTGAGCGAAGCTCATAATGCGCTGGGCGGCATTGATGCCATCACCGATGGTGTTACGCTGGCCGTTGATGTCTTCAAGTATCTTGACCGGGCCAAGGTTGATACCCATGCGCACGCTGTAGCAGTTCCCGCAGATTTCCTTGACATCAACAAAGGCGTCACGCAGGCCAACGGCAACATAGAGTACATCCTCGGGAGCCCCCAGGTAACAGATGGCAAGACCGTCCCCCGTATCGAGCTTGATACAGTCATCGGCGGGAAGGCTGCGCAGCGCATCACTCACCAGTGTGCTGAAACTCTGCTTGACCATCATCTGGTGATCCACGGAATGCGTGGAATATCCTACGATATCCATGAACAGCACCGTGCACAGCCAGGTGCGATTGTTGCGCGGCATCTCGGTATTGCGCTGGTCTTCAGACATCCTTCATTCTCCCAGCATCTTCATGGCCTTTTCCAGGCTGAGGCGCATGCGGTTGAAAGAGCGGCTCAGGTCTGCGATCTCGTCCTTGCCATTCACCATGAATTCCGGCACCTCCATATGTCCGGTGCTGATGTCATCCGCCACCTGTGCCATGGCCCTCACCCGTTTCACCACAATCTGGCCCAGCATGAGGTTGATGACGATGAATATCACCACAAATATCGCAATCAGTGAGGCCATGAAAATCAGGAATTCCTTCTGCGCCTTTGCCAGGGGCAGCGACAGCGGCACGCTGACGATCTGGCTGCCGACAACCTCATCCAGCTGCCAGCCGAAACCGTTTGAGTCGCCATACAGCTTGATCATGGTTTCGGGCGCGGCATCGGCAGTACTGTGACAGGTCAGGCAGTTCTTGTTGGCGATCTTTATCGGGCGTGCATAGTAGAGTGATTTCCCCAACGGGGTATCGCGCTCGCCATTGATCTCCAGGGTGTCACTGTCGTTCCGGAATAACTGGATGATATCGGTCTCCCAGTCGGTGGCACGATCATTGGGATTGGTAGGATTCAGTGCCGCTTCCTTGTAGGTATATTCAGGGTACATCTCCCGGACCGCCCTGAAGTTCTGGGTGGCGGCGTAGGATGGAACCGACTGCGGCAGAAATTCGCGCTTCATCTGCAGTGTCAGCAGCGGCCGAATCTCCTTGACCGTGTAACCGCGAATCGCCATGGCTGCTTCCATCATCATGCCGGCATGGTTGAGTACTTCCTCACGTGCGTGTTTTTGCAGCATCGTGTAGGAAATATAACCGGCAATCACCAGGCCCAGTGAAAACACCGCAAACAGTACGAGATTGAACTTGGTGGTCAGTCGCATCGTTACTCCTCTGGCAGCAAATCCCACACTGTCATGACAGCTTGTCGCTGCATATCTTGTAGTCGTTGTATGCCCGTGTGAATCCAATCAGGCTGAAACGGGCCTGGTAGCGCTGCGTAGCCGGATAACTGGGCCAGAAGCGCAGGTATACTGTAACCGAACGGCCACGAATAAACTGTTCAATGATGGCGTCCGCACTGGATTGAAACAGCACCTGCTTCTCATCGGCAACACCATCTGCGGCGATAAACTCCTTGCCATCTACCGCCAGACCCACATCGTTGAAACTGACGTCGATATTCGATTCTGTCTTTACCCGCAACTCCCCATTGGCCACACTCAGCCGCAGCCGGGTCTCCTGGTAGCCATCAAAGAGGCTGATCTCTTCCGTCCGAAGGTTGCATCCCTTCACTCCTGTTACCTTGTCAACGACAGACCATTTAGCAAATGCTGCAAGCGGTGCGACACATAGCACCACAAATAGGAGTGCACGTCTCTCCACGCTACCCGGCGAACCTACGGCTGACAAATCCTGCCTCCTGCATATGCAGCAATACCTCCCCACGCCGGACTCCGAGCACGCCACAGTTGTTCAGCTGATGGTATCACACCTGTTATATATAGCAGCCCTGGCACCTGCTAACCAGGTATCGGGTAGTGACTTACACCAGCCTGCTGCTACCATTGGCACCTGCAGCTTGCTGCAAACAAGCCAATGACACGTATGGGAGATGGCTGACATTCCCTTGAAAATTCCAGTCGGTATCAGCAGTTGTCTGTTGGGCGAAGCGGTCCGCTATGACGGTGGCCACAAGTATGACCCCCTGATTACGACGCAACTTGCCGAGCTGTTTGAGTTCCGACCCTTCTGTCCCGAGATGGCCATCGGACTGGGTGTCCCGCGTGAACCGATACAGCTGGTGCGTACAGACCGTGGCATACGAGTGAGGGGCATCCGGCATCCCGAGGTCGATGTCACCCGCCAGCTGCAGCAGGCCGGCAACAACTGCGCCAGGGAATTTGCAGACCTCTGTGGATATATCTTCAAGGCGCGTTCCCCCAGCTGCGGACTGGAAGGCGTTCCCACCTGGACGGAACAGGGCGAGCAGAGCGGCTTGGACGGAAGCGGTGCCTTCGCCGCCGCGCTGCTAAGTGCACGCCCGGGGCTAGCGGTTACGGATGAGGCCCGACTGCAGAACCCGGATCTGCGGGTGCAGTTCATTGAAGCGGTATTCTCGCGCTATCGCAGCCAGCATCCCGAATGCGACTGAAACCTGAAAGGCTCCTGAGGCCGGGGATTTCAGATCAGCAGCGGCAAGTAGTGGTCCACCAGCAACAGGGTAAACATCGCCATCAGGTACCAGATGGAATAGCCAAAGGTCTTCATGGCGACACTTTCATCATGGCCTTTCATTAATTGAATCGCGTAATACAGAAAACCACCACCCAGCAACAACGCACCGATCAGGTAGAACAGGCCGCTCATCCTGAACACGAACGGCAACACACTGACAATGATCAGCATCAGCGTGTAGAGCAGGATCTGCAGGCGGGTAAACGGAATGCCATGAGTCACCGGTAACATCGGGATATCCACTTTCGCATACTCATCCCGCCGATGAATCGCGAGCGCCCAGAAGTGTGGGGGCGTCCAGATGAAGATAATCAGAAACAGCAGCAAGGCGTGCGGATCCACCGTATCGGTAAGCGCAGTCCAGCCGAGTATCGGCGGCGCGGCGCCGGCGGCACCACCGATGACGATATTCTGCGGTGTCGCACGCTTTAGATACATGGTGTACACCACGGCATAACCAACCAGTGACAGGAACGTCAGCACGGCCGTCAGGGTATTGATGAAGACCACCAGGATGAGCATCGACAGCGCCCCCAGGGACAGGGCAAAGACCAGCGCGTTGCGCTCGTTGAGGTCACCCTGAGGCAGGGGCCGTTTGCTGGTACGTGCCATCTTTGCATCTTCACGGGCATCCAGCACATGGTTAATGGCGGCGGCCGCACTCGCGGCCATACCGATACCCAGGTTACCGAACAACAGTACATCCCAGGGCACCATACCGGGCGGCGTGGTCGCCATAAACATTCCGACCATGGCGGTGAATACGATCAGCGCCACCACCTTGAGCTTGCACAGGCCGAGATAGCTTTTTAGCAGGTTCATGATCAGCCGATCTTTGAATACTTGAGCAGCTTCTTCAGATCTTTCAGCATACCACTCGGGTTGGCATCCGGTGGATAATACATCATAAGATTCCCAAGCGGATCAATAAGATATATACGCTCTGCACCCCGCATGGGGATGCCGTCGACAAGAAAGTAGGGGGCGATCTGCTGTGCCTCACGAGCGGACAGCAGGGTAACCGCTGTCTCCTTGTATTGCTTGGCCAGCAACTCCTGCAACGCCTCAGGCATGCTCTCGTCCTGCACCAGGTACAACTGCTGTACACGTAGCATATTCTCGTTCTGTGCCGTTCTTATCTGGCGCATCTTGTAGAGGTTTTCGTTGCAGGTAGCATCACAGTCGGCATCGCCGATATACAGCAGTGTCCATTTACCCTGCAGATAGTCATTGGCGGTTGCACCGGCAATCATCAGTTCCAGGGGCATGTCCAGTGGCCGCGCAGGGTGTACCAGTATGCCATTGTTGGTGGTGCCTTCCGGGCGCCAGCTCTGCCCAGACTGATGATGCATCACCCAGGCAACAAACACCGGCGTCATGAAGAGTAGAGCCAGCAGCACCAGTGCCTGGCGTGAATTCAGAAAACCGCGCTGCCTGGCGGTGGATGTATTTCGTTTCATGGTGTCAGTGTCACTTCTCTCTAGCTATTCGTTTGGTATTCACACCGATATAAATCATCAGCAGCACGACTGCGAGTGTAAACCACTGCGCGGCATAGGCGCGATGCTTGTCGGGCGTGACCCCGTACACCGGCTTCCAGTCGCGGATAAAACCAAACTCATCATCCTTGTCCAGCAGCAGTATCAGTGGCTGCAACGGATATCCGAGGCGCTGTTCAAACTCCTTCATCTCGATCTGCTGCACGACCTGGGGCCACCCCCTGTTTTCTTCCTCCACGGCATCCAGCCTGAATACTTTCTCTGGTGGCAGCTGGATGGTTGCGTCCACCAGCAGCTCGCCACTGCTACCCGGGATATCCGGCAATACCGCCCGGTTGTTACCGACAGGGACCCAACCGCGGTTGACCAGTACCGTCTTGTCGGAGTCGGCCACCCGTAACGGCGTCAGCACATGGTAACCGGCATAGCCTTCATAGGTACGGTTATCCAGCAGCAGCTGATGCTCCATATCATAATGGCCACGTACAAAGATTCTCCGATACGGCTCAGCCTCCCTGATGTCATCGAGTGAATCCAGTGACACCGGCGGCAACCGTCCCCTTTCTGCATGCGCCTCCACCAGCCCCTGTTTCCAGGATGCCCGCTCCAGCTGCCAGATGCCGAGCCCGGTGAGGAACGGCACCAGCAACAGGGTCAGGATCGTCGGCCACAGCGCCGGCGAAAATTCATATACCCCGAGTCTCATGCTTCATCCTGATTTGCTATACTCGCATTTCATTCTATCAATCACTCCAGTTGGCCTTCATGATCACCAAAATTGTTATTGTACTGTTTCTGCTTGGCATCGTTGGCAGCCTGTTCAGCGGACTGTTTTACCTGATAAAGGACAAGGGTGCGTCGGAACGTACCGTGAGGGCCCTGACCCTGCGTGTCAGCCTGTCCGTGCTGCTGTTCATCCTGTTGATGATCGCCTTCGCCACCGGGCTGCTGCAACCGCACGGGATCACCCCCGGTTAGCTGCGATTGTCTTCACCCTACACGGTGATACTCCGCTCCATCAAGGGGCAATCACTTACATCCCTGGCCCAAGCCAGCCACTCGGGCGGTTTCCGGTCTCGACTTTTCCTGTCTTTCGGCGACCATGGACAGATTGTCCGGGTGCCGTGGAGCACAGGGATGTGCGAGAACGGCAGTACCTACGTCCCTGTAGGCAAAAAAAAGGGCGCCGCACAGAGCAGCGCCCGTTTTTACAATGAGAGGCTGCCGTCTATACCAGCCAGTACACAAACACGAACAGACCCAGCCAGACCACGTCAACAAAGTGCCAGTACCAGGCCACCGCCTCGAAGGCAAAGTGATGCTCTTCCGTGAAGTGCCCTTTCATACTGCGGATCAGGATGACAAAGAGCATGGTCGCACCCAGTGTGACGTGCAGACCGTGGAACCCGGTGAGCATGAAAAAGGTCGTGCCGTACATACCGGTCGACAGCTTCAGGTTCATTTCGGTATAGGCATGGTGATACTCATAGGCCTGCAAGCCGAGGAACAGGAAGCCCAGGGCAACGGTGGCCATCAAACCCAGGATCAGCTGGGTACGATCGTCTTTCTTCAGCCCCCAGTGTGCCCAGGTAACGGTCACGCCGCTGGACAGCAGAATCAGGGTATTGATCGCCGGGATACCCCAGGCACCCATGGGATGGTACTCGCCACCGACAGCGGCCGGGCCATTGGTCGGCCATATGGCCTCAAATGTAGGCCACAGCAACTCATTGGTCATGACATTGTTGGACGCCCCGCCAAGCCACGGAACGGAATACATGCGTGCGTAAAACAGGGCACCGAAGAAGGCCGCGAAAAACATGACCTCGGAAAAGATGAACCAGGCCATGCCCATGCGGAATGACACATCCACCTGGTTATTGTATTTTCCTGCCAGGCTTTCGTTGATAACCGTCCCGAACCAGCCGAACAGCATCACAATGATGATCGCAGCACCGGCGATCATGATGAGACTGGTGCTGCCATGAAGATAACTGGCAAAACCGAACAGCAGCAGGAACATACCCAGTGAACCAACAATCGGCCAGTGGCTGGGTGCTGGCAGGTAGTAACCCCCGTTTGATGATGACATTGATGACTCCCTTAGCTATACAAAATTACGTTTATACGTTTTAAATCACAAAATTGAGTCCAGCTGAGCCGAATCGCTGCTATCTTCCTTGCCTGCAGCAACAGGCTCTGCCTGGTAGAATGTGTAGGACAGCGACACCCTATGCACCTCATCAGGCAAAGCCGGATCGACCACAAACCGCAATGGCATCTGCTTGCCTTCCCCCGGCCCCAGTGACTGGCGGGTAAAACAGAAACACTCTGTCTTGTTGAAATACTTTGCCGCCAGGCCCGGCGCCAGACTCGGTACCGCCTGTCCGGCAATCTGGTTGCCTGTCTTGTTCATGGCGTAGTAATGAACCTCGGTAACCTCGCCAGGGTGGACCTTGACTTTTTTCACCATAGGCTTGAATTCCCATGGCAGGTCACTGCTGACGGTTGCCAGAAACTCCACCGTCACCATACGATCTTCATCTACCGTCTGACCAAGCGCCGCTTCCAGCTCTATACGCCCGGTTTTGCCATTGATCCCGGTAATGTCGCAGAACACGTCATACAGAGGCACCAGTGCAAAGCCAAAGCCAAACATGGCAACCGCAGCAATGGTCAGCCGTTTTACGACCTTGCGGTTGGCTGCAGCCTGCTCGGCAGCACTCATCTCAGCCCCTCACCACAAAAAAGCTGGCGACATAAAACCCCAAGGCCACCAGCACCAGTACGGCAACCGTCAGCACCTTGCGATTTGATCGTTGAGCGCTTGTCTGATTCTGCTTTGCCATTTCTATGAACCCTGAATAACGCACGGGCCGTAGGGCCCGTGCATACCCTGTTTACCTGACTTCCGGTGCGGTCTCGAAGGTGTGGTAGGGTGCCGGTGAGGGCACTGTCCACTCCAGACCATGTGCACCCTCCCAGACCTGGGACGTAGCTGCCTTGCCGCCGCGGATGGTCTTGATAATGATGAACAGGAAGAATACCTGTGCCAGGCCGAAGGCAAAACCGCCCAGGCTGGAGACCATGTTCCAGTCCGCAAACTGCAGCGAGTAATCCGGGATACGACGCGGCATACCGGCGAGGCCGATGAAGTGTTGCGGGAAGAACAGCACGTTGACGGAAATCACCGACCACCAGAAGTGAATCTTGCCGAGACGCTCACTCACCATGTGGCCACTCCACTTCGGCATCCAGTAGTAGAATGCGCCAATCATTGCGAACAGCGCACCGGTTACCAGCACATAGTGGAAATGCGCGACAATGAAATAGGTATCGTGATACTGCATGTCGGCCGGTGCTATACCCATCATCAGGCCGGTAAAGCCGCCGATGGTGAACAGGAAGACGAAGGCAATCGCCCACAGCATCGGGGTCTCGAAGGTCATGGAGCCCTTCCACATGGTGGCAGTCCAGTTAAAGACCTTCACCGCAGTGGGTACCGCGATCATGATGGTGGCATACATGAAGTACAACTCACCGGCCACCGGCATACCCGTGGTGAACATGTGGTGTGCATAGACGATGAATGACAAGAACGCGATGGAGGCCGTTGCGTATACCATGGAGCTGTAGCCGAACAGTTTCTTGCGTGCAAATGTCGGAATGATCTCTGAAATCACCCCGAAAGCCGGCAATATCATGATGTACACCTCGGGGTGGCCGAAGAACCAGAACACGTGCTGGAACAGCACCGGGTCACCGCCACCCGCAGCGCTGAAGAAACTGGTGCCGAAGTTGCGGTCGGTCAGCATCATGGTCACCGCACCAGCCAGTACCGGCATCACCGCAATCAGCAGGAAGGCGGTAATAAACCAGGTCCACACGAACAGCGGCATCTTCATCAGGGTCATGCCCGGAGCACGCATGTTCAGTACGGTGGCAATGATATTGATGGAGCCCATGATGGATGAAAAACCCAGCATGTGGACGGCGAAGATGAAGAAATCGGTGCTCGCCGGGGCAAAGGTCGTGGACAGCGGGGCATAAAAAGTCCAGCCAAATGCCGGGCCGCCGCCTTCCATGAACAGGGTGCTGAGCAGCATGGTCCCGGCGAAAGGCAGGATCCAGAAGCTCCAGTTGTTCATGCGCGGCAGCGCCATGTCAGGCGCACCGATCATCAGCGGAATCTGCCAGTTTGCCAGCCCTACCATACCCGGCATGATGGCGCCGAACACCATGATCAGACCATGCATGGTGGTCATGGTGTTGAAGAAATGCGGATCAACGACCTGCAGCCCCGGCTGGAACAACTCGGCGCGGATCACCATGGCCATGGCACCGCCGATCAGCAGCATGATGAAGGCAAACCACAGGTACAGGGTACCAATGTCCTTGTGGTTGGTGGTTGTAATCCAGCGCATCAGGCCGCTGGGTGCGCCATGATCGTGGTGCTCGTCGTGTGTGGTTGCTGTACTCATAGCGTTATCTCTCCACTTGTATCCTGAAAATTCCTATTTCGCAGCGACTACATCTGCAGGCTGCACCATGTCACCCGTATTGTTGCCGAAGGCATTACGCTCGTAGGTAATGATGGCAGCAAGATCAACGGCCCCCAGTTGCTCCCCAAAAGCCTGCATGGCGGTTCCTGCCTTGCCGTGCACCACGATGTCGATGTGGGCACCAACCTCACCGGTGGCAATCGCACTGCCGGCCAGCGCCGGGAACACACCCGGAATACCGGCACCGTTGGCCTGGTGGCAAGCGGCACAGTTGGTGTTGTAGGCAGCCTCACCCTTGGACATCAGCTCGTCCATGGCCAGTGTCTGGGTAGCGGCATCGGCAGCCGCCGCAGCGGCACCCTTCTGCTCGGCAACCCAGGCAGCGTAATCTTCTTCTGTCTTGGCGACCAGCACAATGGGCATGAAACCGTGATCCTTGCCGCAGAGCTCGGCACATTTACCACGGTACAGTCCGGGTTCACTGAGCTCGGTCCAGGCGTCATTGATGAATCCGGGAACGGCATCCTGTTTCCAGCCCAGATCCGGCACCCACCAGGAGTGGATAACGTCATTGGAAGTGATCAGGAAACGGATTTTCTTGTTGATCGGCACCACAATCGGGTTGTCGACTTCGAGCAGGTAGTGTTCACCCTTCTCCGCAGTCCCCTCGATCTGTTCACGCGGGGTGGCCAGCGTACTGAAGAAACTGATGTCTTCATCGAGATAATCGTATTTCCACTTCCACTGGTAACCGGTGATCTGGATGGACATGTCCGAGTCACGTGTATCCTCGATCGCCAGCAGGGTGGTGGTTGCCGGCACGGCCATGGCCACCAGTACCAGGAACGGGATGGTTGTCCAGATAATTTCCACCGTGGTGCTTTCGTGAAAATCGGCGGGCACGGCCCCCTTGGACTTGCGATGCGTAAAGATGGAGTAGATCAGAACGGCAAAGACCAGCAAACAGGCGATGACGCAGATCCAGAAGATCAGCATGTGCAGGTCATGGACCTTGTTACTGATAGCAGTAACGCCTTCCCTGAGATTCAGGGTATCGGAAAAACCTGCAAAGCTGTTGCCTGCGCCCAGCAGGATCAGCGCACCCAAAAAGACTCCCAGGGTGCGTCTTAGCGTTTTAGCAAACATGCATCAATCTCCCTAACACAAAGTTTATGATTAATCTTGCAACTTGTTGTCTGTGTGCTGACGGCCTAGCCGGCGTGCTTGTGCCATGGCGTAGTGCGAATCATCTGCTGCAGTTCCTCTGCCAGCACACCCCGTTCTTCCTCATTCAGGAACTGCCCGATCTCGACCTGCCGTCCCTGAAAGGCCACCGTCAGGCGCCTCGGGTACCAGGCTATCGGCGCCTGTTGCAGCGCTACCCGCGCCCATACACGCGGGCATTCCCAGTGTTCCTGTGGCTGATGGCGTCCCTTCTCCACGCTGACGACCTCAGCACTGACAGTAATCACCTCGCGCAGCTGGCTGCGCAGTAGACAACGGTAAAAGGCAATCCCCAGTAACAACACTTCCAGGCCGGCAAATGGCAACACTGGCCAGTAGCCATAGAATGCGAACAGGACGCCTATGCCCAGACAACACGTGGCAATGGCCGTGTAAATCCTTACAGCACCGCGCCATGACAATGACTGGTTTGGTCGAATCACCCAGTGACAGTCAAGTCCCGATGGATCACATACCCGTTCTAGCACTTCTCGTTTGTAGAGCCTGTGTTCGTGGTCAGACTGCAATCAGGACGCACAAACTGCTCCCGCAACCTGATCCATTTACCGCAAATCAAGTTTCCAGTGCGACAAAGTGCCGCGCATTGTATAGCGCGGTTCCCCAAGTTTCAATTGAGAACACCAAGCAATGGCACCCTTACTTCAACTAGGACTCCGGGATGGCAGCACCAGATGATCCGCCACTTTACTGGCGCTTACCCCCTGAAAATCCGGCAACACGCCCAGCAGAGGTGCAGAAATTCTTGATTCTAATGCAGTAATATTCTCCTGCGCAGAGTCCCCCAGCGGCGGCAACCGATTCGCCACCCAGCCGACCAACGTACAACCCGCCGCCCGGATGGCGGCCGCCGTCAACAGGGCATGATTCAGGCAACCCAGACGGATCGCCACGACCATAATGATCTCCAGTCCCAGCCGCCGCGCCAGATCAGCCAGGGTCTCCTCCTCATTCAGCGGCACGAGCCAGCCACCCACTCCTTCCACCAGCACACAGTCGGCACTTTTACACAGCCTATTGTAATTGTTAGTTATTTTTTCAATGTCGATGGTGACACCCAGCTGTTCTGCAGCGATGTGCGGCGCAATCGCAGGTTCGAAGGCATAGGGATTGACCAGCTCATAGTCCAAAGCCACTGAGGCCTGCTGCTGCAGCAGCAGTGCATCTGCATTGTGGAGCCCGGCGGCATGACGCTCACACCCGGAAGCCACCGGTTTCATGGCGGCCACCGATTTGCCCTGTGCCTGCAGCAGCCGCATCAGCCCCAGCGTCACCACCGTCTTGCCAACACCGGTGTCGGTCGCAGTGATGAAGTAGCCGCAACGCTTACTCACCGGGAGGTTGCAGACTGGCGAGTGGCACTGCATTGCCTGGACCGCTTGACTGTTTATTCAATGGCGACCAGGCATGGCCGTAGACCACCTCGTAGCTGGCCGGTAAAACACCATCCACGCGGTAACCTTCATAGGCCTCCGCCAGCTGCTGCATACGCCGCCGGCCGGTCAATCCACCTGGGCGACCGAGCGTGACATTATGCGCACCGATCTGTTTCAGATCGTCCATCAGGGTACGCAATTTCCTGTAGGTCACCGTGATACGCTCGGAATCCATCACCGGCTCCGCCCAGCGGGTTTTGACCAGGCAATCACCGACATCGTGCATATCAATAAATGCATTGACATGGGTATAGCCATCAACTGCCTCCCAGCTGGCACGCAACTCCATCAGGGTATCCGGGCCCAGGGTGGTAAACATCAACAAACCGCCCGGTGCCAGCACCCGCCGCAACTCGCTCAACGTCGACTCAAGGTCGACGCACCACTGCAACATCAGGTTAGAAAAAATCAAATCAAAACTGTTGTCCGCAAACGGCAACAATTCGCCATCGGCACACACGCAGCGTGGCCTGCGGAACCAGCCAGCACGCGACGGCACACGCTGTAGCATGTTCTCGGCGATATCCAGTGCAATCACATCCGCCTTGCGATAGCGCTTTAACAAGGCATTGGAAAAGGCACCGGTGCCGGCGCCGAGGTCAAGGATCCGTGCAGGTTGCAGACGGATGTAGTCGAGCCGCTCGATAAGGCGAGCGCCGATCTCATTCTGCAGCTCGGCCACGGCATCATAGGTTGCCGCCGCCCTGTTGAACGCACGGCGTGCCTGCTGCTTGTCAATGGTACTTATTTCAGCCATGGGTCCTCTTCTGTAACCACCCCTCGCACATGCCCCGGTGAATCGCGGGAGATAAACGCCCTGCCCCTAGCATACAAATCCTTGGATTCGACGCGCCACCGTGTCCGCTGCCGCCAGGAATGGCGCATGCCCGGCACCCTCGATCACCTCGAGCCGCACATCCTCCGCCAGTCTCGATACCTCCTTGCCAACGCTCACCGGCACCAGCATATCCCGCTCCCCCATTATCATAAGGAAGGGACAAGCCATTGCCCCCATCGCATCGCGTAGATCAGTCGCACGCAGAATTGCAAGACCGGCCGCCAGTGCGGCAGCATCCGGTTCGCCATGGGCAAGCAGTGAGGCACGCAGTGATTTCAACACGGCGCTTGCCTGCTCGCTGCCGCGCACCTGCAAGGACAGAAACCGGTTCAGGGTGCGTGCATAGTCTTGCTCCAGTTCGACAGAAAACGTCTCCAGCAATGACGGCAGCATCGCACTCTGCCAACCCGGCTTGCGTACGAAACAGGGGGTGCTGGCAATTGTGATCAGGGACGTAACCCTATGCGGTGCCCGCAAGGCAGCACGCATCGCAACCAGTCCACCCAGCGACCAACCCAGCCACACAGCAGACTGTGGCACAACGGCCAGTACCGCGTCGACCCACTCGTCCAGCAACGACGCTCCTTGCCAGTCACTGCGGCCATGGCCTGGCAAATCAACGCGTGTAACCCGGAAAGCTGATTGCAGCAGTGGCACAAATGCATCCCAGATGCCACTGTGCAAACCCCAGCCGTGAATCATGACCAGGTCGGGACCATTGCCGTCCGTCTCTATATAAAGACTCATCGGGCAGCACCTGCGGCATCCCTGGCCGCCATCCCCGCACGCTCCAGTGCTGCCAGCAACCGGTCCACCTGCACCTCACTGTGCATCGCCGAGAAGGTGATACGCAGGCGTGAGGAACCCTCGGCAACAGTCGGCGGACGAATTGCAGTGATCAATATCCCCTGCTCCCGCAGGGCCAGGCTAAACTTCAGCGCCTGCCCGGCTGTACCCACGAGCAACGGTTGTATCGGGGTCTGCGAATCACACAATGCCAGCCCCAGTTGCATGGCCCCGGTTCGGAACCGCTTGATCAACGCCTGCAGGTGCTCGCGCCGCCAGTCATCCTCCCTGACCCGTTGCAGTGCTGCGCGGGTTGCGCAGGCCACTGCCGGTGGCGGTGCCGTGGTATAGATATAGGTTCGTGCCTGCTGTATCAGGGTTTCCACCAGATCATCGCTGCCGGCAACAAAGGCACCAAAGGTACCGAACGCCTTGCCCAGCGTACCCATGAGAATCGGCACCTCGCTTACCCCCAGACCGGCCCCTGCGACACTGCCACGTCCATGCGGACCGAGCACGCCCAGCCCATGGGCATCATCTACCAGCAACCAGGCATCGTGCTGAGCGGCAACCGCGGACAACCGTGCCAGCGGCGCACTGTCTCCGTCCATGCTGAAGACCGCATCGGTTGCCACCAGGTACTCAGACGCTGGCGCAGCAGCCAGCTGCGAGGCCAGTACCTCCGTATCCACATGTGGATAACGGAGCAATCGGGCATTACTGAGCCGGGCGGCATCCAGCAACGAGGCATGATTGAGGCGGTCCTCAAAAACGCGGTCACTGCGTCCAAGCAGCGACGAAATAATACCGAGGTTGGCACTGTAACCGGTTGAAAACAGCAGGGCCCGCGGCCGTTGCACAAAACTGGCGAGTTCCTCTTCCAGTACATGATGCGCACGGCTGTGCCCCGTGATCAGGTGTGCGGCACCACTGCCACTGCCGAATTCATCCAGCCCGTGGTGAAAGGCCGCCACCACCTCGGGGTGATTGGCAAGTCCGAGGTAGTCATTACTGCAGAATGACAGGTAGTCCCTGCCGTCAATCCGGACAACAACGCCCTGCGGACCGTCAACGACCAGCCGTTCTCGGTACAGCTGCTGTTGCCTGCGCTCCTGCAATTGTGAGGCAAGGTTTTTCATGTCCGATAGGCAAGCATTTCACAGCAGCGGTTCGTTGATCCGCTTGCCAGTAGAGCTCCTGCGCAACTACGCCGGATGCAAGCCCAGTTTTGCAAACAGGACATCATCCGCACCGGTATCCGGGTTCCCGGTGGTCAACAACTTCTCTCCATAAAAAATCGAGTTGGCTCCGGCAAGGAAACACAGCGCCTGCATTTCGTCTGTCATTGCAGAGCGCCCCGCCGACAGGCGTACATACGAGGCGGGCATCAGGATACGTGCCGTTGCAATGGTACGCACAAATTCAATGGCATCGATGTCTGGTTGTTGCTGTAGCGGCGTGCCCTGCACCTTCACCAGCTGGTTGATCGGAACACTACCGGGATGTTCCGGCAGGTTCGCCAGTTCGCATAACAGCGCCACGCGGTCTTCGCGATGCTCTCCCAGACCGACGATACCGCCACAGCAGACATGAATACCGGCATCACGAACATGCGTCAGGGTATTCAGGCGGTCATCGTAGCTGCGTGTGGTGATGATATCGCCATAAAATTCCGGTGAGGTATCCAGGTTATGGTTGTAGTAGTCCAGCCCGGCGGCCTTGAGTGCATGCGCCTGCTCCGCATCCAGCATGCCAAGGGTAGCGCAGGTCTCAAGACCCTCGGCCTGCACCCTGCTCACCATCTCCAGCACACGCTGAAACTGTCGGCCTTTTGGATTGCGCCATGCAGCACCCATACAAAAGCGTGTCGCCCCCGCCTGCCTGGCACGTCTTGCCGCCAGCACCACGTCCTCGATGTCCATCAGGGCTTCAGGCTCAAGACCGGTATCGTAATGGACACTTTGCGGGCAATAGTGGCAGTCTTCCGGACAGCCACCGGTCTTGATACTCAGCAGGGTACTCACCTGCACGGCATTCGGATCGAAATATTGCCGGTGCAGCGTCTGCGCCTGAAACAACAATTCGTTGAAAGGCAGTTCAAATACAGCCCTGACCTCGTCTCGAGACCAGTCATGGCGCACAACAGCTTCAGGCTTATCCGACAGACAGTGTGATAGGTTATTCATAGGCTTGGCAGACACCGTTTCAGAGGCTGGTCACTATGAGGCGGATCTTTTTAGCTGTCAACCAGTAAAGGATTTTATGGTTTACAACTACGCACAGTGGCTGCAATCACGACTGTTTCCGTCACACTGCCGATTGTGCGGCGCCGCCACCGGCACCACCATGAAGTTGTGTGCTCAGTGTCTAGCTGATTCACCCTGGATCAGGAATGCCTGCATACAATGCAGCACCCCACTGCCGCAGCATGCTGAAAACAGCCGCTGCGGTCACTGCCAGCAACGGCCACCCGCTTTTGATACAACAACCGCCCTGTTCCGCTACCAGCCACCGGTTGATTACCTCATAAAGCAGTTGAAGTTCGCCAACGAGCTGGCCATTATCCCGGTGTTATCCGCACTCCTTTCTGCGCGCCTGACAACACGCGCGGCCCCGCTCCCCTCACTGCTCGTCCCGGTGCCATTGCACCACACGCGCCTGCGGGAACGCGGCTTCAACCAGGCCACAGAACTGGCACGTCGTGTCGGTCGCGAGCTGGGGGTCCGCACCGATCAACGTCTCTGTAAACGTAACAGGAAGACCGAACCGCAATCCCTGTTGTCTCCCAATGCACGCCGCTTGAACCTGCGCAACGCATTCAGCATGCAACGCGAACTTGTGACCCGGCATATTGCCATTATCGATGATGTCATGACCACCGGCCACACCGGCAATGAACTGGCACGGGTTCTAAAACAGGCGGGTGCGGAGCACGTGGAGGTCTGGGTGATTGCGCGGGCGGGATAGGCTTGCAACTGGCAGGTCGCCGGGACTCACTGGTACAGCCGATCAGGCAGCCAGGTAATCGAACAGGATCCCGAGAAAGATTACCATCCCGAACCAGTTGTTGTTCAGAAATGCCTGAAAACACCCTTCACGGGTGCGATAGCGGATCAGGTATTGCTGGTAGGCGGCCAGTAAGCCAGCCAGTAGCACGCTGATATAATAAATCAGCCCCAACTCTGCCTGGCGACCGATCATCAGCAGGCATAACAACACCATGATCTGGATCAGGGCAATGATCTGGCGATCAGAATCCCCGAACAGGATCGCTGTGGATTTAATCCCCAGCGCAAGATCATCTTCACGGTCGACCATGGCGTAAAGGGTGTCGTAGGCCGTTGCCCAGAGCAATGTCGCCAGGAACATCAACCAGGCAATTTGTGGCACGCTGCCCGTCTGGGCGGCAAATGCCATCGGCACGGCCCAGCCAAATGCCGCACCCAGAAAAATCTGCGGCAAGTGGGTGAAACGTTTCATAAACGGATAAATGGCCGCCAGCAACAACCCGACAATGGACAACAGGATCGTCAGGGTATTCAGCTGCAGCACCAGTACAAAGGCTGCGAGGCATAACACCAGCAACAGGATTTTTGCCTCCCGGAGACTGACACGACCGCTGGTTAATGGCCGGTTCTGGGTGCGCGAGACATGACGATCGATGTCACGATCCGCGTAATCGTTGATGATACAGCCTGCAGAACGCATCAGGATTACACCCAGCACAAATACTGCCAGGATCTTGTGATCGGGGTGGCCTTCACTGGCAATCCACAGTGCCCAGAGCGTCGGCCACAGCAACAAAAAGATGCCAATCGGCTTGTCGAGCCGCAGCAGGCGTGCGTAATCACCCAGACGGGTTATGATCGAGGACGACATGTTGCCTGTTGTACGCTTGTCAAATCACCCTCCCGGTGACGTTCATCACGGATTGAGCTGCTGCCTTTCCAGCACGGCGCAGATGGACTGCCCGCTGGAAATTCAGGCAGGAACACCTCGCTCACCAGCAGTGGCCTGCCGGAAAGCCTGAATACCGCCCGCCGCCCCCATATTTCTGCCGGGGCCTGGCGCAGATGACCGGTGGCGGCCTGATAAACGGACTCCTCTCTGCAGATCCGTGCCAGCTCGACAGGTCCTCGCTGCATGCCTGGATCGGCAAACAATACACCACCCAGCGGACGCGTTCCCAGTTTCGCGAGGCGCTGCAATTTACCATGCAAGGAGGTAGCAGGAATCACGGTACGTGCATACACCCAGGGCTGACCGTCACAGAGCAGGTGCACCTGCCGGATGATTGCCAGACCCGCCTGCCTCATCCCCAGCACCCGGGCTTCATCGATCCTGGGCACACCCCAGGCCTGCGACAGCACCTGTACCTGGAATTTTTTCGGGCAAAGTCGCTGCAGGCGCAGGGTCAATGAAGCTGTATCCAGCAGCCAGCCGGACAACTCCCGTGGAAGACGGCTGCGCAGAAAATAGCGCTCGGGTTTCCAGCAGGTCGGGCGGGTATCGGCAGCGGCTGTTTTCAAGGCAGATATCATCAGGATCCAACGGGGGCGGGATTATCGCATGATTGTTCGCTGGTTTCTGCCGTGTTCACGGCCGCCCCGACAGGCGCAGCACACAGACGATGCCGGAACACGATTTACAGGTTGCCTGCAGGGCACCGTATGTACGCATGGCAAAGAAACGACTGCGGCGGCGATCCAGACGACGCAACCTGCAGGCAGGCAAGCCACCCCTATTGCCTGGAGATACAGGCTGCATTCACACCTCACCGTAATCCACCGACGCACCAAGCCAGCGTCGGATCAATGGCGACACATTCTCCGGTGCCAGCTCCAGCAGCCGTGTGGCGGCGGCCTCCACGGCAGCCAGTAGCGACTCGTCACGCAACAGATCGGCTATGTGGAATTGCATCTCTCCGGTCTGACGGGTGCCCAGCACCTCACCGGGGCCGCGCAATTCCATGTCACGGCGCGCAATTTCAAAACCGTCATTGCTGGCTCGCAGCACGGCCAGACGTTCACGTGCCGTCTCCGTGAGTGGTGGCTGATATAACAACACACAATTGCTCTGCCGACTGCCACGGCCAACGCGTCCGCGCAACTGATGCAGTTGAGCGAGCCCCAGCCTTTCAGGGTTCTCGATAATCATTAACGACGCATTCGGAATATCAACACCGACCTCAATGACAGTCGTTGCCACCAGCAGGTCCAGCTCACCGGCCTTGAAGGCAGCCATCAGCGTTTCCTTTTGCGCTGCCGCCAGGCGGCCATGCACCAGGCCAATGCGCAGCTCCGGCAGGCAATCGGTAAGCAGGGCTGCGGTGTTCTCGGCCGCCTGGCATTGCAACGCCTCGGATTCATCAATCAGCGTACACACCCAGTAGGCTTGTTGCCCGGAAGCACAGGCCTTGCGCACAGACTGGATCACTTCCTCGCGTCGCTGCTGGCTGAGGGCCACCGTCTTCACCGGTTGTCGCCCGGGTGGCAACTCATCGATCACCGAACTATCCAGGTCGGCGTATACCGTCATGGCGAGTGTGCGCGGGATCGGTGTTGCCGTCATGACCAGCTGGTGTGGGCGTTGCTCACCCAGCCGCCCCTTGTCACGCAAGGCCAGCCGCTGATGCACACCAAAGCGATGCTGTTCATCAATAATCACCAGGCCCAGGCGGGAAAACTCGACCTCGTCCTGGAACAGTGCGTGCGTGCCGACGGCCACTGCCGCCGCGCCGCCAGCGATTGCCTGCAGTGCCGCACTGCGCGTCTTGCCCTTGGACTTGCCAGTGTGCCAGACAACGCGGATATCCAGAGGCGACAACCACTCGCGGAAACTGCGGTAGTGCTGCTCAGCCAGTAATTCGGTGGGTGCCATCAGCGCGACCTGGTATCCGGACTGCACCGCTACCAGGGCCGCACACGCTGCCACCACCGTCTTGCCAGAACCGACATCGCCCTGCACCAGGCGTGCCATCGGGTGTGCTCGGGAAAGGTCCAGCTGGATTTCCCCGAGCACCCGCTGCTGTGCCGTGGTCAGCATGAACGGCAAGCGCTTGATAAAATGCTCGACGAGTGCCTGGCTGCCAACAAAGGCCGGCGCGGCCAGTTGCTGCGCGCGCTGGCGTATGCGTCTCAGGCTCAGGTGGTGTGCCAGCAACTCCTCGAAAGCAAGCCGTTGCTGGGCCGGATGCTTGCCGGCTGCCAGCAGTTCCAGCGGGGCATTCGGGGGCGGACGATGCACATAACGCAGCGCCGCCGGCAGTGATGTCAGTCTGAATGAGCGCACCAGCGCCGCCGGTAACCAGTCGACCAGTGCAACCCCGTGGTTACTGTCCGGTTTGCCCAGGTAGGACAGCGCCTCCTCGGTCAGGGCGCGCAGGCTCAGCTGGTGGACACCCTCGGTCGCCGGGTAAACAGGGGTGAGAGACTCCTCCATCACAGCGTGCGCAGCGACCGGCAGCAAGCTGTACTCGGGATGGATCAGCTCCAGTGCAGAGTGGCTGCCGCGGGCCTCCCCGTAGCAGCGGATCGCTGCACCACGTTTAAAACCCGCCTGCTGGGCCGCATTGAAATGGAAAAAGCGCAGCGTCAACGCCCCGCTGCCGTCACTGATACGCACCAGCAGACTGCGCCGTCGCCCGAAGCGTACTTCTGCAAGCTCCACTTTACCCTGCACCACCACTGACTGGCCGGGCTGCACGGCGCCCATGGGTGTAACGCGGGTACGATCCTCGTAGCGTGCCGGCAAGTGAAACAGCACATCCTGAACCGTGCGTATCTGCAGCCGTTCCAGTCGACGGGCGATACGTGGCCCCACACCCTTGAGCACGGTTACCGGGAGGGTGTCGAGGTTATCGGGTGATTGACTCAAGGTTCAGGGCTGATTTTTTTACGAAGAGGACGAATCAGCGCCAGCCGTGTCACGGCACGGGCAGGCAACGAGGGACAATGACTCCCTGGAACTGGCTGCGCCAGACCGGCTTGTCAGGCGCTTGCCAACTCCATGATAGCATCCATCTCCACCTGAGCGCCTCTTGGCAAGGCCGCAACGCCCACCGCCGCGCGTGCCGGGTAGGGTGCCTCAAAATATTCCGCCATGATGTTATTCACCAGCGCAAAGTTCCCGAGGTCGGGTAGAAAAACATTCAGCTTGACGACATCGGCCAGCGACCCGCCAGCGGCCTCCGCAACCGCCGCAAGATTGTCAAAAACGCGCCTGATCTGTGCATCCATATCACCGTTAACCAGCTCCATGGTATCCGGCAGTAGCGGAATCTGTCCTGACAGGTAGACCGTATTACCGCAGCGAACGGCCTGTGAGTAGGTACCAATTGCCTGTGGTGCGCGCTCAGTCTGTATCGATATGCGTGTCATCATTGACCCCTGTAGTAAAAAAAACACAAAGCATTCTCAGCTCCTGGTCCTGGTAATCTTGATTACCGAGGGAATATTGCGGACCCGGCGCATCACGCGCGCCAGGTGCTGGCGGTTGTGTACCGTGATGGTGAACTGCAGCTTGTTCGTCAACCCGTCTCGCTCTTCTATACCGACGTTTTCGATGTTGGAATCTGCATCGCCAATGACGGTTGCGACCCTTGCCAGTACCCCCCTGCGATCCTCGACAATGACGCTGACTTCAACAGGAAACTCTTCATCAATGCCCGGTTCCCACTGCACATCGAGCTGGTTCTCCTTCGGGTATTTGTTGTCGGTGATGTTTCTGCAGTTCTGGGAGTGGATCATCAGGCCACGCCCGCCGGTGATTATCCCGATGACCGGATCGCCGGGTATCGGGCGACAGCACTTCGAAAACCGCATGACCATACCTTCGGTACCCTTGATCACAAGGGGCCGCATGGTCATATCATCACCCTTTGAGTCAGCCGCCTCCGAGGGTACCAGGGCGCGCGCCACCAGCACCGAGGGTCGTCTGCCCATGCCCACCTCAACCAGCAGGTCATCCAGCGTGCTCAGGTGATAGTCTTGTAACAGCACCTGCAGCCGCTTCTCGGATATATCCGCCGCGGTGACCTCAAAGACACCGAGCGCACGATCCAGCATGCGTCGTCCCAGCTCGATGGCCTCTTCCCGTTTCAGGCTTTTCTGGTAGTGGCGAATATTGGAGCGCGCCTTGGCTGTCACCACAAAGTTCAGCCAGGCAGGACTCGGGCAGGCGCCCACCGCGGTCACGATCTCGACCGTCTGCCCGTTATGCAACACGGTGCGCAAGGGCACCACCTGCCGGTTGACCTTTGCATCGATACAGGTATTACCCACATCGGTGTGCACCGCATAGGCAAAGTCAATCACCGTCGCGCCATAGGGCAGCTTCATGATCTCACCTGCCGGGGTGAACACATAGACCGCATCGGGAAACAGGTCGACCTTGACGTTTTCGAGAAATTCCAGCGAATCGCCGGCGCGGGTCTGCATCTCCAGCAACTCGCGCATCCACTCACGGGCACCGGCGTGCATCTGGTCAAGTCTTTCCTCGTTGGCCTTGTACACCCAGTGAGCCGCCACACCCGATTCGGCAACCTTGTTCATATCCTCGGTGCGAATCTGGACCTCGAGCGGTACTCCGTAGGGGCCAAACAGAATACTGTGCAGGGACTGGTAACCGTTGGCCTTGGGTATGGCGATATAGTCCTTGAACTTGCCCGGCACCGGCTTGTACAGGTTGTGCATGATACCGAGCGCCCGGTAGCAGGCATCAACATCCTTGACGATGATTCGAAATGCATAGACATCGTAGATTTCTTCAAAGGACAGTGCCTTGTCACGGATCTTGCGATAAAGACTGTAGAGGTGTTTCTCGCGACTCAGTACCCGCGCCGGTAAATGCTCCTGCTCGATACGCCGCTTGATGGCGGTATTGATCTTGTTCAGCACTTCCTTGCGGTGCCCACGTGCCGCCAGCACCGCCTTTTCCAGTACCTTGTAACGCAACGGGTAGAGTGCGGCAAAACCCAGATCTTCCAGTTCCACACGCAGTGCATTGATGCCGAGGCGATTGGCGATCGGCGCGTAGATATCGAGAGTCTCGCGGGCAATACGGCGGCGCTTGTCAGGGCGCATCACACCCAGGGTGCGCATGTTGTGCAGGCGGTCCGCCAGCTTTACCAGGATGACGCGGATATCACGCACCATCGCCAGGATCATCTTGCGGAAATTCTCGGCCTGGGCTTCTGCCTGGCTCTCGAACTCTATTTGTGTCAACTTGCTGACCCCGTCCACCAGTTCCGCCACATCGGCACCGAAGGCGCTTTCAATCTGCTCCTTGGCGATTGGCGTATCCTCTATGACGTCGTGCAGGATGGCCGCAATAATCGACTTGTGATCGAGGTGCAGCTCGGCAAGGATGCGTGCTGCGGCAATGGGGTGGTATATGTAGGGCTCGCCGGACAGTCGTTGCTGTCCCTCGTGCGCTTCCGCGCCAAACAGGTAGGCGCGATAAACCTCCTGCACCTGTTCTTTGTCTAAATAGGATTCCAGCATCCCGCACAGATCGCTGATCAGGAATCGCGATTCATCTGCGGTGTTTAAATCCGGTCTGCTTGCCATGAAACCCTGGTGTTGCGTGGTCTGCCTGTAGCGACTGGCGCTACGTCTTGCATTGATGATAAATCAATGACGGCCCGTGAGTCCCTATTATATTTGGGTGCAGCGCAGATACGCACACCACCATCGTGATCCCGCGGTGGTGGCGCAGCAAGTCGAGTGGATTTGCGGTCGTATGACCGCTGCCACGAGTGGCAGGCGGGGCTTGTCCGGTGGTCAGCCCTCTGTTGCCGGCGGGGGGGTATCGTCAGGGGTCTCGGGTGATGTAACGGCTGCCGTGGCTTCCTCGGACACGGCGCCCACAACGGCTTCCTCCTCATCCTCCTCTTCAAACACGGAATGCACCGTCTCGTCGAGGATCGCAGGGCCGACGAGGCCAGCGGCGATCTCGCGCAGGGCCACGATGGTTGGCTTGTCATTTTCCCATGGCACCAGGGGCTGCACACCGTTGGCAAGCTGCCGGGCACGCTTGGTTGCGATCAGCACCAGCTGAAAGCGGTTATCAACCTTGTCGAGACAATCTTCTACGGTAACGCGTGCCATGTAACTCTCCGGAAAACCTGATACTACTGACTATCGGGCGGGCGAGTTTACCCGAATCATTGCGCTGGCGCCAGCAAAGCTGCCAGCAAACCGGTATGCCGCCGGCACTGTGCCGGCAGGCGCAGGCGGTGGCTCAGCAGGATCGCCGCCAGCTCCTCTAGGGCCTGCTGAAAAACATCGTTGATTACAAGGTAATCATATTCCTCGTAATGCGTCATTTCGCTGACCGCATCGCGCATGCGTCGGGCGATGACCGCCGCGTCATCCTGACCGCGATCCTGCAAGCGCTGTTGCAGTGCTTGCCGCGACGGCGGCAGGATAAAAATACTGACGGCCGACGGCATCTGCTCGCGTACCAGGCGAGCACCCTGCCAGTCTATCTCCAGGATGACATCCAGCCCGCTCTGCAGCTGATCGATCACCCCCTGCTTGGAGGTGCCATAGAAATGATCAAATACCCGTGCATGCTCAAGAAAGGCGCCACGATCCACCATCTCCCTGAAGGTGCTGACATCGGTAAAATGATAATCCCTGCCGTCCACCTCAGCGGGGCGCGGACTGCGCGTGGTATGCGACACAGACAGGGCAATATTGCTGCTTCTGGACTCCAGCAGCGCACGCAGCAGGCTTGATTTACCTGCCCCGGAAGGAGCGGAAATGATATAGAGGGTACCGTTAACGGCAATTTCCGTGTTCATGGCCGCGTCCCCATACCTGTCAGGTCCATCGTGTCACTCCGTGTTTTGCACCTGCTCGCGCATCTGCTCGATCAGGACCTTGAGCTCGACCGAGATATTGGTCGTTACTGCCGCCACCGACTTGGACCCCAGGGTATTCGCCTCACGATTCAGTTCCTGCATCAGGAAATCCAGGCGGCGTCCGACGGGTTCATCGCGCTCCAGCACCCGACGCACCTCGTCAATATGACCCTGCAGCCGCTCCATTTCCTCGTCCACATCACTTTTCTGTATTTGTATAACCAGTTCCTGCTCCAGCCGTCCGGGATCGGCCACGGTCTCAAGCTCCGCCAGGCGCGCCTGCAGTTTTTCCCGAAGCGCCACCAGTATTTCCGGCAGGCTATTGCGTGCCTGCTGCACCAGTTCGCCCATGGCATCACAGCGCTGCAACAACAGCTGCTTGATCTGCGCGCCCTCGCGCTCCCTGCATTGCAACAGTTCATCGAGGGTCCGATCAAGCAGTGCCAGCGCAGTTTTCACCAGTGGCGCAGTGTCAACAGCCTCTTCCCGCAGCACCCCTGGCCAGCGCAACAGCTCAATCGGGTTCAGGGGAACAGACTCCGGCAGCCTGGCAGACACGTCCGCACAGGCAGCCAGCAAACGCGTCAGGTTATCCTGGTCGATATCGACCGGCACGGTCGCGGAGGCTAGCGGCCGGTAACGGCAGGTACACTCCACCTTGCCACGCCCGAGGCGCGCGCCCAGTCGTTCACGCACGGCCGACTCGATGGCGCGGAGCTCTTCCGGCAGGCGCACACCCAGTTCCAGATAACGATGGTTCAGCGAACGGATTTCCCAGGCCAACTCGCCTCTGCCGGTATCAAGCTCCTGTCGTGCAAACGCCGTCATACTGCGTATCATGAGGTCACCTGCGATTCACTCGTCCCGATGGAAGGACCAACATGGTAAGCCTTAAGGACAGGCATGAACAGACTGGCTGAAGTCAAC
>JAJDNX010000089.1 GCA_022340485.1 Gammaproteobacteria bacterium | reverse complement strand
GATGATCATGCGTTGCTGGCGTTATACCAGCACCTCATCCAGCTGGAACCCGACCATGCCTTCTGGTTCATGGGTCTTGCGAACACGCAACTGGCACTGGACGACAAAGAGGCAGCCCGCCGCTCGCTGCTGCTGATCGCACAGGACCCTGATATCGGTGCACAGGCACAGGCGATGCTCTCCGAGTTGAGCCTGGCATCCACCGACTTGCAAGGCGCTGGATCATGGGATACAGCGGCAGAGATGATCAATATACCGCTGCAGCGCATTGGCACTCACTTTATTGTAGATGCGACACCTGCCGCGGGCCGTAGTGTACAGCTGCTTGTCGATACGGGTGCCTCCCTGACGATCCTCACACCGCAGGTGCTGCAACAAGGCGACATCCACTATGAAGATACCGGCAGAACGGCGGTCTTCCATACCGCCAACGGTTCGGTCGAGGCACCGGTGTACCGGCTCGATTCCCTTGCGGTGGGAGACTGGTATGTCACTCGGCTCGAAGTCGGTGTACTGGAGCTGGGCGAATCAGCCGGGGTGGATGGCTTGCTGGGTATGAATTTTCTGAACCGTTTCCAGTTTTTCATTGACCAGAACGAGGCCTTGCTGCACCTGTTTGCCAAATAGGAAAGCTCGATCGATCCAGGGGGCGGTGATCTCGATCGTCACGGCTAACGGGGGCTACCAGACGACTTTTGGTTATGGTTGTGTGTGATTACTTCAACAGTATGGACGAATTCTTTGCGGGCAACGGCTATGACGTTAATGACCAGACCAGCAGCCCTCCGATGAGGATCTGTAGACACAGGCGACCCAGGCGGCAGACGTTTCCAGCGAGGGGACAGCGTCCTTTCTTTGAGCCAGGGATGACATGTCAAGCAGCGGGAATCCGCAGTGCGACGGGAGCAACAACCCGGAATGAAACAGGACAGCAGCACCCGGCCTGACTGCTTGCAAGCGGTGTTTGAGTATCACCAGGCAACCAGACACCGCTTCGATGCCTTTGCACCGGGTCCCGGTTATCTCGACTGGGCAAGCCAGCCGGACCCGTTCCGCCGTTACGCGGGTGCGCGTCTCATCGGGCTGGAGCAGGTGTCGCCAACCGATGAACCAGGCTACGACAGAATTTTCATGCCTGGGCAAATGCCGGCTGCTGCGCCGCTGAACCTGCGGTCCATTTCACAACTGTTCTACGACAGCCTGGCGTTGTCCGCCTGGAAGAGCACCGGCACCAGCCGCTGGGCGCTGCGTGTCAATGCCTCCAGTGGCAACCTGCATCCGACCGAGGGTTACCTGCTGTGCGGGCCGGTTGAGGGGCTGTGTGAGCAACCCATGGTCGGTCACTATGCGGCAAGGGAACATGGTCTGGAAGTGCGCCTCGAGTTCCAGCATGCCCTCTGGGATACCCTTTCTAGCGGCTTTCCTGCACACACCTTTTTCATCGGGCTGAGTTCGATTCACTGGCGCGAGGCCTGGAAGTATGGCCAGCGCGCCTACCGCTATTGCATGCACGATGCGGGGCATGCGCTGGGTGCGCTCAGTATCGCTTCGGCGGGGCTCGGCTGGCAGATGCGCCTGCTCGATGAGCCCGGCACGGAGGAGCTGGCGCAGTTGCTGGGCATGTCGCAAGTACACGATGCCGAGCCGGAAGAGCCGGACCTGTTGATTGCCTGTATGCCGGTGCTGCCAGCAGCACCGTTACCGGGACTGCCTGCAGCTGTGCTGCATTCGTTTGCATCCCTCCACTGGCAGGGGACGCCCAACCACTTGAGCCCGTCACATGTTGACTGGGGCATCGAGGCGTTCGCGGCCACGGTGCGCAAGCCGCACGGGGCGTGCGCATACGAAACGTTTGCAGCGCCGCCACAGTCGTGGTCACCGCCGCCGCGAGCGGTTGCACTGCGACGCATGGTCCGTCAGCGGCGCAGTGCCGTGGCCATGGACGGGCGGACGCGCCTGTCATGCGAGGAATTCTACCGTATGCTGGACAGGACCCTGGCCGTTCCCGGTGCCGTGCCGTTCGCGACACTTCCCTGGGAGTCATACCTGCACCTGGCACTGCTGGTGCACCGGGTGGACGGTCTTGCACCGGGGCTGTACCTGCTGGTACGCAACCCGGCGCAGAAGGAAGCCCTGCAGCAGGCGCTTACCCAGGCAGACCCGTGGCACAAGCCGCCGGGCTGCCCGGAACAACTGCCACTGTATTGCCTGATCGAGCGGGATACCCGGGCCGCGGCGCGGGAGATTTCCTGTGGACAGGACATCGCCAGCGATGGCTGTTTCAGCCTCGCCATGCTGGCCGATTTCGATGCGCCGCTGCAACGCTATGGCCCGTGGTTTTATCCGCGGCTCTACTGGGAGGCCGGTATGATTGGCCAGCTGCTCTACCTCGAGGCCGAGGCGGCCGGGGTCCGCAGTACCGGCATCGGCTGTTTCTTTGACGACCCGATGCACGACCTGCTGGGTCTGACTGGCCACCAATTCCAGGACCTCTATCACTTCACTGTGGGTGGCCCGGTGGAGGATACCCGGCTGACAACCCTGCCAGCGTATGAATGACGCAAAAGGCTTCGACAAACGGTTGTTAAACCACCTGGCCTGCACACCAGCCCGATGACCAGGCCCACTGGAAGTTATACCCGCCAAGCCAGCCGGTGACGTCAACCACTTCGCCGATAAAGTACAGTCCCTCGACCTTGCGGGACTCCATGGTCCTGGAGGACAACTCGTTACAGTCAACGCCACCAAGGGTGACTTCGGCGGTGCGATAACCTTCGGTGCCACCGGGTTTGATTTGCCAGTGCTGCAGCGCTCTGGCCAGTGCCTCGATGCGCAGCTGTGAAAGTTCCTGCAATGGTTTGTCGGCGCTTTCCTGACCCAGCAATGCGCGGATCAGCCGTTTCGGTAACACTTCAGCCAGCAGTGTCTTGAGTTTGAGATTTGGCTGTGAAGCTTGCCGCCTTTTCAGGAACGCCACCACATCGAGTTCCGGTAACAGGTTGACGCGGATCGACTCACCTGCCTTCCAGTACGAGGAAATCTGCAGGATCGCGGGTCCACTCAGGCCACGGTGCGTGAACAGCAGGTTTCCCTTGAACTGTATACGGCCGCTACTGACAACACTGGCAACGGCGATCCCCGACAGGCCGGCAAGCCGTTCCTTGTCCTGTGGTTGCAGGGTAAAGGGGACCAGCCCTGCTGTCGTCGGCCAGATGTGATGGCCGAACTGTTTGGCAATCTGATAGCCGATCGGACTGGCACACATTCTTGGTATGGACAAGCCGCCACTGGCGATCACGAGTGCGCTTGCCTTGAATAGTCCCTGGGATGTGTGTATCGAAAACGCACCGGTTGTGCTCTTTTCAACGGTCGAGAGGTCACAATCTAGCTGAATCGTGACCCGTGCCTTGTTGCACTCCTCGAGCAACATATCCAGGATATCCCTGGCACTGTGGTCACAGAATAACTTGCCGAGATCCCGCTCATGCCAGGGGATGTGGTATTCATTCACCAGGGCGATGAAATCCCACTGGCTGTAGCGGCTTAGTGCAGATTTGCAAAAATGGGGATTGTGGGAGATGAAGTTGCCGGCACTGATTTCCAGATTGGTGAAGTTACAGCGCCCACCACCGGACATGAGGATCTTTTTGCCGGGCTTGTCGGCATGGTCGACTACCACGACCCTGCGACCGCGTTTGCCTGCCTCGATGGCGCACATGAGTCCTGCCGCGCCGGCACCGAGGATGAGTACGTCTGTGGTAATGGCTTCTGGTGACATGCTGCAGGGAATCAGAAACGGTTGCTGAGACGATGGATGCTTATCTGGAACTTCATGGCGACTGCGCGGTCACCAGACGAAGCTGCTAGTATATTAACGCCATGAATACCCGGCCATAACAAACCGACAATCCGGCAGAGGCCTTATGATAACTGACCCATGCCCCCGCACGCTGTGCCCGTTTCTGGGCGTTGTATTGCTGCTCAGTACAGCGAGCCTGGCGGCCGATGCACCCGCGCCGGGTGTAATTGTTGCGCCTGCCCGGCAGGTCGAGTTTGCCGACCGTGTCGAGGCCATCGGCACACTGGCGGCCAACGAATCGGTCGACCTGACCGCCACAGTCACGGAAACCGTCAGTGCCATCCATTTCGACGACGGCGACCGGGTTGAACAGGGCCAGGTGCTGGCCGAGATGACCAGCCAGGAAGAACACGCCCAGCTGGAAGAGGCAAGCGCCACCGTCAAGGAGTCCTGGCGCCAATACCAGCGCATCAAGTCACTGGTGTCCGAAGGTACCGCTGCCAAATCTGTGCTCGATGAGCGCCAGCGTGAGTGGGAGACCGCGCGGGCCCGCCTTGCCGCCATCGAGTCAAGACTGGCCGACCGGCTGATCAAGGCCCCGTTTGACGGTGTCGTGGGCCTGCGTGACGTGAGTGTCGGCGCACTGGTGCAACCCGGTGACCTGATTACCGCACTGGATGATGACCAGGTCATGAAACTGGAATTCCCGGTTTCCGCCACCTATCTCGAGGTGCTGCATTCCGGCCTCGAGGTGGTGGCAACCAGCCGCGCCTTTGCCGGGTACACCTTCACCGGGACCGTTAAGTCCGTCGATAGTCGCATCGACCCGGCGACCCGCTCCATCCGCGTGCGCGCCCTGCTGCCCAACCCGGAACGCCTGCTGAAGCCCGGTATGTTGATGTATGTCGAGTTGCTGAAAGACCCGCGTACCGCGCTGGTGATCCCGGAAGAGGCGCTGCTGCCGCTGGGTGAGCAGCAGTTCGTATTCGTCGTCGCAGCCGACCACACGGTCGAGAAGCGTGAACTCCGGATTGGCGGGCGCCGTCCCGGACTGGTCGAGGTCGTGGAGGGTCTCACCGCCAACGAGCAGGTGATCACCCACGGCCAGGAGCGGGTCTCCCCGGGCCAGTCGGTAACCATTGTCGCCATCGATGACGGCAGCCGCACACTACCGGAATTGCTCAACTCACTGCCCGGCAGCGGTCGTCCCGAATGATCCTGTCCGATGTCTCGGTCACCCGGCCGGTATTTGCATCGGTCCTGTCCCTGTTGCTGATTGCCTTTGGTCTGCTCTCTTTTGATCGCCTGCCGTTGCGTGAATACCCGAATATCGACCCGCCCATCGTTACGGTCGATACCCTCTACCCGGGTGCGGCCGCCAACGTCGTCGAAAACCGCATCACCGAGCTCATCGAGGACCGTATTTCCGGTATCGAAGGAATCCGCTTCATTACCTCCAGCAGCGAGGACGGACGCTCGCGTATTACCGTGGAATTCGATATCAACCGCGATATCGATGCCGCCGCCAATGATATTCGTGACCGCGTTTCCGCCATCCTCGATGACCTGCCTGTCGAGGCCGATCCGCCGGATATCCAGAAGGAGGACAGCAACGAGGAAGTGATCATGTGGCTGAACCTGGCGGGGGAAGGCATGAGCGTCCCGGAGCTGACCGATTACGCCAGGCGTTACCTGATGGATCGCTTCTCCGTGCTGGATGGTGTGGCACGGGTTCGTGTCGGTGGCGGCCAGGTGTACGCAATGCGCATCTGGCTGGACCGGCGCAAGCTGGCGGCACACAACCTGACCGTGGCGGACGTAGAGGCGGCACTGCGCGCCGAGAATCTGGAGCTGCCGGCGGGCAGCATAGACTCCGAGAACCGCCAGTTTACCGTGCGCACCGAGCGCAGCTTCCTGAATGCGGAAGACTTTGGTCGACTGGTGCTGGCACGTGGCGAGGACGGTTACCTGGTCAGGCTCAGCGATGTTGCCCGTGTGGTGCGCGGCACCACCGAAGACCGCCTGTTCTTCCGTGGCAACGGCGTGCCCATGGTCGGCATCGGCATCACCAAGCAGTCAACCGCCAACACGCTGGCCGTGGCCAAGGCGGCCAAGGCGGAGATGGCGCGCATCAATGCCACGCTGCCGCAGGGCATGGCGATCAAGCAGAGTTACGACAGCTCGGTATTTGTCGAGGGCGCCATCCACGAGGTTTACAAGACCCTGTTCATTGCCATCAGCATGGTCATCGGTGTGATCTTCCTGTTCCTCGGCAGTGTACGTGCCATGCTGGTACCGGCGGTGACGGTGCCGGTTTCCCTGATCGCTACCTTCATGGTGCTGCTGGCGCTGGACTTCTCGCTCAACATACTCACGTTGCTGGCACTGGTGCTGGCCATCGGCCTGGTGGTGGACGATGCCATCGTGGTGATCGAGAACATTCACCGGCGCATGGAAGCGTATGGTGAAACTCGACTGGTGGCGGCATACCGCGGCACGCGCCAGGTCGGCTTTGCGGTGATTGCCACCACCGTGGTACTGGTGGCAGTGTTCGTGCCGATTGCCTTCCTGCAAGGGAATATCGGCCGCCTGTTTGCCGAGTTCTCGCTGACCATGGCAGCGGCCGTGTCCTTCTCCAGTTTTGTTGCGCTGTCGCTGTCACCGATGCTGGCCTCCAAAATCCTGCCGCAGGACCACCGGCATTCGCGCCTGTCGGGCATGGTGGATCGCCTGTTTGGAATGGTACGCCGTGGCTATCACGTCGTGTTGCAGGGCGCGCTCCGACACAGCTGGATCGTTGGCCTAGTGTTCATCGCCATACTGGGCAGCTCCGCATGGCTCTACCGGGCGATCCCCGATGAGTACGCACCCAAGGAAGACCGTGGCGTGTTCTACCTGATGGTGACCGGTCCCGAAGGGACCTCCTATCCCTACATCGCCGCCTACATGACAGAGATCGAACAGCGTCTCATGCCGCTGGTGGAAAGCGGCGAGATCTCGCGCATGCTGGTACGTGCACCCATGGCCTTCGGCAACCTGGAGATCTTCAATAACGGTATCGTCATCAATGTACTCAACGACTGGTCGCAGCGGCGCTCGGCCTGGGACATCATGGACGATGTACGCCAGCGTCTCAAGGACCTGCCGGGGGTGCGCGCCTTTCCGGTGATGCGACAGGGTTTCGGTATGCGCATCCAGAAGCCGGTACAGTTTGTTATTGGCGGTGGCACCTATGAACAGCTGGCAGAGTGGCGCGATACGCTGGTGGAAAAGATCAATGAGAACAACCCCGGGCTGCTCGGACTCGACTGGGACTACAAGGAAACCAAGCCACAGCTGCGCGTGGTGATTGACTATGATCGTGCCGCCGAACTCGGTGTCACCATCGGCAGCATCGGGCGCACACTGGAAACCCTGCTGGGTTCGCGCCGTGTGACCACCTACATCGATGCCGGCGAGGAATACGATGTAATCCTGGAAGGGGAGCGCAGCACCCAGCGCACGCCGACCAGCATGGAAAACATCTACGTACGCTCGCAACGTACGCAACAGCTGATCCCGCTGTCCAACCTGGTACGGCTCGAGGAGTTTGCCGATTCCATCAAGCTGAACCGCTACAACCGGGTGCGTGCCATCACCCTGGAGGCCAACCTGGCCGAGGGGGTATCGCTGGGTACTGCGCTCACCAGCCTGGAACAACTGGTCAAGGACTATCTGCCCAGCGAAGTCATCATCGACTACAAGGGCCAGTCACAGGACTACAAATCGAGCAGTGGAGCCATTGTGTTTACCTTCCTGCTCGGCATCGTGGTGGTGTTCCTGGTGCTGGCTGCGCAGTTCGAGAGCTGGGTACACCCGTTCGTGATCATGCTGACCGTGCCACTGGCCATGGTCGGTGCGCTGCTGGGCCTGTATGCTACCGGCCAGACGCTCAACATCTATAGCCAGATTGGTCTGATCATGCTGGTGGGTCTTGCGGCCAAGAACGGTATCCTGATCGTGGAGTTCGCCAACCAGTTACGCGATGCCGGCAAGCCGTTTCGGGAGGCACTCCTCGAGGCCTCCGGGATCCGCCTGCGCCCGATCATCATGACCGGTATTACCACAGCCGCCGGTTCCATCCCGTTGCTGCTGTCCTCCGGTGCCGGCACCGAGACGCGCACCGTCATCGGCACCGTGGTGCTCGCCGGTATACTCTCGGCAACCTTCTTTACCCTGTTTGTGGTGCCGGTGGCCTATGACCTACTGGCACGGCACACCGGGTCGCCAAAACGTGTGCGACGACAGCTCGACAGGGAGCTGGCATCGAGCGAACACTAGCACGCGGCGCCAGGGGCGGTGCCCTCACGATCCCGACTCGCCCCAAGGCGCAAACTCGCAAAGTTACAAGTGCGGGTTACAAAAAATGGTTATTTATTTGCCGGTAAGCTGGCAATAGAACTGACTCCCTGGATGGACAATGACGAACTGGAGATCAATCATGCATCTAAAATACTCCTGTTTCCTTCTCTTCAGCAATCTGCTGGCTTGTGCGATGGTTCATGCGGACACGGCAGCCGGCAATCTCCCCTGGTGGTGGGACGAAGCCTGGTGGGAAGACGGACAGCTCGAGGTGCCGGAAAATTATTCTGTCGAAAGCGAGTGGATCAGTTATCCGAGCGGTGCGGTGGAAGTACCGGCACTGGTGGCGCGCCCTGCGGGTGATGGACCGTTTCCGGCCGTGCTGTTTCAACACGGGCGGCGCGGACTGGATGAGTTGCTGCAGCGCCATGTTCGGCGCATCGCGGCACGCGGTTTCGTCGTGCTGGCGCCGGATATCTATACGGCGCATTTCATCGGTACGCATCCCATCGAGCACGATTATGCACTGGAACAGGATGTCAATGCGGCGGTGGACGTGCTGCTGGCGCGTGACGACATCAGTTCGGACAAGGCCTGCCTGTACTCGCATACCCGGGGTGGCTACTACACCCTGAAAGTGGCGACGACCTTCAAGCGACAGGAAAATGCTATTGCCTGTTATGTGTCCTACTATCCGCACCTGCAGGATCCGAATGCGCCCGAGCCGCTGCAGGTCTATGGCTATGCCCCCGAGGTTGATCAACTCCGTTTGCCAACGCTGGTGTTTATCGGCGATGAGGAGCAGTACCAGCGCCGCCGTGTCATCGAGACCAGTATCGAGGCGATGCAGCAGAAGGGCCGGGATGCGCGCCTGATTATCTATCCCGGGGCAGGACGCGGCTTTGATTTTCGTGACGGCAACGTGCGCACCTTTGCCGATGATCTGGCCTCGAAGGATGCCGTGCAACGGGCAGCAACCTTCATGCGCAGGCATCTGGAAAAGCCAGCCGCGAGTGACACCCCAGCGGCGTTATTGACCGGTGAGGCGCTCTATAACAGCGACAAGGCCCCGCAGTCGATGCTCTACTCGCTGCCACAGCAAGTGCTGCCGGGTGTGTGGTCCGCCATCGGCGCGACTGCGCCGGGGACCTATGCGAATTCGGGGCACAATAACAACCTTTCGTTTGTGGTGACCAATGCAGGGGTGCTGGTGGTCAATGCCGGTGATAATTATCTGCTGGCGAAGGCCCTGCATGACGAGATCAGGAAGATCACCGACCAGCCGGTGAAATACGTGGTACTGGAGAACGGCCAGGGCCATGCGATGCTGGGCTCGAATTACTGGAAGCAGCAGGGTGTGCCGGTGATTGCACAGGTCGATGCGGCGCATGAGATCGAGGAGCAGTCGTTTGCACTGCTGGAAGGGATGCAGGAACGTGCCAGAGACAAGGCCGCGGGAACGAAGGTCGTCATGCCGGATGAGACCTTCGAAGACAAGAGAGTCATTGAACTGGGTGATGAGCGCATCGAGCTGTTGAACCTCGGTCCGGCACATAGCCCGGGCGATATTGTTGTCTGGTTGCCACAGAAGAAACTGGTGATCTCCGGTGATATGGCGTTTCACCAGCGCATGTTGCCGCTGTTCGAACACACCGATACCCGGGCCTGGATCGAGACCTGGGACAAGTTTGAGGCACTGGGCGCGGAGCTTGTGATCCCGGGCCATGGTGAGCCGACCGACATGGCGACGGTGAGGAAATATACCCGGGATTACCTGGTATACCTGCGCGAGAAGGTTGGCGAGGTGATCGAGAATGGCGGTACCTTGCAGGACGCCTACGCAATTGACCAGTCACCCTACCTGCACCTGCCGACTGCGGAGTTTCTGGCCAGGCGCAACGCGGGTCAGGTGTTTCGGAGCATGGAGTTTGAATTTTAGCGTCGCCCCCCCGTATCCTGAGTTCCCGACTGGAGTTACCGGCCAACGGGGCGGGGTGCAGTAAGCGTGTTTCTGAAGGAGTACAGCTTGGAAACAGATCACATCAAATGCCCACAGTGCGGTACCGAGATCGAGGTCGGCGAGGTACTGGCCAGACAGGTTACCGACGCGGTCGAGGCGCGGCTGCGTGAGGAAGCCGAAATCCGGCAGAGACAGGCGGTGGCTGCCGCCCGGGCAAAGGAGCGTGAAGCCGTTCGCGTGCAGCTGCAGGATATGGAATCGCAGTTGTCCGAGAAGGACAAGGCGGTACAGGCGGCAGAAGCAAAGGAACTGGCGTTGCTGGCGCGGCAGCGTGAACTGGCAGCGCGCGAAAAGCAGCTGGAGCAGCTTGTCGAACAACGCCTCGCGGTACGCGAACAGGAACTCGCCAGGCAAATACGGGAAGAAGCCAGCCAGGCGGCAGCAAAACAGCTGCAGGTGCTGCATCAGGCACTGCAGTCAAAAGACGCCGCCATGGACGCGGCCCGTGCCCGCGAGCTGGCGCTGTTGCAGGAAAAGACGGTGTTGGAAGAGCAGCGCAAGGATATGGCACTGGACTACCAGCGCAAGCTTGGCGAGGAGCGTCAACAACTGGAGAAACAGCTGATCGAGAAATATGCCAGTGAAGCAGATCTCAAGCTGAAAGAACGCGACAAGCAGATCGAGGACCTGCGCAAATCTCTGGCAGAGGCGAAACGCAAGAGCGAGCAGGGATCGATGGAAACCCAGGGTGAGGCACTGGAACTGGACCTGGAAGCGAATCTCTCCAGCCATTTTCCGCATGACACGATTGCGCCGGTTCCCAAGGGCATCCGTGGTGCGGATGTCATCCAGACGGTTCACAACGAGCGCATGCGGGACTGTGGTTCGATCGTCTGGGAAACCAAGAACACCAAGGCATGGAATAACGCCTGGATCGACAAGCTGAAAGATGATCAGCGCGCCATCGGTGCCAATCTGGCGGTGCTGGTGTCGACCGAGTTGCCCGATGAAATCAAGACATTTGGCCAGCTGGAGGGAGTCTGGGTGGCCTCGGTGAGGGCCTATATCCCGCTGGCAATGACCTTGCGCCAGCAACTACTGCAGGTGTCTTTTGCACGCAGCGCCTCGGAAGGCAAATCAGAAAAGATGGAGATGGTGTACGAGTATCTTTCCGGTGATGCCTTCCGACACAAGGTCGAAGCGATCGTGGAGACCTTTGTCGGCATGCAGGAGCAACTCCACAAGGAGAAGCGTGCCTATGCGCGCCTCTGGAAAGAGCGAGAAAGGCAGATCGAACGCATTATCGAGAATACTGCCGGCATGTACGGCGATGTACGTGGCCTGATCGGTTCTGCAGTGCCGGAAATTCAGGCGCTGACGCTGGAGGGTGACGACCTGTTGCTGGGGGTGGATGACGGGGAATGAGGCATCAGCGAGCACCCTGATTCGCGCCTGTACAGAATGCCTCACCGGGCTCAATCAGATGCTCCTGCGCAAGTTGACCCGGCCGCGAGTTGTGCAATGTGCTAAACTGCGCCCTTATTATAATTATGACAGGCGACACAATAATGTTTGAATCCCTTCTAAATTTCCTCGGTGCCGGCGGCATTCTGCAACTCTCGGTCAGTGAGCTGTTGCTCACAGGCCTGGTCCTGACCCAGATTACCATCGCCGCGGTCACCATTTACCTGCACCGGCACCAGGCGCACCGCGCACTGGACCTGCATCCTGTCATTGCGCATTTCTTCCGCCTCTGGCTGTGGCTGACGACCGGCATGGTGACCCGCGAGTGGGTGGCCATACACCGCAAGCACCATGCAAAATGTGAAACCCTCGAAGACCCGCACAGCCCACAGGTGCTGGGGATCCGCAAGGTGCTGTGGCAGGGTGCCGAGCTGTACCAGCAGGAAGCGGCCAACCGCAGCACCATTGAACGCTATGGACACCTGACGCCGGATGACTTGCTGGAACGACAGGTGTATGCGCGTTTTCCGTGGCTTGGTATCACGCTAATGCTGTTGCTCGATATTGCGCTGTTCGGTGTGGCAGGCCTGGTGCTTTGGGCGGTGCAGATGGTCTGGATCCCGTTCTGGGCGGCCGGTGTGATCAACGGGGTGGGCCACTACTGGGGCTATCGTAACTATGAGAGTGCCGATGCCGCACGTAATCTCTTGCCCTGGGGGCTGATCATCGGCGGGGAAGAGCTGCATTCCAACCACCATGCCTTCCCGACATCGGCGCGATTTTCCTGCAAGTGGTGGGAGTTCGACCTGGGCTGGCTGTATATCCGGCTGCTGAGCCTGCTGGGGCTGGCAAAGGTCAAACGGGTTGCGCCCCTGCGGGCGCTCATCCTCGATCACCGTGAATCGATTGACCTGGATACCGTGCGTGCCGTGGTGAGATATCGCATGCATGTCATGGCCAGTTATGCACGTGATGTCATTCGTCCGGTGCTGCGCGAGCAACGCAAGGGCTGTGACAGTTCCTGCAAGCGGGCACTGCGCCACACCCGCGGCCTGTTGATACGGGATGCCTCGCTGATCAAGGGACATGCCCGTGAACGGCTGGAACAGGTCCTTGCCCGTTTCCATGATCTGAAGACCGTCTATCAATATCGCCAGCAGCTACAGTCGGTATGGACGCGCAAGGCCGCCAGCCAGGATGTGCTGCTCAGGGCGCTGCAGGAGTGGTGCCAGCAGGCAGAGAAGACCGGGATTACCGCTCTGCAGGACTTCTCACAGCGACTTCGTGGTTATCGCTTGCAGCCTGCCTGAGCGCCTGGGCCGTGCAGGATGGATGGCCCTGAAAAAAGACGAAGCCGCGTTCAAACACGCGGCTTCGTTGTACATCCAAAAGTGTCAGCAAGCTTTTTCCGTGGCTTAGCGTCCCCCCATGCCAAAGCCGGAACCGCTGTCACCGTCATCGCCGGGACCATAGCCAGGACGCCCGCCCGGACCATAGCCGCGACCACTACCCGGGCCATAGCCGCCGCGATCGTAACCATAACGACTGCCCGGGCCATAGCCGCGATTACTCCCCATGCCAAAGCCGGAACCGCTGTCACTGTCATCGCCAGGCCCATAGCCAGGACGTCCGCCCGGGCCATAGCCCTGTTCCGGTCCGGGACCGTAGCCCTGTCCTGATCCGGGTCCATAGCCCTGTTGCGGTCCGGGACCGTAACCCTGGGCGGGTCCGGGTCCATAGCCCTGTTCCGGTCCGGGACCGTAACCCTGGGCGGGTCCGGGGCCATAACCCTGTTCCGGTCCGGGACCGTAACCCTGGGCGGATCCGGGGCCATAACCCTGTCCTGGACCATATCCCTGGCGATTGTCATAACCGCGGCCATAACCGCCTCCGGGACCATAGCCGCCCCCTGGACCGTAACCACGATCGGAATTTCTGTTGGAACTGCTACCCATACCCATGCCACCTGCATCGGCCGCCGTCATCACCATCGAGCTGGCTACTGCCACTACGGCAAGCATGCCGTAAATCCTGTTTGAACGTTTCAAAATGCTGTCTCCTATTGAGTTGTTAGTTATAGAATTATGTAACTGTATGATATTTAAGTAACTTATTACGCATTTACGATATTTTTACGAAACTTTTACGAAAATCACCCGACTCAAATCCACTCTGAACCGCGAACATCCACATACAATGCGGTGGTCGCTGGGTCTTTATGGCCGAGTAGGCATTGTGCGTCAATTCCTTGTTCTTTGTACAGGCGTCCCCGCAAATGACTTGATTTCATGGAAGGAGGGCGGGTTGTCGACAGTAATGTCTGTCTTGTTCCTCGCATCTTTAAATGCCTTGCTGATTGTTGATTTATTGATCGCACTGCCGGCCATGCATCCCTCCCGCGTTCATGTTCGGGCAAGCGCCGTTCGGTCATTGGTTTGTCGGTGGGAGGAGGCAGCTAACAACCGGTTTGATCTTGCCATGGACTGCATATCGAGGCGGAAGTATGAACAATCAGGGATCGAAACCGGCGGGTGATTAGCGATAGAATGAACGAGGCAATGCTGGCGGGCACTGTGTCGCGAGCTTGCCGTTCCCATTAATCTACACAGAGTAATTCCTATGTCCCAACCCCAATCCACCTTCGAGAAAGCGCTGGCGCTTATCGATGCTGCAAACAGCGAAGATCCCAACCAGGTGACGGCCGATGGCAGCACGTGGCCGAAAGAACTCCTGTACTCCCATCGTATGTCCGACATGCTGCATCGCTATGCGCCCAATGCGGATGATGCCATGCAGCTGGCGATTCGTGCGCAGCATATCCAGCGCTGGAAATCACCGCGCGACGCCTATTCCATGGATCGTATCGGCTACCTGCAATGGCGCAAGGATCTCTACAAGATCCAGGCACAAACCGCGGCGGATCTGCTTGCAGAGGCAGGCTATGGTGAAGACATTATCGAACGGGTAAAAACCGCGGTGGCAAAGAAAGGGATAAAGGAAAACCCTGACACGCAGTTGCTGGAAGACGTGACCGACCTGGTTTTTATCGAGCATTACATGCTGGAGTTTGCCGGCAAACACCCTGAATACGACGAGGAAAAGTGGCTGGATATTATCCGCAAGACCTGGAAAAAAATGTCCGATCGGGCTCAGCAGTTCGCACTTTCCGGCAACGTCAAACTCCCCGAGCCGCTGGTCCCCCTGATCCAAAAAGCCGTCTCATAAAAAGGGGACATTCTGGTTTTCTTTCATACGGATCAATACTCGGAAAGTTGTTGCTGAATCCCTGAAGCATAGGGAAATCTCATCCTCGGGGGCTTGCTATTGTCGCTCGAACGCGGCTCCCCGCGTCATGCAGGTCATTGGCAATGGTGTTGCTGTCAGGAGTTGACCGCGTTGCCAGGTTTGCATATGGTTCTGTTATGCCAAGGACGGCACGCGCATCGGTCGGGGGGCTGTGTTACCACGTAATCAATCGTGGTAATGCACGATCTGCTGTATTCCATGATTCATCTGATTATCTTGCGTTTATTCGTCTGATCGGTGAATCCAGCAAGCGCTTGCCAATGAATGTACTGGCTGCCTGCCTGATGCCCAATCATATCCATCTCGTTTTGCGGCCCTGTGGCGATAGGGACCTGAGTCGATGGATGCAGTGGTTGCTGACCGCCCATGTTCGCCGTTATCACCGTCGCTATGGCTCGAGTGGTCATGTGTGGCAGGGACGTTTCAAGGCGTTCCCGATTCAACAGGATGCACATCTACTACAGGTCATACGTTATGTCGAGCGTAACGCCTTACGAGCGAATTTGGTGGTTCATGCCGAGGACTGGTGCTGGGGAAGCCTTGCCTGGCGGCACAGCGGGCACTCACCTTCGTTTCTGATGCCACCGCCAGTACCGCTTCCTGATGATTGGTTGGTTCGGGTCAATGCGCCCGAGTCAGAGCCTGAGCTGATCGCCATGCGTCAAAGTGTCAATCGCTGTGCACCGTTTGGTGATACGGTATGGGTTGAAGAGACGGCCGCGAAACTGGGACTGGAATCCAGTCTACGTCCTCAGGGACGCCCGCCTAGGATCAAGAAAAAGTAGAATGTCCCCTTTTCTTTGCTGGGGTGCAATGTGATTTATTACCTTGGTTACAGGCGCAGCAAATGACCTTCATTGCATTCCAGACGATGACCAGTCCGAAAATACACAATGCCGCAATTTGTACGGCAACATTTCCATTGGAAATGATCCCGGCAAGGTAAAACACCAGTACAAAGATCGAGGCTATAAGGATTGCTCTTATCATGCTGTAAAATTATGGCGTGCCCGGAAGATCTGTCAAGAGAGCACTATAGACATGGCCGCCAGATAATTGGCAGGCTGGTCCGGTGGCCATAGCGATCGTTTACTATAATTCAGATAGGAGGTCTGCTATGGCGATCAGAAGACCATCCCATCGGTGGGAAGATATCATACTTGCCTTTTTACTGTTGGTGGTGGGGCTTTTTGTTGTGTCTTTCTTTGTGGGATAGTGAACAAGATGACGTTGCTTGTTAGGCCAGGTTCGGGGCGTACGGAAACATATTGCCTGATACAGCAAAGGTGCAACGACTATTCCCGACGAGTCCGTTACTCGGTTGCCTCTGCAGGCAGACCGGTAAAATTGACCTGTCGTTCAATACAAGACCTTATTCAATGGCCGGTCGGTACCAGGCAATACCTGTGTTGTGCAGGATTACACGACCAGGATGCTGAACTGCTGCTTGAAGAGATTATGTAGCTGTAGTCGTGCTGTCGGTGAGTCGCTGGCATGCAGCAGGTAACCGGTATCCTGTCCGACACTCTCGCGCCGGGTAATTCGATCGCCTGGTGCTGCTTTCAGGCGAAACTCACGCAGAGTTGGCTGTGCATGCACCCAGGATTCACCAATGATGGCGGTTACCGTTCCGGCGCCCGGATGAAAGACCTCAACGGCCGTGTAGGCGAGGGGGTGTTCCGGGAAATCAAAGGCTTCGCCAAGTTCCATCGCGACGAACGCCTCCCAGGGATTAAAGTTATAGGCATGGCGAATGGCATTCATGATGTAGCCGCCAGGCGGGCGCACTGCAATCTCTCCAAACAACAGACCTTTTTGTGTCAGGTAGACCTCTAGGTGGGTCATCCCCCAGCGGATCTTCAAGGCCTCGATGACAAGGCGATTGAGGTCCTGGATGGCGTTCGTCAGGGTCGTGTCAAATGCGGCAGGTACGAAGTTAGTGAACCCTTTTTCATGGTAGGCGGTGATATTCGTAAATTCTATGTTGCCGTTGTTGATAAACGATTCAATGCTGGCCTCGGGTGCAGCGACGAACTTTTCCAGGATATTCCGGTTGCCCTGCTGCAATACCAGGTCTGTCTCTCGCTCGATGATCTGCAGTGTCTTGCCGCCTGATGACTTTCTATTCTTTCTGACTACCGGGTGGCCCAGCGACTCGAATACCCTAGCAGCATCCGTGGCAGAGGACTCCGCCAGAAACTTTGTCATGGGTATGCCGAAGTCGCTCAGGTATTCCTTCATAGCCAGCTTGTCCCTGCAGCGCAGCGCCGTGGTGGTCTCGGAGCAGCGAGCACCCAGCTGGCGCCGGGCAATCGCGGCAGGGTAGGTAGCCGACTCGGTGCCGGCAATGATGTGTGTGCAGGGGGTGGCGGCAAACTCTTTACGGACGGTCTGCCTGATCCTTTCAGGGCTTTTCCAGAAGGGGGCAGTAACCCGCTGGTCTGCATCTTTCCAGCCGCTTGAAGGTTTTTCCTGCCAGACGGAGAAGCGGATCTGCCGTGCTCGCAAGACGTCGACAAGGCCCCGCCGCGGGCCAATGACCAGTACCTGATACTCGTTCACTGTCCTGTTCCCCATCGTCCTCCAGAGGGTTGTGCAAAGGGTACAGCCAATCCGCGGAAACAGGGGACAGATTTGTTTTCAATCCCTCGTCTCACTGGTGCTTCCTGAAGACGGGCAGTTCTCTACCGGCTAGTCTTTTCGTTCTGCGTCCTCGGGACCTTCTACGCTGCTGCATTCGCTGAAGATGCGCTTGTCACAGGTGCGGCAGCGGCTGCGGTCGAGTTTGTCGAAGATGGCCCTGATGGCATCGGTCTTGGACCTGAAGACGTTTTCTTGTCCGATCTCCTCGATGTGCCCTCCCTTGGTCAATGGGCCGTATACACCGTCTTTCACCCTGCACAGGTACAGGCCGCCACCACGCTTGCGCAGCTGGCGTGCCTGCTGGCTGAGCAGTTCGGCTCCTGCGACATCGATGAAGTTGATGCCGCTGCCGTCAATCAGCAGATAACTGCGATCGGGGTCCTTGTGCAGAAACATGCGGAAGGTCTCGGCGACATGATTGACTGCGCCAAAGAACAGTGAGCCGTCGATGCGTACGATGCGCATCTGCGGACACTCCTCCAGACCGGTCTTGATCTCCATGCGGCGCAGCGGATCGGTCGGGTTAGGTACCACACTGTAGACACGTGGCCGTGCCGTGCGGTTGAGGTACAGTGCCAGTGACAGGATAACACCCACGTAGATGGCGAACTCCAGCTTCAGAAACAGGGTCGCCAGGAAGGTCGTGACCAGCACCGTGGCATCCGACTGGCTGATCTTGAGCGTGGTACGGATGTGGTGGAAGTCAATCAGGTTGTAGGCGACCACCAGGATGATGGCTGCCATTGCCGGCATTGGCAGATAGGCGGTGAGCGGAGCGACCAGCAGCAGGATCACCGCCAGCAGTATGGCCGCGAAAATGGCCGCCATCGGTGTCCTGGCCCCGGCATGGTAATTGATGCCGGAGCGGGTAAAGGAGCCGGACCCGGCATAGCTGGAAAAGAAACTGCCGACCATATTGGACAGCCCCTGGCCGATGAACTCCTGGTTGCCGTCAATGCGCTGTTCCGAACGGGTGGCAATGGCACGGGAAATCGATACCGCCTCGATCAGACCCAGCATGGCCACGGCGAGGGCGCCCGGTCCGAGCTTACGGATCGTGCCCAGGGAGAAGTCCGGCTGCGACAGGGGCGGCAAATGCCCGGGCAGGTGGCCCACGAGGTGCACGCCTTGCTGCTCACCGCCCAGCAGCAGGCATACCACGCTGCCAATGATCATGGCGAACAGCATCCCCGGCCAGCGTGGCCGGTAATGCCGGAACAGCAGCAGGGCCACCATGGTCACCACGGCAATCCCCAGCGTGTAGCCGTTGACCTCGGGGAGGTGCCGGTACAGATCGATCCAGATATGTACAAAGGATTCCCCGGGTGGCAGTGTAATGCCCAGGGCATGTTTCAACTGGCTGGTCGCAATCAGGATGGCGGCGCCTGCAGTGAAGCCAATCACCACGCCGTGCGAGATGAAATTGACCAGTGCGCCCATTCGCGCCAGTCCGAGGATGAGCTGAAACATGCCGGCCAGGAAGGTCAGTGTTAAGGCCAGCGTGATAAATTCCTGGCTACCTGGCAACGCGAAGGGCTTGACGGTCGCCAGCACCACGATAGAGATCGCTGTGGTAGGCCCGGAGATCAGGTGCAGGGAAGAGCCGAACAGGGCGGCCACGATCGGGGTGACGATGGCGGTATAGAGGCCATACTCGGGAGGAAGTCCTGCGATCAGGGCGAAGGCTACCCCCTGGGGCAGGACGATGAAGGCACCCGTCACTCCCGCAAGGAAATCTGCCCGCAGGCTGTCGCGATTGACCAGTGGCCACCAGTTCAGGAAGGGAAACAGGAGGTGCCAGCTGAAGCGGGCAGGCAGAAAGGACTTCATGGTGTGCCTATCCTTGGTGTAATCAACCTCGCATCCTATAACAGGAGCAAGGTCATGGATAGCATGCCTGTACACGATACCCGATACCCACAGGACTGTGATACCTTAAAATTACAGAGCGGTATGACCATCGTGTTGTCATGTAGCGAATGGGGCCGGTGAAAGACGCAACGACTCTCGCCTGTCACCGACCCCTGGTTTTATCCCTGAAGCATCAGGCGCCGTATTTCATTGCCTCGACACTCATGCAGAGCTTGACGTTGCCATCCACCAGCTTGGAAAGCTTTTCCATGCCATAGTCGGCCCGATTGATGGTCGTGGTCGCCTTGACAAGGATCTTTTCGGCCTGGTCAACCCGCTTGCCGTCGAGTGACGTCAACTTCACGTTGAAGATCACGGGCTTCGTAATTCCCCGTAATGTCAGGTTGCCCTTGAGTACAGCCGTATCCGTGCCAGTCCAGTGGAACCCGGTGCTGACAAACAGGACCTCGGGATGGTGTTCCACATCAAAGAAACCCTCGCCCTTGATCATGTTTTCAATAATCGTACCCTCGGTTTCCAGGCTGTCTGCCTTGATCATGACCATGGTCTGGCCATTCACCTTGTCACCGGGTTCGAGGGCCATGCCGCCCTGGAACTCCTTGAAGGTACCCTCAATGCGCGACAGCTTGCTGTCCACACAGAATCCCACCCGCGAGCTTTCTTGCTGGATGCGGTAGAGGTAACCATCATGGGCTGCTGACAACATGGTTGCCAGTAGTGACGAATTGACCTTACCATCCTGAAATGCCGAACAGACATCACTCTCCTCGGCAAGTGCCAGGCCGTGTCCTGTCAGCAGTATCGCTGTTAGTACAATGCCTTTGATGAATTTGCTCATGCTCATATTGTATACCTCCAAAACATGATAATAATATAAGAATATCAGCAAATATTAATATTACAAGATGTGACAAATTGCCGCGGCAAGAGTTCATCGGCAGGCGGAATTCTTACATAAGAAGATTATAAATGTGTTAGATTACAATAAGTAATCGACAAAACGAAGAGTAATTTATTATCAATTCGCAGGGTCAGGTGCGATCAAATCGACACGGAATTTCAAGATATTTACCTGTTTATAACGGTGTCAGGCCTCATTTTCGGGCAGGTATGGCAGGGTTGGGCCAAGGATGAACTCCACCGTTTCGAATCCGTGATCCTCCAGGATGGCTAGGATTTCGTCCGCGCTGGCCCTTGGGTCCTGTTCTTCGATAGCAGCGATCAGGCCGGTCACATGGCGGAAGGCCTCGTGTGACTCGAAATCATCGGGCACGCGGACCAGGCGGATGCCCTTGGCATTGCTGGCGGGCAGGATCATCAGTGTGTTACTCATGCTGGGCTCCGTTCACCGTGCAATTGCCGCCGGTGTGGGTGGTCGGTCAGATTTCCTGGTGACAGTATACGCAATTCAGTGAGTTATTTTTCACCTTGATGATAGCCAAAGTTGCCCATCCTGTGAATTTGCAGGGAACCGTTGATTGCCCCGGGTTCCCAGTATGCTTCTCACCCGGCTCTCTACCATGTGCCGTGCTGCGCCCGCACATCATTCCTGTATGATCCGTAAATCAACCGGGAGGGTGACACAATGAAAATCGCCAATTTACTTTTCGCCGGGTGTTCCTTATGGCTGGCTGGCAGTACCGTAGTGCTGGCCGACTGGTCGAAATATCTCGATACGGCCAAGGAGGCCATGAGTACCGCTGGCCTGACCACCACCCGTGTGGATCTGACAAATGCAGAAATGGTGGCAGGGCTGAAAGAGGCGCTGGACAAGGGTGTACAGTTTGCGGTTGACAGTCTTGGCAAGCCGGGAGGATTTCTTGGCAACAGCAAGGTCAGGATCCCCATGCCGAAAAGCCTCTCCTGGATAGAGTCTTCGTTACGAACCCTGCACCAGGATCAACTGGCGGATGACTTCATTGCCACCATGAACCAGGCCGCCGAACAGGCCGTTCCCGAGGCGGCTGATATCTTTTCCAAGGCCATTCGGGAGATGAGTGTGGAGGATGCCCAAGGCATCCTGTCGGGTCCTGACGACGCGGCTACAAACTATTTTCGCACCCACACGGAATCCGCATTGAACAGCAGGATGCGTCCCATTGTTGAAGCGGCAACGGCCCGCGCCGGGGTGACGGCCGCCTATAAAAAAATGACTGCAAGCGCTGGCGGTTTGAGCAGCTTGCTGCCGGGCAGTGCCGCCGATATCGATGGCTACATCACCACCAAGACCCTGGATGGTCTGTTCCTGATGATCGCTACAGAGGAACACAAGATACGTACGGATCCGGTGGCGCGCAGTAGCGAGCTCATGCAGAAAGTCTTTGGTGCCTATAATTAAACGGTACCCGTGTTGGCAAGATACAGAGATTGCAAGGGGATGTTTCATCCTCAGAAAGATACACAGGTGTTCCATTCCCGGCGTCTCTGCGTACTGGCGAGAGCACTCTCTGCCTTTACGGGCGG
>JAJDNX010000087.1 GCA_022340485.1 Gammaproteobacteria bacterium | reverse complement strand
CTGGCGATAATGGCACCGATTACCGCGATCAGCGCCCCCGGTAACTTCTTCGAGAGCTTCTTCGCAGCAATGATCACCACCAGCACACTGAGGGCAATGACCAGTGCATAGAGATTGACCTGTTCGATCTGCTGAAGATCGCTCCAGATCTTCTGCAGGGTACCATACCCACCTGCCTGGAGGCCGAGCATACCGGACAGCTCGCCAAATGCGACCTGGACACCGACTCCGGTCAGAAAACCGATCAGGACCGTGCGTGACAGAAAGTCTGCCATGAAGCCCAGACCGACAAAGCGTGCCAGGATGAGAAACGCAGCAGCCATCAAGGCAAGTACTTCCGCCAGGGCCACGTATTCATCGGAGCCGGTGGCGGCCAGTCCCACCAGACCGGCTGCGAGTATCGCTGCAGTTGCCGAATCCGCGCCGACCACCAGGTGCCTCGAGGAGCCAAACAGCGCAAACAGGGCCATCGGAATGAGGATGGTGTAGAGCCCGGTAATAACCGGGGTCCCGGAAATCTTGGTGTAACCCATCACCTCTGGAATGGCGAGTGCAGCAAGGGTGAGGCCAGCGATGAGTTCGAGCGGAATTTGTGAGGCCTTTACGGGCAATATGCCCTGCAGGATTGGCAGGCGTAACCCTCCGGAGTTGTTGTTCGCTGCATTCATGACTGCCCGGCGCGTCAGATATTCCTTCGTATGGCCAGGCGCTCATTATAACGAAACCAGTTCACCAGTATATTTAAGAGCAACGCCTGCAACCGCTCCGCAGGTATCCACGATGGCTGAACCTCCTCCTGGTAAAAAGGAGCCTCTCCGGTTTTGAGCAGGAAATATCGAACGAAGAAAGGTCTGTCAAACCCTATCATCTTCATACCGGATTTCGACGGTATTCAGGTTCCCGAACGGCGCAGGATCCTCAACCGGGGCATCGCGGGTGGACAACTCAGGTGCCTGCACAGAAACTGCGGGTCTGTGCCCATGAGGGTCCTTAGTGGTAGAATCACCCTACAAAACACATCGAGGAGCGCCTGTTGAGACTACTTACTATCTGCTTCTGCTTGCTGCTGCTTTCCGGTTGTGCTTCCTACGGGGTGATTGACAACACACCAGTCACGGAAGCCACAGACGTTCAGCCCTATTCGATTGCGGCACTGAGTGGCAGAAAGGGTTCGGGGGATATAGCACTGACCCTGGCATTTTCCGGAGGAGGGACACGCGCGGCTGCGCTGGCCTACGGTGTTCTGGAAGAGCTGCGCGACACTACTGTGGTGATCGATGGACAGCCACGGAGGCTGCTCGATGAAATCGACAACATTAGTTCTGTTTCTGGCGGAAGCTTCACATCGGCCTACTATGGTCTCTATGGAGAACGGATTTTCGAGGATTTCAAAGATACTTTTCTGAGGCGCGATGTCGAAAGCCAGTTACTCCATCGACTGTTTAACCCGCTGCGCTGGTTCAGTTCCAAGGGACGCACCGAGATGGCGGTGGAGCTCTACGAACAGGAGGTGTTCCACGATGCGACCTATGCCGATATGCTGCACGCGGGCGGGCCACTGATCATCATCAATGCATCCGATCTTGGCTACGGGGTGCGTTTTTCCTTCGTTCAGGAGTATTTCGACCTGCTCTGTTCGAATCTCTTAACATTCCCGGTGGCACGGGCTGTAGCCGCCTCATCGGCGGTGCCTATCCTGTTCCAGCCTGTGGTAATCGAGGACTTTCATGACTGCAGGAACCAAGGAAAACCGGAGTGGATGCAAGAGGCCGAAAAGCGGGCAGCCAAAAACCCCAACCCGGCGCTGGAACAGATCCTCAGGGGCCTGGAAACATACTCCGACAAGGAAAATCGGGACTATGCTCATTTTGTGGACGGGGGGATCACCGACAACCTGGGGCTGCGTGCAGTCTATGACGTGATGGAATTCTCCGGTGGCCCGCGATTATTTTACCAACAGGTCGGGCGCAGCCCCCCGCGCTATGTAACCATCATCTCCGTCAATGCCTCCACGGATCCGGAACCGGAGATGGACCAGAGTACCAAACAGCCATCCATCAAAGAGACAATCAGTGCAATGAGTAATGTACAGCTCCACCTCTACAACGAGGCGACCCTGGACTTGATGCAGATGAGCCTGGCGAAATGGGCGCAGGATATCTCAACACCGGATTTTCCGATAAAACCGTATTTCGTAAAGCTCGGCTTTATCGACATCGAACAGCCCGAACAGCGACGCTTCTTCAATGAGATCCCGACCAGCTTCACCCTGAGTGAAGAGCAGGTAAATCGGTTGATCGAGGCTGGACATGAACTGCTGCGGAACAATCCCGACTATCAGCGCCTGCTGCATGATCTCGGGGGGGCTCGGCTACAAACCAGTAGCACCCCTGCAATGCGGCAAAGATGAATCGCCGTTACACCGTGACAGGCACTTTGTCATCAGCTGGCGGTTCATGAGCAACAACGAGCGGTACAGCATACTATTATTGCTAATTTTTTAGGCATGGAAAAGGGGAAGAAGATGCTAAATAAAACATGCTCGAGGCTTGTCGCAGCCTGTGCGGTTGTGGTGTCGCCTTATGTTACATCGGGGGTAGATGCCGCAGGACTCGATGGTTCCACAGATATCGTCTGCGCAGTAACGCATGTCGTCGCTTGCCTGGAAGACGGCTTTTGTCTTCAGGGTCAGGCCAAGACCTTCGATTTGCCGGACTTGATCGTTATGGACGCCAAGGACAAGGTTATGCGTGGGACCCACGAGAGTGGCCATAATGCCGTGTCACCCATAAAGAACATGGAACACAACGGTGAACACCTGGTCATACAAGGCGTTGAAAACAGTCGAGGCTGGGACCTCGCAGTCAACTCCAGGACGGGACACATGAGTGCATCCAGTGTCGGCGACGAGGTGACTTTCCTGGCACATGGTACCTGTACAACACCTTAAGGAGAGAGTGATATGCGCATTCGCAACAAGATCAGGATGGCTGCCGCCACCACGGCCATCGCGATGGCCTCTGCAGGTATCAGTCTGCCACTGTACGCCAGTGATGCGGGCGCCTTCATCGGCGGGGTCTTCGCAACCAAACTGTTGACCAACATGCAGGATCGGACAAAGGCTGAGCAGCAGCAAGCAGCTGCCACCCAGTACCAAGCAGCTCGGCCGGTGCAATCAGCACCAGCCCAGAAGACACCGCAGCAGCGCCTGGACGAGCTCGACAAGCTGGCGGCCGGCGGCTACATCACTCCGGAAGAATACAAGAAAAGGAAACAGGCCATTATCGACAGTATTTAAGATGCTGTCACCGCCCAGTGCTTTCCGGTTAGCCATTGCAGGCCCGGGGAATTGCAGTGAACTCGTCATCAATAGGAGCAGCGCCTCCAGGCTGAACAGACCAACCACCTCAGACCGCCAGGTCCTGGATACCTGCACGGGGCGCGTTTTCAGGCTCCGATTCCCTTACGCGCCAATGCTGCGCGGCCTGTTCAGACTGACCGGAAATGCACAAAACGATAGTCTGCGATGGAATTCCTTCTACCCGTATCTCGGGTCGAGTTTCTTCAATTCGAGGGGTGACAGGCACACCTTCACGCGGTTCTTAGCTGTATTTTATCCGCCAGTGTTTTTTTGACGATTATTGATCGTGTTCCCTGGACACGTTGCAAGCGTGCATGCTGCAGGAGCGACTGCCAGGGGGCTACCGGCAAATAATATCGCATTCTCCTGCTGCATCCGGTATAGTCACGCCAATCCGGTGCACTTCGGTCTGCACTTGAGTCCTCGCGGTAACCACTCTCGGCAAACCTCGAACATCAACCATTAGAATTGCGCCTAGACCGTCCCGGAACCAATGTTGCCGGTAGGCCGATCCAGGAGCATTCCTTACCATGTCATTTGATACCCTCGGCCTGTCGGCCGAACTCCTTCGTGCTGTCGCAGACCAGGGCTACAGTGAACCCACACCGGTGCAGAGCCGGGCAATCCCCGTGATTCTTCAGGGCAAGGACCTGCTGGCCGGTGCCCAGACCGGTACCGGCAAGACCGCCGGTTTTACCCTGCCGCTCTTGCAGCGGCTAAACGCGACAGCGCCCGACAAGGGCCGGCGCCGTGTACGCGCCCTGATACTGACCCCGACCCGTGAACTCGCTGCCCAGGTGGCGGAAAGCGTCGACACCTACGGCAAACATCTGCCGTTGTCATCGATGGTGATTTTCGGCGGGGTCAAGATCAACCCGCAGATTGCGCGACTGCGCGCAGGCGTGGATATCCTGGTGGCAACACCGGGGCGGTTGCTGGACCATGTTTCACAGAAGACGCTGGATCTTTCCGCCGTCGAGATCCTGGTGCTGGACGAGGCCGACCGCATGCTGGACATGGGATTCATCCGCGATATCCGCAAGATCCTCGCGTTGCTGCCAAAGCGGCGCCAGAACCTGTTGTTCTCCGCCACCTATTCCAATGACATCCGGCAACTGGCCGACAAGCTGCTGGATAGACCGGTGCTGATCGACGTGGCGCTCCGCAATACCCCTGCCGAACGGGTCTCGCAGGTCATCCACCCGGTAGACCGTGAGCGCAAACGCGAACTGCTCTCCTTTATGGTGGGTTCGCAGAACTGGCGCCAGGTGCTGGTGTTTACCCGCACCAAGCACGGCGCCAACCGTCTCTCGCAGCAGCTGGAAAAGGATGGTATCAGCAGTGCAGCGATACACGGTAACAAGAGTCAGGGTGCACGCACCCGCGCACTGGCCGACTTCAAGCGTGGCGAGGTCCGGGTGCTGGTGGCCACTGACATCGCGGCGCGCGGCCTGGACATCGATCAGCTACCGCATGTCGTGAACTATGAACTGCCGAACGTCCCGGAAGACTACGTGCACCGCATTGGCCGTACCGGCCGCGCCGGTAACGAGGGGCAGGCGGTGTCGCTGGTGTGTATCGATGAACACAAGCTGCTTGGTGATATTGAGCGCCTGTTGAAACGTGATCTTTCCCGGATCGTGATTCCAGGTTACGAACCGGACCCGTCCATCCGCGCCGAGCCAATCAAGCCGCGCAGCAATACACGCCCGCGTGGACAGGCAAAGTCACTCCACAATAATCGTCCGGCCCGGGTGAAAGCAAAGGAAAACAAGCGGCGTCCAGGCCCGGAGAAAGCGAAGGGCAATAGCCGGCGACCGCTACAGTCTTCGCGGCACGCCTAGCGGCGCTTGCGTCCGCGTGCCGCTTTCGGGTCTTCGAAGCATACGCGCAGGGACCTGTCGCTGTCGGCAACCATGTTGCCGTCCAGTGCTGCCTGCGCGGCACGCGCCTCGTGACCTTCCATCTCGATGAAACCAAAGCCCTTGCATCTGCCGGTAAAGATGTCCGATGCCACATTGATGGTACGCACGGTGCCGTAGGCGGAGAACATTGCGCGTACGGATTCTTCAGTGGCATCTTGCGGGAGATTGCCGACAAACAGCTTTTTCATATGCGTATCCTTGTTGACGCCGGACGCATGTCGCCGGCTGCGGGTAAAAAAGAACCCCGCGGGCGGGGTTCCTTGTGCTGGTAGTGACTGCGGGGTATTGTCAGCCTGCCGCCGTAACGTTGGTGGCTTGCAGACCCTTGGGGCCTTTTTCCACGTCGAAATTTACGGTCTGTCCTTCTGCGAGCGTTTTGAAGCCGCTACCCTGGATTGCGGAGAAGTGCACGAACACATCGTTGCTGCCATCAGAGGGAGAGATGAATCCAAATCCCTTGGATTCGTTGAACCACTTAACGGTACCTGTCGTCATTTGAATTACCCTTGAAAATAAAAAATAAACACTTGATCAATTGCAGATCTCGATAAAGGTAATTTACAGGAGATACCGGAATGGGTCTTCTGAGCAGACCTGTACAGAAGTTGCAATGAATCTGTTACGCAGGCAGCTGTTGATAACTTAATGTGACGTTACCTCTTTAGCACCTGCTGGCAGCAAGCATATCCATCAGGATCGGGAAAGACAAGCGGTTTTTGCGTTTATCAGGCCGGCATCACCGTTGTGACTTGACGTTCTGTGCGCGTTTTACTTCCCTGATTTGTTGCAGCAAACTCTGGTAGGCAGGGGATTGACGCAACAGGCTGCGCCCGGCCTCGATGAGCTGGTCGACTTCATTGTCGGGCAACGAGAAACTGGTTGCCATGTTATTGAGCAGGTTGCGCTGCTTTTTATCGGCAATGCTTTCAAAGTCCAGCTTTATGAAAAACGGTTTCACCGGGTGCCCCGGTGTGGAGAGCTGGGCGGCCCATTTCTTGTACCCCTCTTCAAGTAACGTCAGTGACTCTACCGTGTAACGTTCTATTTGCGCACTGGTGACCGAGTCCATCACCTGCACACTCGAGGGTGTCTTGTCGCTGCTGTCCATCGGATTTTCCGGTTGGGTTGCGGCATTGACGACAATGATAATGATATACCTTGGTTCATTATGCAGGGCCCTTGCTGTATTCCTTGCACCACCCATCAGCTCCACGCGGTCATAGAGTGCACGTATGCCGAGATTATCGGTAATACCGCCATCAACCAGGTGTAGAAAGGGTCGGTCTTGCTTGTCCTGGTATGATCTATAGTCAGCCAGCACAGCACCCATTCTGGGATTGTCCTTGAAGTCGTCATGCCCCGGACTGTACCAGTCCGGGTTCTGCTCGGGACACGTGTCATAATTGCGTAGTGCAACCGGTGCAAAGGCGACAGGGACAGCGGATGAGGCCGCAACAGCGCGCGCCACCTTGAAGGTACCGACATCCGAGCACAGCATATTGAAGCGTTCCTGCGTAAACGAAAAGCGTGCACCAATGCCAAGGTCCGTGGCATTGATCTCGATAAAGGGTCCATCTCGTGCAAAAATGTCGTTGAAAGAGCCTCCTCGGAAAATATTTCTGTCGTAGTAGTCAATCGCCATCTCGGTGCGATTGAAGCCGGTAAATAGCACGCGCAGCCAGTTAAAGGGATTGAGGACACTGCCAATCAGTGTCTTCTGCACATTCTGGCGCAGAAACACCGACTCGTAATCTTCAAAGATCCGGTCACCATAGAGACCGTAGTAGGCAGCGGTGAAGCTGCCCCCCGACACCGAACTGATATAGTCAACCTCGTCGAGCAGATGCTTTTCCTGACCGTTATCGAGGTAGCGGGTATTATGGAGTTCTTGCAAGACTCCATAGGAAAATGCCGCCGCCCGCGTACCACCACCGGAGAGGCTGATAAAGAAAAAGGCGCGATCAGATCGCTGACCCTTTATGCCAGTTGTTATCTGCTGACGGTTTGTTGGCAACGGTTCACTGACGGGTTCGTTGGTAATACGGCTGGTTGTGGCACAGCCCACCATGACAAGTGACAGAAAGAGGATGGCGAGATGCCTGAACATATGCCTGGAATCATTATTGACAGCCGAAAGTAATTATACAATGCGGCATTCACTCTCTGGCAACAGGAATCGTAGCCTGCTATAGCCATTGCTGATAGCAAAACCGCACCGCGCTGCCCCTGTAAGCCGGACTGGCTGGCAAG
>JAJDNX010000043.1 GCA_022340485.1 Gammaproteobacteria bacterium | reverse complement strand
GTGATCCGGCGGCGGTTGCGCCAGAAGATGGAATTTCTGACGGACACCGGCGCCGATCTTTTCGAACCGGCTGCAGGCGAACTCGAGGCCTATCTTGCTGCAAACGCGCAGACGTTCCGGCGCGAGCCGCGCCTGGCCTTTGAGCAGGTTTTTTTGGGTGAGGACCCGACACCTGGGCGCATCGAAGCATCATTGGATGCGCTCCAGGCCGACCCTGCGGCTGACCCTTTGCAGTGGGGCGAGCGCACCCTGCTGCCACCCCGGCTCGACCTCTCACCACCCGATGTCATCGATGGTGTATTTGGGAAAGGCTTCTTCGACCGTCTCAGGGATATCCCCCACGGGGTGTGGGCCGGACCTGTCGAGTCTGCCTATGGCATGCACCTTGTCCTTGTCACCGACAGTCAGCCCGAAAGAATGCCACCGCTGGAAGAAGTGCACGACGCGGTCCTGCGGGATTGGAAGGCAGCCAGGGCGCTGGAGTTGCGCGAGCGGTACTACGCCAGGCTACAGGAGCGTTATGAAATCAAGATGCCCGCTAGCGTGACGCCGATCGTGCAGAACCCATGAAAAGATTCGTTCGCCTGTCCTTTTTCGTGCTGATCGCCTTTCTGGCTGGCAAGCACGGTTTATTCACTGGTGCGCATGCCCATGCGCTTCAGCCCGGTTATCTGGAGCTTCGCCTGGTCGACATGGACCAGTATGCGGTTGTCTGGAAGACGCCGGCGAATGGTACACGCCCCCTGGCAATCAGCGTCCAGCTGCCGGAGAACTGCAAACCACGCAGCCCAGGGCAATCAGTCTGGGACGGCAGTGCCTACCTGGCACGCTGGAGCGCACGCTGCCCGGGAGGGCTGGAGGGGGGAGTCATCCATATCGACGGGCTGGAGCAAACGTCGACGGACGTGCTGGTGCGGTTCGATTTTGCTGATGGCCTCAGCGAGACTCGTCGCCTGACCGCGACGGAGCCTTCCTTCATGGTTCCGGCCCGGCCCAGTCGTTTTGAAGTGGTGCAAACCTACTTCCTGTATGGTGTCGAGCACATCCTGCTTGGCATTGATCACCTGCTGTTTGTGCTTGCGTTGTTGCTGCTCGTGAAAGGTGTACGCAGAATTGTTGCAACCGTCAGCGCCTTCACGCTGGCGCACAGCCTGACACTGGCTGGTGCAACACTGGGGCTGGTGCACGTCCCGGGGCCACCCATCGAGGCGACGATTGCGTTGAGCATTGCGTTCGTTGCAGCGGAGATCATACATGGCCGCCGGGGCAGACCCGGCCTAACCGAACGTTATCCATGGGTGGTTGCATTTACCTTCGGTCTGCTGCATGGCTTCGGTTTCGCCAGTGCACTGGCAGAAGTCGGGCTGCCACAGCAGTCGATCCCCATGGCGCTGTTGTTCTTCAACATTGGCGTTGAAATCGGTCAACTGCTGTTCATCGCTGCCGTGTTCGCCACGATGGTGCTGGCACGCCAGATCATGCGACACATCACCATGCCGCGTCCCGCATGGGCATGGTTGCTGCCGCCGTACCTCATTGGCAGCCTTGCGGCCTTCTGGGTCATTCAGCGCACCGCTGGATTTTAATGATCCGCTGAACTTTCTGATGGCGTTATGGGACACAACTAGCTTGTATCCTGTTCTGTCCGGTGATACCTGGTTGCTGCCCACAGTAACAAGCAGTGAGTAAGCGTGTATCGAATGGCAGGTTAAAGCTGGGAAGAATACATTCCCGGTATGGCTGCCCAGAAAAGACGTATCGAACAGCGAGTACAACGCCGCTCTACTCGCCCTGCGGATTACCAGTCCAGCTTGAACTTGAAATACAAGCTACGATCCGATTTGTCCACATCCTTGAATTCCAGGGCAAGTGTCTTGCTCTTGTTCAGATCCAGTCCTGATTCATGATTGATTGCCAGGCCGAGCGCCGCACCCATGAGGTAACCTCCCTGCTCGGGAATACCGATCTTTCTAAGCACACTTTTTGAATAAGACCGCAGGGTTTTGCTCACCATTTTGCGGTTATGTCGATAGGTTTCCTCGTACTCCCGGGGTGAAACATTCATGTCGACCCGATGAAAGTACGGTGGTTGAAATTCCAGTTCTCCTGGCCTGCTTCCCGGATCGCGAAAAGAAGGATCATTGTCCCCGGCATAGGCAACAGAACCTGTCGTCAGCAAGAAGACAGACACAACGGTTATTGTCCGAATCATTTGCGTTACCACCGATGTCACTTTGTTATGGTTTTCTGAATACACTTGTTCTTATAGACCAGCCAATTCGCACGATTTGGCTGTTAGATTCAAGACTACACCCTGCAAATATCTATCACCAAACGCTAACATTTACATACTTTATGAGGGGTCCTGCCCCTGCCGTACCATAGGAAAAACTAATCGTATGGGTGACAGGGTTTCGTTTCCTGCCAACTGACTGGAAATGCGGACCCATACCCAAGGGGGGATCAACCTAGGCGGTATCCGCTGTCTTGTCCGATCAATTTCAGGCGAGGCCGGCCCTGCGATCTCGTGTGAATAATGAATTCTGACCGCCTTCCTGTGCAGCCGATGGAACGGCAGTCAGATCGAGTCATTCGACCTGAGGTGGATATCGCGCTGGGGAAAGGGGATGACAATGCCGTGCTCAGTGAAGCAACTTTCAATGGCCTTGTTCAGTTCGTGGGTCAGGCGGATCTTGTTGAGGATATCCTGATAGAAAACGCGCAGCTCGAAGTTCAGGGCACTATCACCGAACTCGGAGAAGAATACGGTGGGTGGTGGTTCATCCAGTACCAGCGGATGAGCCCTGGCGAGATCAAGCATCAGCCTCTCGACCAATTCTACATCTGACCCGTAGGCAACGCCCACACGGAGGATCAGGCGTGTGACGGGATCAGACAGGGTCCAGTTGATGACATCGCCGGTTACAAACGATTTGTTCGGGATGATCAATTCCTTGCGGTCCCGGTCGGTGATGGTCGTGGCGCGGGTGCGAATACGGGTGACTGTCCCGGTGGTTGTCCCGACGGTCACGGTATCCCCAATGCGGATCGGCCGTTCGAACAGCACAATGAGGCCGGAGACGAAGTTGGCAAAGATCTCCTGTAACCCGAACCCCAGGCCCACCGTCAGCGCAGCTACCATCCACTGGAGCTTGGACCAGCCGAAGCCAATCAGGTTGGAGGCAACAATCACGCCCAGTGCGATGATCAGGTAGCGGGTAATCGTAGTGATGGCATAGCGGCTGCCGCGCTCCAGCGAGAGTCGTCCAAGTATTGATATCTCCAAAAATCCCGGGAAGTTCTGGACTGCGATAATGGTCAGTATGAGTACCACGATGGTCTTTGTAACCGCCCACAGCGTAACCGGCTCCAGGTGTTCCTTCCCCTCCGTGCCGACCATTTGCTGCCACAGGGTGATCTGATCCAGCAGGTAGCCCGCGGGAGCCAGGTCGGCCCATTGAAACCACAGGGCCAGTACCAGCAATACCAGGGCTGCCGCGCCCAGCAGGGCACGGGTCTGTGCACTGATTTCCTGAATGCTGGTCTGGGGCAGTTCAAGGGTATCGGGCACTCCTTCCCCCGAGGCATCGCCCGATTGCTGCACAGCCCGTGCCTGGCGGGACGCGTCACGCTTTTCCAGTGTCCGGGATATGGTCAGGCGCTGTTCTGCTACCCGCGCCCAGCGCAACATCAGGTGGTACACCAGCAGTACCCCCAGGCTGATATAAAACGAGTACGCAAGCCTGGAGCCCAGATCCGTCGCGCTGTAGTAATAGCCGGAGAGCACCAGCGCCAGCAGCGCAACGGGGCAGATGATCAGGAGGGGATACCAGATCGTGCGCAGTTGCCACAACCATCCCACACGGTGAGCTTGCAGGTAACTGCCGGGTGCTCCATGGCGGGGATGCATGAGCCGCCATAGAAACAGCGTCACACCCAGCAGTCCGATGATAAATTCCATACGGCCTGGCGCGTCTCCGATCAACCCGGCCGGTTGCAGTTCAATCATCCCGAGCGTGAAACTGACTGGGTAGACGAACAGGCGCACCCAGCTCAGGTTGCTGTGCAGCACCTTGCACGCCGTGGCGGTCCAGTTGAGATGGCACTCCGCCAACCCCCGGGGTAGCGATAGTTGCCGGAACAGTTCCACGAGGAAGACGGTTATGGCGAGGCGGATCAGACCCTGGCCGAGGGCAGCGGAAAAGGGTTCTGCGTTGTGGGAGTGTTGCAGCAGCCACCCCGTCCCCGCCAGGATCAGTGGCCAGGGAAGCACCCACAGCAGCTTGATCAGCAGTAGTTCGAGAGTAAGCCCGAACCGATCGTGGAAGGGATTCCCGACATTTTCGGAAATCGCCGCGGCCTTGCGGCGCAGTTGACGCCGGATCCCGATCAGTATGGCGAACAGCAACAAGGCACCCGCAGTGAGCACCGGTGCCTGCAGGGTTGCTGCTTGAAAATCCTCGGTTGCTCTGCTCCAGTTTGTCCTCCCGAGGAACCAACCCGCTGACCGCACCGTCTGCTCAATCCACGCAACTCCGATGGGTGTGGTGCTGGCAATCCACAGCAGGCGTTCGTCCAGGAGTGTGGTAAGGTTGGTCAGTAGCTCGGAAAGACGCTGCTCGTCATTGCTGATCGTGACCAGTTGTGTCGCAAGGTTGGTGTACGCATCGGTCAGTTTGGCGCGCAGGGCATCTCGCTCGGTGGTCAGCTGTTGCAGCTGGAGCTGCTGTTCCCCGGACAGCGTCTTGCGGCTGTCTGCGTCGCCAGGTGCAAGGGTGCTTTCCTGCTCGGTAAGCTGGAATTGCTGCAGTCGTGCATCGGCAATCTGGTCGCGGTGCTCCCTGGCGCTGCGCTCATACAGCTTCGGGTCGGGCAGCTTGCGACGCTCGGCGATTAGCACCTGGGCCAGAACCGGGCTTTGGGTAGTGATTTGCAGTTGTTGCTCGATGTTGTGCAGATCCCCCTCGAACTCGGTGAGGAGATCACGAATCTTCTGCTGCTCGACTGACAGTGTCCTGGTCTGTACCACCAGGTTGCTCAGGTGCTGACTGAGTTGGTGGTTCCCTTCAGCGGCCGCCTGCAGCAGCGGATGTTTCCCGGCGACCTCGCGCAGGCTTTGCTCTGCGGCCTCTTCTGCTGCCGCCGCTGCATCGGCGAACAGCGCGTTCAGCCGTGTCTGCAGCTGTCTTTCCTCTGATTCCCTTCTGCCAAGTTTCAGCTGACTGCGGTTGTATTTCGCGATCAACAAGGCGAGCCGGGCATCGTAGCTCAGCAGTTCCTGCTCCAGCATGTGGATTTCAGCCCTGTCTGCGTCCTTTTCAGCCTGCAGTGCGATACCACTCGCTTCGACGATCAATGGGTCTGTAGCCACGGCTGAAGCGCCAGCCTGCTGCCATTGCAGACGGTCCAGGGCGAGCTTTGATTCGCTAATCTGGTCATGGATCTTGTCTGGCCGACCCTGCTGGGTCTTGATCTGGTCTGCCAGCTCGTCTCTTGCCTTCTGGGCGCTTGCATGATCTGCCTTCGCCTGGGCAAGCCGCTGTTCCAGTTCCTGCCGGGTTGCACCGGGTGGAACAGGGGGTGGCTCACCGGCCGCGATACGGTCGCTTACCTCTCTGCGGATGCTCTCGGTCTCCGCGGGGGCAGATTCGAGCGCGCTGGCAAAGAGGGCAGCATTCTTCTCTGACTGGTGGGCTGCGTCTTGCCAGGTCAATGCCTTGCGCAGCAGCTCCAGGGCCTGGTCCCGTATTGCCGGATCCAGCTGACTGTCGCGTTCGATGGCCTCGATTCTTGCCTTGATCACCTCCGGAGTGGGTGGCACTTCTGCGGGAGGGGTGGTCTCGACCGGCGCTGTTGATGCAGTCGCATGTTCCGGGGTTATCCATTTCGACAGGATCGCTGACCTGCTGTCCGGGTCGATATGCAACAGCGCCTTTTCAAGGATTTGACGCAGCTCAGGCCAGTCGTTGCGGATCGCGAAGGCAAAACGCCCGTAGTATTCTGTTTGTCCAGCCACCCGGAGATTGGTCAGGCCAAGCTGCTTGATATAGTAGCCTGCGACTGCGAGGTTCTCGATCATGGCGTCCGCTGTGCCGGCGGAGATCTTGCTCAAGCCACTTGCAACGTCGGGCACTGCTTCCAGCTCAATGCCGGGATAATCCCTTTGCAGAAACTCCTGCCAGATATAGCCGCTGACCACGGCAACCTTCTTTCCCTGGAGCTGCTGGAGCGTGACGGTCCCTGCAACCTCCTTGCGGGTGATGATATGGGTAGGTAACTCCAGGTAGGGGTGGGTGAATGCCAGATATTCCGACCGCTTTTCAGTAGGGGTCACCGCACCCAACAAATCGACTTCCCGGTTCCTGGCAGCTTCCAGTACCTCGTCCCACTGCTTGAGTGTAACAATGGAGAATCGAATCCCCAGGCTGCGCTCGATCAGGGCCGCATAGTCGGCCGCTATGCCCTTATAGTGACCGGCCTGGTCAATAAATTCGATGGGAGGAAAATCAGGATCGGGTGCCAGGCGGATCAGCGGATGCGCGCTGAGCCAGTCCTGTTCCTGCTGGGTCAGCGTGATCTGGGGTGACTTGGAAGGTCCCGCCACGGCATGCATACTGGGTAGGGCAAGTGTGAGGATGGCGATCAGGAACCAGGACAGGACCGCCGCCATCGCCGGTTGTCGCATGTGCCTGCTGATACGGATCGGATCTTCAGTCAGTGACCGGCGCGCTGGCATGATCATCCCCGGTGAAGCGACTTGATTTCGGGTTGTCGGGGAAGGGCAGGGTACAGCAACCATAACTGTCTCGGCAATTGTTTGGGAACTCACTTCATTTGAGGTCAGCTGGTATCTGGACCCGCTATACTCCTGGTGCGGATTGTAGCGGAATTCTATCACTCGAGAATTACGGGCCCTTGATGAGAACGGGCAGCTGGTCATCATCCCGTGCCTACACCAGGTTCAGGGGATGGTGTTCGACTGCAGGGATATCAAGGATCGCAAACAGGCGATGGTTGCGCGATGGCCGGAGAGGTCGCGCTCCTCGACATGCTTTATGCCACGAACCATGCCCCGGCCACTGCAGATGACGAAGACCCTTATTACTCGGGGGAACGTGGCTACCTGATGCGCGCCGGTTCGGGGCAGAGCGCTTTCGGCAACAGGCTTGAACTAGCGGGCCCTGCATTGACTGATGGCGCTGCTGATTGCCATCTGCAGGCTGCCGTAGTCAATATTGCCACTGCCGGCAAGGTCCAGTGCAGTGCCGTGGTCTACCGAGGTGCGGATGATGGGTAACCCCAGCGTGATATTGACGGCGCGGCCAAAGCTACTGTACTTCAGAACCGGCAGGCCCTGGTCATGATACATGGCAAGGACGGCGTCACAGGCTTCGATGCCGGCATTGTTAAAGAGAGTGTCTGCGGGCAGGGGGCCCTCGAGGTCGATGCCTTCCTTACGCAAGGCATTTAGCGCCGGGATAATGGTATCGACTTCCTCGCGTCCCAGATGACCGCCCTCGCCGGCATGGGGATTGAGACCGCACACCTTGATGCGTGGCCGGCTTATGCCGAAACGGGATTGCAAGCCGGCATGCAACACACGGGTTACCCGCTGCAGGCGATCCGCCGTAATCATCGAGCTGACCTGTGCCAGTGGCACATGCGTGGTTACCAGTGCGACGCGCAAGGTATCGCTCGCCAGCAGCATCACGACATCCCTGGTGCCGGTAGCGGCTGCCAGGTATTCGGTGTGGCCACTGAAGGGGATGCCGGCATCATTCATGATGCCCTTGTGTAACGGACCGGTGACCATAGCATCAAACTGGCCGGACTGACAGCCACCAATGGCCGCATCGAGTGTTTCGAGTACGTAGTGGGCATTGCGTGTATCCAGCACACCGCACTGTGCCTCCGTATTCACCCTGACGGGCAGAATACAAAGCTCGCCGGCGACCGTTTGTTGTGCTGCGCGAGTGGGCTCGAACAGGCGCAAATGCAAGGGCAGGCCGAGTTGAGCCGCACGTTGCTGCAACAATTCCGGATCACAGAGGATAACCAGTTCTGTAGCCTGCGGCTGTTGTGCCAGCATTACACACAGGTCAGGACCGATGCCGGCAGGCTCGCCGGGGGTCAGTGCGATTCGCAGGGGTTCAGGAGACATGCAGAAGGGATGAGGCTAACAGCCCTGGATTCAGGAGCAGGGCTAGTCGATCCGGTACTCCACGTAGGACTCATCACGCAGGCGCCGCAGCCACAGAGATAATTCCTCCTCATATTTCCTGGCGCGAATCAGGTTTCTGACCTTGGAACGCTCATATTCCTCGGTGCTGTCGTGCATGCGGCGCTCCTGTACCTGTATCAGGTGCCAGCCGAACTCGGTCTTCACCGGTTGGCTGAGCTCACCCGGTGCCAGACTGTTCATGGCCTCTTCAAATTCGGGTACGGTATCACCCTGGCTGACCCAGCCAAGATCTCCACCCTTGGCAGCAGACAGGGTGTCCTGCGAGTTGGCAAGTGCCAGGGTTGCGAAGTCTTCGCCGCCACGCAAGCGGATTTCAAGCTGTTCGATGCGTAGCTTCACTTCCTCATCCGTGTTGACTTCATCGGGCTTGAGCAGGATGTGTCGCACTCGGGTCTGTTCCACAAGGTGGCGTTCATCACCGCGCTTGCCGAGTAGCTTGATAATATGAAAGCTGCCGGAACTGCGAATCACGTCCGAGAGATCACCCACTTGCATGCCTTTAACGGTGTCCAGAAACATGGCGGGCAATTGGCCGAGTGTGCGCCAGCCGAGGTCACCACCTTCAAGGGCCGTCTGGCTGTCGGATTCGACAATCGCGACCTGTGCAAAGTCGGCACCGCCTCGAAGCCGTTTCAGTGCGTTGTTGGCACGTGCTTCCGTTGCCTGGACTTCTGCGGGACTGGCCGCCTCGGGAATGGCGAACAGGATATGGCCGAGGTGATACTCGACACCGCTGTTGCCACTCGTTTTCAGGGTGGCAAGCAGGTTGTCAATCTCCTGATCGTTGACCTTGATCTGACTGGCCACCATTTGCCTGCGAACCTGCATGATGGTGAGTTGCTTGCGCAGGTCCTCGCGAAAATCCTGGTAGCTGTATCCATCACGTTCCAGGATATTGCGAAATTCCGTCAGGCTGACGCCGTTTTGTTCGGCCAGGTCCTTAATCTCGCTGTTCAAGGTGCTGTCATCAATCGTAATGCCATTGTTGGCTGCCAGTTGCAGCTGCAGTGATTCCATCACCAGCTTCTCCAGTACTTCCCTGTCCAGTATTGCCTTGTCCGGGATCGGGGTGCCCTTTTCATTGAGCTGCTTTACGATTGCCCGGGTGGCGTATTCCAGTTCACTGGACATGATGACGTCATCGTTGACCACGGCAACAATTCTGTTCAGTGGGTATTGTGGCCTGGACTGGGGCTCGTCTTCTGCCAGTGCAGTGGTGAGCAGGAACAGCAGGAACAGGCTGGCCAGTGCGGGAAAGTACTTCATTCGGGAACTCTGAAAAGGTTAGTCAAATTGCTCGTAGCCAAGGATACCACGTTCCAGTGCCTTATCGACGGTGTTAACCAGTCTGCCCAGGCCTTTAAGCTCTACCTGCAGGAAAATGGCTTTTTCACGGGTGTCGATATTCTTGACGAAACTACGACCGACCAGCTGTGCGGACCAGCAGCAACTTTCATAACCCAGTCCACCCAGTGCCTCGAGTGTTTGATGGTCACGCAGGGAATAGTACCAGCGCCCGACCACGTGCCAGGAGTTGCCAAGTGGCCATAGCATCGAGATGTCTGTCTGTTCGTCTATATCTCTGCGGTAGCGGTAGGCAAGGTTGACCAGCTGCCGAGAACCCTTGTGGTATTGCAGGTGAACACTGTTGAGTTCGGACTGTGATGCTTGCGGGTTCCACTGTGTCTCGGCCCTGGCACTCCAGTGATGTGCAAGTCCCAGAGTGAGTTCACCAATGATGCTGGAACTGCTGCTGGTATCAACAGCTTCGCCTGGCAGGGTAACCTCGCGGTCACGGAAATACAGCAGTGACCCGACACTGGCACTGAACAGCTGTACGCCGCTGGCCGGGTTCAGAAAGCGCGAAGTCAATGCCAGGGCAAGCTGGTTGGCATCACCCATGCGGTCCGGTCCACTGAACCTGTTTTCGCGGAATAATGTCCAGAAATTGAAGTCGTATTCCCCGGTATCGAAAACAGGCAGATTATCCTGGTTTTCGTACGGGACGTACAGGTAATACAGGCGTGGTTCCAGTGTCTGGACATAATCAGTTTCGCCCCAGCGACTGTGGCGATCGAAAAAGCTGCCGGCATCCAGACTCACCACCGGTGTGGTGCGTGAAAGTGTGTCGTCTTCACCTGGTGCAACATTGGTGAGTTTGTAGGTGGTGTAGCGCACGCTCAAATTCGGATCAAGGTACCAGCCCGGGCGATATACAGGCAGGCTGACGCGTGGCTGTATGTCCATACGGCTGCCGTCAACCAGTACGCCTCCGCTGTGCCTGAAAAAGTTGACCTCTGCGTCGGCCGCAAATTTCAGGCCAGCCACACGTTGTGCCGGTGTGATGTCAAATACCACTTTCGGTATTTGCTGATAGGGACGTTGATCCGGCGGGATGCTTGGGTCGATGGTCTGGTAGTTCTGTGCCATCACGCCCAGGTTCCAGCCACGTCCGTGATAGGCCGCACTGGCAACGCGCTCCAGGTTGGTCTGGCTGGTTTGGACCAGGTTGGTGCCGAAATCAGCGAAATAGTTATCGTCTGAAACCTTGCTCGCCCGGACGGTTGCCTCCATCCGTGGCATCGGGTTGCTGTAGTGTTCGAAGCCGACCAGGTAACGGTCCTTGTTGTTGTAGTTATTATCCGAGGGCAGATATTCCCCACTGAGCTTGCCCTGGTTGGTGAGGTTCAGGTAGCGAAACTCACCACCCAGCATCACTCCGCGCTGGCTCATGATGCGTGGTACGAAGGTTGCGTCGCGATTGGGTGAGATATTCCAGTAATAAGGGATGCTTACGTCCACGCCGGTTTGTTCCGTGGTGCCGACCTTGGGTATCAATAGGCCGGATTTGCGCCGGTCATCAAGCGGAAAGCTCAGGTAGGGCGTGTACAGTACGGGTACCCCCTTGACTTTTACCTTGGCACCGCGGGCCGTACCCGTTCCGGTTTCCTGGTCGAGGTCGACCTGACGGGCATAAATCTGCCAGTCATTATTGCCGCTGGCGCAGGTCGTATAGGAAACATCCTTTAGGTGCTGCCAGTCGCGTCCATCGAGTTCCATGGCGCTGGCAGAGCCGCGTGCATGCAGTTCGGGCAGTGCGTAGCTCGCCTGCTGGATATCACCGGTTTCCGTGTCCGGGTACAGCGTGGCGCGCTCACCGTCAACCAGCAGTTCCGGTGAGGTGTACAGCATGTTGCCTTCCGCATCAATTCTTCCTTGCTCCTGATCATAGCTCAGGCGGTCTGCCTCCAGCCGTTTCCAGTCCATTTGTGCAACGGCATTCCCCTCCAGGATGAAGAGATTTTTTTCGCGGGCCTGCGCGCTATCGGCCTGCAACTCGACTGTGCCGGCCTCGGATGTCGGTACTTCAACGCGGCGATAGTGAGCCGGCGGGCACAATGCCCAGCGAGAATACTCAGGTTCCTCTTCATCGGCCCCGGTACTGGCTGCCGTAGATGCGCTAACGACTGTCTTCGTTGCTTCGTCGTTTGCGTCGGTTGCAGGGCTGTCAGCGTTGGGTGATGCAGCTCCCGGCGGTGGTTCTGCTGCAGTTGTAACGGGCTGATCACTGTCGCGATCGCCGGGCAGCTCAGGTGCTGCCGGGGCTATGGCTGGGCTGTCGGGTTCGGGTGCCGGTGTGCCGGTGTCCCCGGCCGCCGTCGATAACGGCGGGGTGTCGGCTCCCGGATCGCTGTCCGCTAGTAGCGCCGACGTTTGCTGGACTGTGTCTGTTTCGACAGGTTCTGTCGCTTGCGCGTGCCCTCTCTGGCGGGTTGCAGCTACCTCGACCGGAGCGGCAGGTATACCGGGAGCACTGGCCGGTGTCAGGGTGCTGGCACATTCCCACAGGCCCAGCGCATTGCTGCTGCACTGCCAGGGATTGGCCGCATATGTTGCAGAAGAAAGCGCAACCAAGGGTGCCAGGGAAAGCAGCCCTAGGGGAGCACACCTCAGCACCACGGTGAATTCCGCGTGACGTGGAACAGGTGTTTTGCAGTCATGCTGCGATCGATCATGGGGAAGCTCTGTCAGGTTAATCCAGGGTTGTCGGCTCGCTGGCAGGTGCGGGGTAAAATCGCATACAATGGCTGCAACTTCAAACATTTTACAATCAGTGTGTTATCTATCAAATCTGGTACGCAACTAGCCGTGCTGGCCGCCATGCTCGGGGCTGTAGTTATGCTGTTGCTGACGGCGCCGGCGAAAACCCCTGAACTGCAACAGGGCATTGTGCCTGTGGTCCAGGTGGCGACGGTCGGATTGCATGACCTGGTTCCGACGGAGGTCGTTAGCGGCCGGCTGGAGCCGGCCCGCAAGGCGTCCCTGCATTTCGAGCTGGCCGGCCAGGTAGCTGCACGTCCGGTTGAACCCGGGCAGAGTGTGCAAGCGGGTGAGCCACTATTGGGACTGGCATCCGGCGACTATGAAGATGCACTGGCCGAGGCCAGTGCACAGCTGGCGCAGGAGACACGCAATATTCAGCGCGACCGGGAATTATTACAGCTCTCGAAGAGCAATTATGCCCTGCAAAAGAAGGATCTCGACCGGTTGCTGAAGCTGGGCGAGGATTCCCTGGTATCAAAATCACGGCTCGATGAAACACGCATCAAGCTGATCCAGCTCGAATCAGAAGTCGCACAGCTGGCTTCAAGTGTCGCCTCAGCAGACTCGCGCATGGCCCTGAAAGAGGCGGCGCGTAACCGTGCAGCACGTGACCTGGGGCGTACCCAATTGCTGGCTCCGTTTGCAGGCACGGTGAACGCAGTCCATGTCCAGATCGGCGATTACGTTACCCCGAGCCAGGCGGTTGTAGATCTGGTCGATGCGGCCTCACTGGATTTATATGCCGAAGTTCGTGGCAATGTTGCGCAGTCCCTGGTACAGGGGCAGGTCGTTCCGGTAACGGTGGAGGATATTCAATTGCCGGGCGAGGTCATTGCCTTGCAGATTAACCCGGACCCGGAGACCTTTACCCATGCATTGCGCGTGCGGGTTGCCGGTGACAGTGCCAGGCCGGGACAGGTAGCCCAGGTGCGGCTGCCACTGCGTGAGCGTCGCAGTGTTACAGCGGTTCCCTCGACCGCGGTGTTGTTTGACGAGGGCAGGGCCTATGTATTTCGTGTCGAAGGGGACACCCTGCAGCAGGTCGAAGTCAGGCCGGGTGCACGGGTAGATGGTTTGCAGATTGTGTTGCAGGGACTGGCGGCGAGTGATCGGGTGGTGACACGCGATGTTGCCGCACTCAGTCACGGACAACAGGTGCAGGCGGTCGACGCGGCCGCAGAATAACATACGCCGCACCTTCCGCTCCTCACTTGTCATGTCGCTGATCCGTTTTTCAATCAACAACCCGCTGGTCACCAACCTGATGCTGGTAATCGTGGCCATTCTCGGCGTGTTGTCCTGGAATGCCATGCCACAGGAGATGTTCCCTGCGGTGGAGCTTGATGCCGTCGGCATCTCGGTGATCTTCGAGGGCGCCTCTCCGGAAGAGGTTGAACGCCAGGTCGTCATCCCGATCGAGGAGCAGTTCGAGGGCATGCCTGACATCGATATCATGAGCTCGACCAGCAATGAAGGGCTGGGAAGCGTGATTATCAAGCTGAAAGCCGGCACGGATGTCGATCAGTACATGCGGGATGCACAGACCGCACTTGACCAGATTATCGACCTGCCGGAAGAGGCAGAGGAACCGGAGTTGATCCGTATCAAGGCACGGTTTCCGGTTATCAGCATGAGTCTATACGGTGATGTGTCGCGGGGCTATCTCTACGACCAGGCGGATATTATCAAGCAGCGCATGGCAAAAATACCCGGCGTTGCCAGTGTTGGCGTCGCCGGCAACCGTGAATGGGAGTTATGGGTCGAGGTCGACCCGTTTCAGCTGGCGGCACACAAGGTTTCACTTGGGCAGGTGCTGCAGGCCATTCGCGGCAACCTCAGCGATCTGCCCGGCGGATCGGTAAAGTCCAGCGAAGGAGATATCCTGCTGCGTGGCAAGGGGGTGCCACCCGATCCCGAAGCGGTTGCTCAAATCGCGGTACTCAGCAATGATCGCGGTGGCCAGTTGCTGCTCGGTGAAATTGCCACTATCCAGCTGCGACTGGAAGAGGCGGTGACCATCGGGCGCTTTAATGGCCGCCCGGCGGTCAACCTGACGGTGACCAAAACAGCGGATGCCTCGACCACCACGGTTGCCGATGCCACGAGGGAATTTGCCGAACAATTACGCAAGGAATTACCTCCGACCATAGAAGTGGGCCTGTACAACGATCTCTCGGCCTATGTCAAAAACCGCCTGAACACGGTGAAATCTTCCGGGCTGGTCGGGTTGTTCCTGGTGTTGCTGTCACTGTATCTGTTCCTGAATTTTCGTGTCGCCCTGATTACCGCCATGGGGATACCGGTATCCTTCCTGTTTGCGACGATCGCGATTTATTACCTCGGCTATACCATAAACATGGTGTCACTGTTTGCCTTCCTGATAGCACTTGGCCTGATTGTTGATGATGCGATTATTGTCACGGAGAACATGTACCGGCATATGGAGCTGGGCATGCCGGCGCCGGAGGCGGCCCGTATCGGTGCGCGAGAGGTTTTCTGGCCGGTGATTGCAAGCACGGCAACCACAGTAGCCGCGTTTATGCCCATGTTCGCCATCAAGGGCATCATGGGCGCATTTATTGCGGTGATACCGGTGGTCGTGAGTGCGGCGCTGCTGGGATCGCTGTGGGAAGCCTTCGGGGTCCTGCCTTCGCATGCTGCAGAACTGCTGCATACGAAACAGGCCAGCAGGAAGACACATGAACGTCGCGTTGACTGGAGTGCCTTGCTTGATCACTACATAGGCTGGTTACGCTGGTCACTGAAGAATCGTTATTTTGTAGCGCTGTTCTCGCTTGCCGTGCTGGCCCTCACGGTGGTGTTCGCGGCAACCAGGATTCCGTTCCAGTTGTTTGACGACGTCGATATAGGACAGTTCTTTATCAATGCAGAAGCACCACAGACCTACAGCCTTGACGATACAGCAAAGCTTGCGGCACGGATGGAGCAAGTGGTGCTGGAGACGCTCGATGATGACGAGATCAGCACGCTGTTAACCAATGTTGGCGTGACCTTTATTGACTTCAACCGCTTTGAGCTGGGCAGTCACTATATTCAGCTGGTGATTGACCTGAAGAAGGAAAAGCCGAAAGGATTTATCGAGCGCTTCATCTCTCCCCTGGTGAGCCTGGATTTCAGCTGGGAAGGCAGCCGTACCCGGCCGACCGAGGACATCATCAACGAGCTGCGTGAAAAGCTGCAGGCAATTACGGGCATCCGCCGCATTGCCATTCAACGTCCGCAGGGCGGGCCGGCGGGTGCGGATATTGAAGTGGGTGTGACAGGTCCGGATGTGCAGGTTTTGCATGAGCAGGCGAGTCGCATTCTTGACTATCTGCAGCGCCTGCCGGGATTGCACGATGTTCGCCAGAACCTGGAGAGTGGCAAGATCGAGTACCAGTATTCGCTGAACGAACGTGGCAAGGAACTGGGCATTGAGCAGCGTCAGCTTGCCGATGCCGTGCGTACCGGTTTTCTCGGTGTTGAAGCCGTGTATGTGACACTGGGCAACAAGCGCACGCCGGTGCGTGTTATTTATCCCGATGCCATCCGTGAAAGCAGTGACCTTGCCAGCCTGCCAATTGTGCTGGATGATGGCCGGCTGGTATATCTTGGCGATGTGGCCGAGATAACCCCGGGGCGTGCCATGAACACCATCAGTCGACGCGATAACCAGCGCCTGGGCCTGGTGACGGCCGACGTGGACGACCAGGTCATCACGCCACTGGAGGTTACCGAGTTATTACGGGCAGAATTCGCTGATCTGGAAACGGATCTGCCTGGCTATGAGCTGGTATTCCTCGGGGAGAAAAAAGATGCATCTGAATCTTTCAGCGGCATGCGCGATGCCTTGCTCATCTCTGCTGCACTGATATTCTTCATCCTGGCAGCACTGTTTCGTTCCATGCTGGACCCGCTGGTGGTCATGTTTGCCATTCCCTTCGGGATCATCGGTGTGGTGTTTGGTCATATGCTGTTTGGCTATAACCTGCAGTTTCTTTCGGCGATCGGCTTTCTCGCGCTGACTGGTATCGTGGTCAACGATTCCCTGATCCTTGTCAATTTCACCAAGCGCATGCGCGCCGAGGGGATGGACCGCATCGAGGCCATGATTGAAGCAGGACGGGTACGTACCCGTCCGATTCTGCTTACCAGCATAACGACCTTTCTGGGTATCTCGCCATTGATCTTCTTTGCGACAGGCCAGACAGCCTTCCTCTCGCCAATGGCGGTCAGCCTTGGCTTTGGATTGATGTTTGCAACCGGTATCATCCTCATATCAATACCGTGCTTTTATATGATCGCGGACGACATGCGTGAGCATGTGCGGGCAAGGCTGCAGCACCTGTTTCCCCGGTCTGATAACGATTTGAGCTGAAGCACATTCATACCTCTATCAAACAGGAATCTGCAGCGTGCCCGAACGACTCGAACAATTGAAGCACTGGCTGGATCATGAACTCAACTTCCGCGAGTACACGCTGACACCGGCTTCCTCCGATGCCAGCTTCCGCCGCTATTTCCGTGTGCTGCATGCGGGTATCAGCTACATCGTCATGGATGCGCCGCCGGAGAAGGAAGATTCAAGACCCTTTGTCAGCATCGCAAGGATGCTTTTTGACATCGGCCTGAATGTCCCCGAGATCATTGATGAAAACCAGGAGCAGGGATTTCTGCTGCTCTCCGACCTCGGCAGTACCCCCTACCTTGAGGCGCTCAGCGAGGACACTGTTGAACGACTGTACGGGGATGCGCTTGGTGCACTGTCAACCCTGCAGGCCTATATTCCTGGTGATGCTGCCCTGCCGGCCTATGACCGCGCGCTGCTACTGAAGGAAATGGAATTGAGCCGCGAATGGCTGCTCGGCAGGCACCTGGGCCTTTCCCCGGACGCCACGCAGACCGGCCTGCTGGATGCTGCATTCCAGCTGCTTGCAGATAATGCCCTTGCACAGCCGCAGGTATGTGTTCACCGCGATTATCATTCACGAAATCTGATGCAGACCGGCATGCATAACCCCGGCATACTCGACTTCCAGGATGCCGTCATTGGCCCGGTTACCTATGATCTGGTTTCATTGCTGCGTGACTGCTATATCGACTGGCCACGTGACCGCGTCGAGGACTGGGCACTGGGTTACCAGGATCTCGCCCTGCAATCCGGCATCCTGCGTGCACCTCATGATGACCCGCAGCAGTTTCTGCGCTGGTTTGACCTGATGGGCATGCAGCGGCATTTGAAGGCCGCCGGTATCTTCGCACGACTCAGGTATCGCGATGGCAAGAGCGGCTATCTGCAGGATATTCCCCGCACCCTGGGCTATGTGGTAGAGGTGGCGGGACGTTACGAAGAGCTGGCTGTATTTGGACGCTTCATCGAGGGCGAGGTGCTGGCTCGCCTTCCGCGCGAAGGCTGGTGATCCCTGTCAGGGCTCGTGGTCCGAACACGGCTGTTCTGGGATTAGCGGTGTTGTGGTCCAGGCGTGTAGTAATGGGGGGTAAATGAACAAACTGTGGTTGGCGCTTTTCCTGCTGGTTTTTGTCTGGTCCGCGATTCGACCTGCGGATACCTTGACCTGGTTTCTCGAGGTGTCGCCGGCGATACTTGCGCTGCTGGTGTTACTGCTCACGCGTCGTCTGTTCCCTCTGACCGGCCTTGTATATACACTGATACTGGTGCATTGCATCATTTTGATGGTAGGCGGGCATTACACCTATGCGGAAGTGCCGTTGTTTGACTGGGTACAGGAGGCATTCGGGCAGACACGCAACAACTATGACAAGCTTGGCCATTTTGCACAGGGCTTTGTGCCTGCGATGGTCGCTCGCGAGATCCTGTTGCGCAATGCTGTGATCCGCGGCAGGGCGTGGCTGAATTTTCTGGTGACCTGTTTTTGTCTGGCTCTCAGTGCCCTCTACGAACTGATAGAATGGGCCGTCGCAGAAATCCTCGGTGGTCCTGCCGATGCCTTCCTGGGTACACAGGGCTATATCTGGGACACGCAGGCAGACATGGCTTTTGCGCTGGCGGGTGCGGTGGCTGCGTTATTGTTACTGGGCAGGTTGCATGACCAGCAACTGCAGCGGAATGGCTTCCTGCCATGAATTAAAACGAGTCGAGGTACTGGATGGCTAAGTTAACTTTTCCGTGGCTGGCGCTGGGGATGGGGCTGCTGGTTGCTGCCGGCCTGCTGTCCTCGGGTGTGCTTTCAGCGAATGCCAACTATGCACTGCCATTGTTGACGCTGCTGATCGTGAACGAGTTCGGGTTCTTTGTCACCGCGATTGGAGCAGGGGTTGGGATCAATAGGCTCCTCAGAGACGGTATGCAACCCGCCTTGCTGATGGTGATCATCAGCGATGCCATCCTGGCGGGAGGATTTCTGTATCTTGCCATCAGGCTGTGGCCGGGGATGGCGGCAGCGTAGTCGTCAGTGCTGTGACGGTGCAATCGTCAAACCCTCCGCTGCATGCCGATTCGACCCATAAAACTTCACATAAGAAAATAAATAATTAACAAACAATAGCATATGAAGTCTTTCTAGAGACGTATGCAGGTGTCGTACCCGGTCCTCTACTCTTTTCGACGCTGTCCCTATGCCATTCGCGCACGCATGGCGCTTTCCTGTAGCAGTATTCAGGTCGAGTTGCGCGAGGTGATCTTGCGTGAGATGCCGCCGTCGTTGCTGTGCCGTTCTCCCAAGGGTACGGTGCCGGTGCTGGTACTGCCGGACGGACGCGTGCTCGATGAAAGTCTCGACATCATCCACTGGGCACTGACGGAAAATGATCCGCAGCAGTGGTTGCCTGCGGACGGCGATGCGCGATCCCTGGACATGAATCGTCTGATCGCTGAAAACGATCATTCCTTCAAGCTGCACCTCGATCATTACAAGTATGCCGAGCGCTACCCGCAGCAAGCGGCCAGCGAGTATCGTTCCCTGGGTGAAGTTTTCCTGCAAAAGCTGGAAAGACGGCTTGAGCAATCTGCCTGGCTGGCAGGCGAACGCCTGGGGGTGGCGGATGTCGCCATCTTTCCCTTTGTTCGCCAGTTCGCGCTTGTCGACAGGCCGTGGTTTGACCGTATGCGCCGTCCGCGGCTGCAGGCATGGCTGGACACTTTGCTCGCTTCGGCACTGTTTAGTAGCGTTATGAAAAAGTATCCGCAATGGCAGGAGGGTGATGCAATCACGCTGTTTCCGGATTGAGCAGGAATTCGGTACGATAGGGCTACACTAGAGGCTGAGAATCACGGCATCGTGCGTGCAATCATGATGCACAGTGCAGCCAGTGAGCGGGTAAATGTCTGAACCATTACTTTTTTCGATTATCGAATCGCCGCTGCATCCGGATTTCTCCGCCCTGTACCAGAGGCTCGGTATTTGCGAAGTCAAGCTGGGTTCGATGCGCAAGGCGATCAGTGCACTCAAGTCCCGGAAGCCGGATATCGTGGTGGCGGAATTCATGTATGGCTATGGCAATAACTATGCCGGTGTGAATGTCAGCAACCTCGATGTATTTCTGTATAGTCTGCAGAAGTACAGCAGGGAGAGTGCAGTCGTCGTCATGGTGGATCAATGCGAAGTTCAGTACGTAGACAAGTTACGCGCTCTGTTCCCTATTCATGCCGTATTACAACACCCGGTAGGGGAGCAGGAGTTGGCTGTCTGTCTGGGCAACTGGAGCACTGAGAATTGATGGCTAAACAAACGACAAGGCAGGCGAGGGGCAAGGGTGAGCCGCTGGGTGTGTTGCTGGTTAACCTGGGAACACCGGATTCGCCATCTGTTTCCGATGTGCGCCGCTATCTTAGGGAATTCCTGTGGGATCCAAGGGTGGTTGAGGTGCCGCGCCCCATTTGGTGGCTGGTGCTTAACCTGGTCATCTTGACGACCCGCCCGCGCCGTTCTGCCAAGGCGTATGCGAAGGTATGGACGGAAGAGGGGTCACCCTTGCTGGTGATTTCAAAAAGACAACAGGCTGCACTGCAGGCCAGGATGGAGGAGCAGGGCGGAACGCCTGTAAACGTGGTACTTGCCATGCGCTATGGGCGACCGGCGATCGCCTCGGGGCTGCAGGCGTTGCGCGATTGCGGCGCAAAACGAGTCCTGGTATTGCCTCTCTACCCGCAGTATTCCGCGACCACGACGGCCGCGATAGTCGATGCCGTTGCTGATGAATTACGACACTGGCGTGAGCTGCCTGAGCTGCGCTTTATTAATGACTATCACCGGCACCCCGCCTATATCAGTGCGCTGGCTGACAGCGTGCGTCAATATCGGACCCTCCACGGGGAACCGGATAAGCTGCTGTTATCATTCCATGGTATTCCACAGGAGTATGTTGATGCCGGAGACCCCTATGCGGAGCAGTGCTACAGGACGGCTGATTTGCTGGTAGCGGCCCTCGATTTGCCAAAGGATCGCTGGCAATTGAGCTTCCAGTCACGTCTCGGGCCCAAGCAGTGGTTGCAACCATACACCGACCATACCCTCGAGGCCCTTGCCAAGGAGGGGGTTCGCAATATCCATGTGATGTGCCCTGGATTCAGTGTCGACTGCCTGGAAACCCTGGAAGAGGTGGCTATGGAGAATCGCAGTATCTTTCTTGAAGCCGGTGGTGAAAATTACGGATATATCGAGTGCCTGAATGACCAGGCTTCACATATTCAGTTGTTCACCGAGCTGATTGCTCAGCATACCCTGGGCTGGGTTGAAGGCTGATGCAGCCAGCCGCTAGCAACGCCGGATTGAGACCATGAAGGCCATGATTCTTGCAGCGGGTCGCGGTGAGCGCATGCGTCCCCTGACCGATACAACCCCGAAGCCGCTGTTGCGTATTGGTGGACAGACGATGATTGAGCGTCATGTGCATGCCCTGGCACGGGCTGGTATCACCGAACTGGTCATCAACCATGCTCACCTCGGTGAACAGATCGAGCAGGCACTGGGTAACGGCAACGCCTACGGTGTTGATATTCGCTATTCACCGGAGACGGGCGGTGCCCTGGAAACGGGTGGCGGGATCTACAAGGCGCTGCCCTTGCTGGGTGATGCGCCGTTCCTGGTCGTGAATAGTGATATCTGGACGGACTTTCCGTTCGAGGCGCTGCCGCCGGGGCCCGAGGGGCTGGCACACCTGGTCATGGTTGACAATCCAGGACATCACCCGGAAGGGGATTTCTCCCTGTCGATGGGGCAACTGTCGCGAAAAGGACCCGCGATGCTGACATTCAGCGGTATCGGTATTTATCGGCCTGAACTGTTTGCTGCATGCTCCGCGGGCGCATTTCCGCTTGCGCCACTGCTACGGCAGGCAATGGACGCCGGGGAGGTAAGTGGAGAACACTATCGCGGCATATGGTTCGATATCGGCACGCCGGAACGACTCGATGCGGTCAACCAGGTCGTGATCAATCTGCAATAACCTCGATCAATCCAGTGTCCGAGAGGTAGCTAGCAAACCATGGGTCAGGAAATCGAAGCAGCACGCTTTACTGCAGGGAATTTTGTGGAGTATGCAGAGCGCTTGCGCGCGGAGACTGCGTTGCTGGAGGAGTGGTTTGCATCCGGCGTGTTTTCCCCCCGGGACCGCATGGGTGGCTATGAGCTGGAGGCGTGGCTGGTGGACAGCGAGTCACGCCCGGCACCGATCAATGAGGTCTTCCTGAAGAAGCTGAAAAATCCCATGGTGGTGCCGGAGCTGGCGCGTTTCAATGTTGAACTGAACGACCATCCGCAGCACCTGTGGGGATCTGCATTCAGCCGCTTTGAGGCCAGTCTTGGCGCAACCTGGCAACAGTGCACGCAGTGTGCAGCCGAGCTGGATTCACACCTGATGATGATCGGTATCTTGCCCACCCTGAAGGAGGGCCAGCTCACCCAGGCGAACATGTCCAACCTGAAACGCTACCGTGCGCTGAATGAGCAGGTTTTGCGGCTGCGTGAAGGCAGGCCACTGCAGCTCGATATCCGCGGGCAGGAGCATCTCAAGCTGGTGCATAACAGTGTCATGCTTGAGGCGGCAACCACCTCCTTCCAGTTGCACCTCAAGGTACATCCGAAAAATGCCAGCCGTGCCTATAATGCCGCGATAATTATTTCTGCGCCGATGGTGGCGGTTGCGGCAAATTCACCCTACCTTTTCGGCCACACGCTGTGGGATGAAACCCGTGTACCGTTATTCGAACAATCGGTATCCGTGGGTGGTTTTGCCGGGGCCAGTCAGGGACCGTTGCGTCGGGTAACCTTCGGTTCGGGTTATGTGCGGGACTCCGTGCTCGAGTGCTTCGTTGAGAACGAACAGCATTATCCCGTCCTGTTGCCGATGCGTTACCATGACGGCCTGGAACAGATGTCACATGTGCGCTTGCACAATGGCACCATCTGGCGCTGGAATCGTCCCCTGATCGGCTTTGACTACGATGGTATGCCCCACTTGCGTATCGAGCACCGCGTCGTGCCCGGCGGCCCCACGATCGTGGATATGATTGCAAATGCGGCACTGTTCTTTGGCTTGATGCAGGCGCTGATGACGGCAGAGGTGCCGCCGGAGCAGCGGCTGGATTTTGCTCATGCGCGCGATAATTTTTATACGGCGGCCCGTTACGGGCTGGATTCGCACATCACCTGGCTGGATGAGGGTCGTGGCTCGGTGCAAAGCCTGCTGCAGGAGCAGTTACTGCCGATGGCGCGGCATGGCTTGCAACAGCTGGAAATCGATGCAAAGGACATCGATCGCTATCTCGGGATTATCGAGGCCCGGGTGCACTGCGGCCAGACCGGGGCAGCATGGCAGCGTGCCTTTATGGCCCTGCATGGGGGGGATCTGACGGAAATGACACAGGTGTATCGGCGCAACCAGGAGAGTAGGGTGCCGGTGCACGAGTGGAGAACGACCTAGAGATGATGCCTAACGAGATCGAATACCTGCCCGAAGGGTTGCTGGATACACCGCTGCAGGGGCTTGTGTCCCTGCTGGGTACGCCAACCCTGATGCACTTGCCGGGCAGGCGCCCGCAACCGCTGTTTGTTACCGTGCTGGCCCATGGCAACGAGGGTACCGGGTACTACGCCGTGCAGGCACTGCTGAGACGCTACCAGAACCAGGAGCTGCCACGGGCGCTGTCCGTTTTTTTCGCTAACGTGGAGGCTGCCAGTCAGGGTCTGCGCTTCCTCGACGGGCAGACCGACTTCAACCGTGTCTGGCCTGGGACGGAAAGACCCGATGCGCCGGAGGCCGCGATGATGCAGCAGGTGGTCAATTGCATGCGGCAGCGAGGGGCCTTTGCGAGTATCGATGTCCATAACAACACCGGTATAAACCCGCACTACGCCTGTATCAACCGCGTCGACAACCAGTTTCTGCACCTCGCATCACTGTTTAGCAGGACGGTCGTGTATTTCATCCGCCCACTCGGTGTGCAATCCATGGCAATGTCTTATGTGTGCCCGGCCGTGACCATAGAATGCGGCAAGCCGGACCATGAATACGGGCTGGAACATGCACGCGATTACATCGATGCCTGCCTGCACCTGAGCGAGTTGCCGGGGCATCCCGTGCCCTCGCACGATGTGGAACTGTTTCACACGGTCGCGACGGTAAAGGTACCGGATGAGCTCAGCTTCAGCTTTGATGAAGAGCCCGTGGATTTGCGTTTTATCGGTAATATCGACCACCTGAATTTCAGGGAGCTTCCGGCAGGTACCCGTCTCGGCTGGCTGCAGCCGGGTGTAGCCACCACGCTGGATGTGCGTGACGACAACGGCCAGTCGATTCACGATCTCTATTTTGCCATCGAGGGTGATGCACTGGTTACCAGGCGTCCTGTAATGCCGTCGATGTTTACCCTGGATAAACGCATTATTCGACAGGACTGCCTGGGTTACCTGATGGAAAGACTGTTGCCTGAAAGCAGCTAGTCTCTCCGGATATGCAAGCGCCACATTTATTGCTGGCCCTTTCCGGGCATGGGTACGGGCATCTTGCACAGTGCGCGCCGGTTATCAATGCATTATGGGCAGAGATTCCGGGGCTGAGACTGAGTGTCTGTGGTGCGCTGCCGCAAGCCACGGTGGCAGAACGACTCGACGGTGCATTCGACTACCACTGTGTGGAACTGGATCCTGTGTTGCAAATGCGCAATGCCTGGGAAGTCAATGTGCCGGCATCCCGGCAGGTTTATCGTGCCTTTCATGAACACTGGGATGCCGGTTTGCAGCAGGATGCCGAACTGTTGCGGCAGTTGGCACCGGACCTTGTGCTTGCGGATATTCCTTACCGTATCCTTTCGGCCGCGGGGCAGCACGCGATACCGGCCGTCGCGATGTGTTCTCTCAACTGGGCGGATATCTACGCAGCCTATTGCAAGGGTGATCATATAGACAGGCAAATCCATGCGCAGATGATGGCTGGCTATCGGGCGGCTCATACCTTCCTCACACCACAACCTGCCATCGCCATGCCGCAACTGCACAACACCCGTACGATCGGGCCCATCGCACGCCGGGGTACCCGGAAAAAGCCTTTGCTATGCGCACAATACGGACTTCCAGAAGATGTGGATATCGTGCTGGTAGCGCTTGGCGGGATACCAACCGAGATGCCACTGGAACACTGGCCACGGATAGCGAACACGGTCTGGTTGACTGCCGGCGCGGTGAATCCGCAGCGACAGGATTTTCTGCAGGTGCAGGCACTGGCATGGCCCTTCATTGATGTGCTGGCGTCGGCAGATGTGGTGCTTACCAAGCCCGGATATGGCACCTATGCAGAGGCTGTGTGTAACGGTGTTGCGGTGCTTAGTTTAGAGCGCCCGGACTGGCCGGAAACCGCCGTCTTGAATCGCTGGGTGCGCCAACACGGCCATCTCGAGGTAATGAAGCGAGAGCAATTCTACAAGGGTACTTTTGTGCAGCAGTTGCAGTCACTACTCGCTGCAACCCCCGGCCCGGGGATGCAACCGGCCGGGATCCACCAGGCAGTAGCGCTCATTCAATCCCTGCTGCCAGCTGCCGGCCATGCCCCTGGAACCAGTTGGTCCGGGTAAGCCACCGGGTATTGATTAGCAGGCAAGGACTGCCGTGCTGCGCTCGCAATGATGAGGACATGGCAATGAACCGGGGAAAGGCACGGAGGGTAGGTTGCTGCTGGCCGTATACAGCATGAGCTACCGATTCTCGTGTTGATCCGGTCGTTAGACCGCAAAGACGGAGCTTACAATCGGCATGAATTCTGCCTTTTATACGCATTTTCCACAATATTCATGCTCAGCCTGGGCTGTTAAATTTTACCGCGATGTCGATAGCGGGAATCGCATTTGGCGGTAAGTCACCATGAAGAAAGCTCACCGATGGGTTGCTGTATGCGCCCTCACGATATCTGCCCTGATCGGCAGTGCTAAGGCGACAACGATTGCCAGTGACGTCTCTCCTTTCCCCGTCACGAGTCACCCGGATGCGCAAGCGTTTGCGCTATCTTCTTCACCAATTTCGAATCCTGCACTGGCGGTAAATGTGCCGGGAGATGCTGTGCAAACCCGGCCGGATGAGAAATTTAACCTTTCGATAAATGCCACTTTACCAGTCGCAAGACCTCATGCTGATTCGCATCTGGACCTGTGGCTTATACTGATCGCAGCTATTGTGGCTGGCGGCTTATCTGAAATCCTTCATCGTAGATCTCACCATTGATAACAGCTTGTGGAACACCTTTGACGCAGATGTCTCTCGCATGTCCCGAACAGGTCTCTTTACCCTGGCGGTTGCGAGAGCTCAGTAGTTTCCCTGATTCGCTGGGTTCTCAGCGGGCCTCGGCCCATGAGGCTCCGGCGGCAAACGTCGGCGACCTGGCCCAGTAGTAAATCCAGGCCAGGGTGTCTGTGTCACCTTTTGGCGACCAGGATTACTAATAAAATCAATAAGAAAACAGTTTTCATGGGTAAAACGTCGGGCTGCGGCGACAAAATAAGGGGTGCCGATCCCACCGGCACGCACCTCAGGTTTCACTACCCCAGCAAACTGCTGGATATTCACAGCCTTTATGCAAAATGGCACAGGATGTGCAGATGATGTTTCAGCCATATAGCCAGGGCGGCAATGGGCAATGAATGCAGGTCTTGTTTCTATGGTAGTCAAACTTTTCAATCTACAGCGCGGTGGCATCGGAGGAACCGGCAATCGCAAGGACGCTGGTGCGTAGGCAATCACAGGGTACTTGCAGGTGTGGAATACGCGTTAACGGGTACCTGTTTCTCCGGGCTATTCAGTCAACAAATGCAAAGAACACCATCCGCATTGAATGGAGGGATACATAAATGTTCAACACCCTACTTGTTGAGGATGATATCAGCTACAGGCAAGCACTCTCGGACATCTTGCTACTGCATTTCCCTTTGATTGGTGTTGATGAGGCAGGTGATGGGAAGGAAGCGCTAACCAAGGTCGAATATTTACGCCCTGAGCTAATCTTTATGGACATTCATTTGCCTGGAAAAAACGGGCTGGATGTAACCAGGGAAATCAAGCGGGTGTACAACGATATTGTGATCGTTATTCTCACCCGCAGCGGCCTTCCGGAATACCGTCAGCAAGCCTATCGGAATGGGGCGGACTACTTTCTTTCAAAGGAAGATGACTACTGTCTGGAGGACATCCTGACACGGGTCGATATCGCACTGACCAGGTTGTCGTCCCACTGATTCAGGGTGTTGCCAAACCGGGCTGGCAACATCAGGTCGAAAGTCTGCCCAAGCAATTCTCTTCTATCTTGAAACGGGGGCTTCCGTCATGCAAACAATCTATGCTTCCCTGTGCGGTGCACTGATACTGATTGCCGCCTTGATACCGCCAGCGATTCTTCTTGTTGATAAGGCAGGGTTCTAAGCCAAGTGTAAAGATACAGCACTGCAAGAAGTTTTTTACCGGTGGGCAGAAAAATACCGACACTAGAAAGCGGTTAGTGGGTAGAAAGTCATCGTGGTGTTCAGGGCGTTGCTTCTTTTGCTGGTCCCTCGGCTGTCTCCGGTTGTGTTGCAGGGCGCATCCATTCGGACAGCAGTGCATAGGAAATGGCGAGAATTACCGGCCCCAGAAATACACCAATGAAGCCAAAGGCCATCAGCCCCCCCAGCACGCCCATGAAGACCAGTAACAACGGCAAGGTGCCACCACGGCTAATCAGGTAGGGCTTGATAAAATTGTCGATGCTACTGATAACCACCAATCCATAGCCTGCAACAAAGATCGCCCATCCCGTCTGCCCATGAAAATACAGCCATAACGACGCCGGCAGCCATACCAGTGGTGGCCCCATGGGTATAATGGACAGAAAGAATGTCAGCAGCCCCAGCAACATGGCCGCAGGAACGCCGGCGACCCAGAATCCAACGAGCGCCAGAACCGATTGCGCCAGGGCGGTTCCCAGGATTCCGTTCACCACACGCGACACGGTTCCTGCGGTCACTTCGATGAGTGCCTTTGCACGGTGCCCTGCGAGGTGTTCCATGACGGCCTGAGCCCGGGCGGTGATGGCAGGGCCATCGCGATAGAAAAAGAAACAGATCAGTACACTGAAACTGATCAGCACCACCCCTTCCCCCAGTGATCCACCCGCCTTGATGGCCCAGTTCTTGAGTGGCAGCTGCAGCAGGTACTGTTTGAGCTGCAGCAGAAGTTCGCCCTCCCCACCCTCCATCAGGAACAACCACTTGCTCTTGAGATAGCTGCCGGCCAGGGGTATTGCTTCCAGCCAGGAGGGGGGTGGTGGCAATGGCCGGTTCAAGGCTTCACGCAGTAACCGCAGCAATTCAGCGGCATTGTCCACAAGGCTGATGCCCATGATGGCGAAAGGGATTACGAGGGTCAGCACTAGCAACAGCGTCATGGCCAGTGCAGCAGCACCCGGGCGTCCTCGCAGATGCTTTAACAGCCACTCGTAGACTGGCCAGGAAGCATAGGCCAGGACGGCAGCGAGTAAAAACGAAATGATGAAGGGGCGAAGCACCACCGCCGTGCCGATGATTAACAGCGTCAGCAGAGCCACACCTGCCATCATTTCTACACGACGTGTTGAGTACAAGCTGTTGCCTCAATTGAGCCGGGGACGTGTGAGTATAAGTAGGGAGTATCTTAAAGTCGAATCACTCCGGCGAGCCGAGGGACAAGGTCCCTGTGGCTTCTATCCGGTGGTCACAATGCTCGCCACCGGGAGTTGTCCAGGTGAGAAGGGTCGCTCAACGGCTACGCTGGCCAGCGTCGGGCAATACCTGCTGCATCATTCCTGCCGGGCTCATTTGCTGAAACTGCTTGCTTCCCTGGTTGAAAGCCTGCCCCATGCCATGGACGCTCTTGTCCATGCGCTGAATGGAGTCATTCATGGTATGCATGGTAAGCTGCATTTCTCTGACATCCTCGGACATGGCACCCACATAAGCGGTCATCTCGTGCATCGATCTGCTGATGTCAAACATCAGTTTGAGAAACAGCAGCGCAATGATCCCTGCACCCGCAGCTAACATTAGCTGTAATGATTTGCTGCTCATTTGCTTTATCCCTGCACCTCGCCATCCGGCAACCGTGTGAAATTTTAGCAGATCCTCCGGGAAGAGGAACTCGGCAGCAATGCGTCTCCAGGTTACTATGGAGACACATAACGGCAGCAACCTCCGAGAGGCCTGTGATCGCATCGAAAGTCGCGGGGTTCCTACCGGTTTCTCGTTTGTTTCACCTGTTCCGGGGTCGCGGCAAGAAAGACAGCATGCAGGAGAATGTCCTGTATATTTCGCAATGTCCCTTTTTCAGCGTGTTCGAGGTAATCATGCCAGCCAGAACCCTGTTGCTGTTAGTGCGTGTCGATTTCCCCAGTATCGAGCTGCAGAGCGAGGGTTGTTGCAGCTAGCAATGATCAGGAGGCGCCCTGTAGCGTTTCTTTTGCCTGCTGGTCGGCATGATAGGAGGAGCGCACCATTGGCCCGCTGGCAACGTGGCTGAAGCCAAGTTCATAACCCAGCTCGCCAAGGCGTTCGAACTCATCCGGGTGAACATAACGGTCCAGTGGCAGGTGATGGATGCTGGGTTGCAGGTATTGCCCGAGTGTCAGCATGTCGCAGTGGTGTTCCCGCAGGTCGTGCATTACCTGTTCGACTTCGGAGATTTTTTCACCCACCCCCAGCATCAGTCCCGATTTCGTCGGCACATCCGGGAACAAGGCCTTGAAACGTTTCAGTAACTCCAGTGACCAGGCGTAGTCAGAACCCGGTCGCACTTTCTTGTAGAGGCCGGGAACCGTTTCCAGGTTGTGATTGAAAACATCCGGCGGTGCCTGGACAAGAATATCCAGCGCGCGATCCATGCGTCCGCGAAAGTCCGGCACCAGGATCTCGATCCTGATGTCCGGGTTGTAACGCCGGATCGCCTCGATGCATTGCACAAAGTGTCCGGCACCGCCATCACGAAGGTCGTCACGATCAACCGAGGTCACTACCACATAGTGCAGTCCCATGTCGCGAATGGTTTGCCCGAGGTTTTCCGGTTCATCCGCGTCCAGAGGGGCGGGGCGTCCATGCGCAACATCGCAGAACGGGCAGCGGCGTGTACAGATGTCACCCATGATCATGAAGGTCGCGGTACCACCAGCGAAACATTCACCGATATTCGGGCAGGAGGCTTCTTCACACACGGTATGCAGGCGATTCTCGCGAAGGATTTCCTTGAGTCGTGACACGGCCGGATCTGCTGGCGATCTTGCACGGATCCATTGGGGTTTGCGCAATGGACGGCTGGTGGTCTCAATCTTTATCGGGATGCGGGCCGTCTTGGCTGCACCCCGTTGCTTTCTTTCGCTGTCACTCATGTGGACACTGTCTTCAATAATCGTTCAAGATGGTTCTGGAACTGGCCGGAAATGGTTCTGGTTGACGTCTCTACACCGAGGTTTCTCAGTTGTGTAACTTCAAGATCCCTGTAACCACAGGGGTCAATCCACGAGAAAGGCGTCAGGTCCATGTCAATATTGAGGCTGAGACCATGGAAGGTGCAACCCTTGCGCACACGCAATCCGAGTGCAGCAAGTTTGCAGTTCCCTACATAGACACCGGGCGCTTTCTCACGGCGCTGTGCATCGATGCCGTAATCTGCGCACAAGTCAATCACGGCCTGTTCCAGTATTCTGACAAGCGATTGTACACCCAGTTGACGTCGACTGATGTCCAGCAGCGTGTAGACCACCAGCTGGCCGGGACCGTGATAGGTGACCTGTCCGCCACGATCCACCTTCAGCACCGGTATTCCGCCGCTGTTGTGCAGGTGCTCCTGCCTGCCGTTACGTCCCAGTGTAAATACGGGGGGGTGTTCGAGAAACCAGAGTTCGTCGGGGGTATTGTGCTCACGGCCGGCAGTAAAGAGTTGCATGTCGTGCCAGGCCGTTTCGTAGTCCACCTGTCCGAGATGATGGATGATCAGGGCATCAGCAGCAGACAAGAAGCCCCTTGCGGCTGACTTCATAGCGCCATGATGACTGCCTCGCAGTCAACCAGGTCCTGATAGATGGCATCCAGCTGAGCCCGGCTGGTGGCGTTGACGACCACGGTAACGGAGGTGTAGTTCCCGCCGCTGCTGTTACGATTGTAAACAGCCCCTTCGCTCAGGTCCGGCACATGCTTGCGTATGATCTCGACGACGATGATGTCGAGTTGGCAGTCGGATTTCCCCATGGCCTTGATAGGAAACTGGCAGGGAAATTTCAGCGGGCTTTGGTCCTCTTCACTCATGCGGGTAGTGTAACAAGCTATCGGACCGGACTCACGGTTCAATTGGCCTGGGTCCCTAGCGCCAGGATCCGCTTTGCCCGGGCATGCCGGGTGTCTTGCCGAGAGAAGTCCTGGGGATCCTAGATTGTGGTTCTACCGGGTGGACGGGACGCTCTGGTTTCGGCCTGTGGCCAGGCTTCCAAGGGTGGTGGCCATAGCGGGGGTAATAAGGGTACACCGGGTAGTAGCGGACATTGTTGTCGGCACTGTCGATGGAGGGACCCTGCTGTATCGCGGCTGCTTCAGCACGTGCTCTGCTGGCCTCGGCGCGGGCCTGTTCTTTCTCTGCGGCCAGCCTTTCACTCTCCAAACGTCTTGCCTCCATTCGCTTTGCCTGGTTAACGACGGAATAGAAATCATCGTCCTCGGCGTTTGCGCGGTCGCTGGCAGGTGTCGGTGTTGGTGCGATGTTGATGACTTGTGTGTCAGCCGCATTCTCCGGTGGCGGTGTTTCGCTGAAATGGGTGACCCCGCTGTCATCGACCCAGCGGTAGACCTGGGCGGCGCTGGCGAATGTGAGTGGCAGTGTGAGCCACATCGCCAGAAGAGTGCGGGTGCTTCGTTTCATGGGTGAGACCTCCTGGTTTTCACCGCGTCCGGACAAATGAAACCTTACTGAGTTTTAGTCTAGCCGATGATGGACATCCCGGTGGTCACGCAGCAGGACTTGTGGCGTGGTTGCCTGTCTTATGTGTCCCTGTTGTTTGTTTCCGAACTGGCAGGTAGCCGCTGGGCAAGAGCTGGTTAAAGAGCCGGTTCGTGCAGGAGACAGCCAGACGTTTCGCGCTCAAGGCATGTTTCTGGGTGGCCGATAGGTTTCTGAGATCCCGCACGAAGCGTTGTACGTGGGGGCTGAAGCCAAGGAGACAATACCATGAGTGCCGTATCACATGACGTAATTGTTAAGCGCAGCAGGGGAAAGAAACGCCGTAAAAGCATGAAAGCATTACGCAAGATTCGCGCTGCGCTGGCACGGCGTAGGCTTGAAGAGATGCACGAGGAAGAGCTCCTGCAAGAGCAGATTTATGATGTTTTTGCAGACACGGAAGAGTCCAGCTAGACGTCAGTCCGTTACTGACCTTCCAGCAGAGAAGTGGTTGCTATCCGCCAGCCACACGATTGGGGTTAATCAGTTTTGCCTGAAACTGCCTGATCGACTAGCACTACCTGTCTGGGTCGTCCATGGCCATGGCATTATTTGATCCAGGCCTGCAATGCCTCGATGATTTTTTCAGCCTGGTCCTTGCTGGAAATATTGAATTTTGACTTGGGCAGGTACTGGCCATTGCGTTTCTGGTAACGGCGTATCGAGTACTTGTCCGGTCCGTATTCTCCCTTCGCACGGTTCCAGTCCTGGTAACGGTATATGACGGTTGACCAGGCGCCTTTGCTAAGTATTTTTTTATCCAGTTCCTTGACGGTCTCTATGCCGTCCTCCTCATACCTGATCGTCAGTTCATCTATTGTTTCGGCCATGCTACCCTCCGGGGCATAAATTGGGTGGTTGATCATCACCGGATCCTGTTCCGGTAACGCCGGCCATCATACTGATTTATGACTGCGGCGGAAGGCCTGCAACAAGGAACTGATTTTTCAGGTTATCCTCACCGACTTTGCGCTCCACAGACCTGATTAGGTGTCAAGTTCCCCGCGCTGCCCGTCGGCCATGGCGCTTTTGCGGATGCAGGCTGTTTCCTGCTTTTTAGCCTGCTGATACCTGTCGTGGTTGCATTGTTTGTGGTGGAGGTGCGCTATTATCGTGGTCAGGGCATTCACCATGTTGAACACGAGGAAATAAATGGCCCTGCATAAGAAAGAGCAATTACATGGCGGCCGTGCCCACGGCAAGCCGCTATCACCGTCCTTGCGTGTGATGCGACTGTTGTTCTCGACATTCGGCCCACTATTTCCCCAACTGATGGGTGGCTGGGCCTATTCGCTGTGGTTCCGTACCCGGCGATTTCCCGAGTCTGCCGCGGGAAGGCGTATCGCCAGCACAGCACAGCGTGACACCCTGATGGTCGATGGCATACCGGTTGCTGTTTACAGCTGGGGTACGGGCCCGATTGTCCTCTTCATACATGGCTGGTCAGGCCGTGGCAGTCAGGTTGCGGCCTTTACAGAACCGCTGCTTGCCGCCGGCTTTCGGGTGATGGCCATTGATGCCCCGGGACACGGAGCGACACCGGGAGACCGGACCAATATCCTTGAGTGTGCCGCCGTGTTGCAGGCGTTCAATCACCACTATGGCTCTGTTTATGGTGCGATTACGCACTCGTTCGGTGGCATGGTGCTGGCATATGCCATGAATAATGGGCTGACAGTTGCACGGGTTGTAGTGATCAGCGCGCCGGCACATGTCGAATACCTGCTCCAGGCTTTTGCGCAAACACTCGGCATTCCCGAATCGGTGACCGCGGACATGCGGCGGCGCATGGATGCCCGCTTCCCGGACGGTTACTGGGAAAAAATTTCTACTGTCGTGAATGTGCGAACACTCGATGTGCCGGCATTGATAATTCACGACGAAAATGACCGCAGTGTGCCGTGGGAGCAGGGCAGAATCATTGCCTCTGCCTGGCCAGGCGCGCGCTTCCTGAAGACATCCGGCCTTGGACATGGACGCATATTGCGTAATCAGGCGGTCGTTGATGCTGCAGTTGATTTCATTAACACGTAAACTGGGCTGTGTACCCTGTAACAGCAACTGACACCGGCAAGCGCATATGAAGCTCTACCTGGTCCAGCACGGCAAGGCCGTGGCCGAAGAGGAAGATCCCGGGCGACCGTTGAGTAGCCAGGGTGAGCAGGATGTACTCCGTATGGCCGCACGGCTCGGGGACTCGGGTATTCAGGTGACGCGCATCTGGCATAGTGGTAAGCAGCGCGCTGCCCAGACAGCAAAGATACTGGCAAAGAAGGTACTCTCCGGGCGGAAAACAGAGCTTATCAAGGGAATCGGTCCCAAAGATCCGGTCACCGAGTTTGCCTCTGATGCGGATGTCTGGCATGAAGATATCCTGGTCGTTGGTCATTTGCCTTTTATGTCGAGGTTGGTGTCATTGCTAACGACCAATGATGCAGAGCATGAGCTGGTACACTTTACTCCCGGCAGTATTGTTTGCCTGGAACGGGAGGATGTGCATCACTGGGTAATCGCCTGGATGTTGCGGCCCGAATTGCTTGGTGATGGATGAGCGCGTGACGAAATGAGTTTACGCGGCATCGTTCCCCCGGACCCACAGACCGGCGTGTCGCAGGAGCGCTTTGCCGTGATCTTCACACCACGCCAGAACCGCAAGCGCTTTCCGGCAGGATGTGTGGAAATATTTGACACGCTGGAAGCAGCGCTGGCGGCCGCCGACCCTGAAAAGAAGCGATATGCCGCGCGTGTAGTGGGGCCGTCCAAATCATCCGAGGGACAGTATATCTACTACCTGTTGATGTGGCTTGAGTAGGCCCTGGTTGAGTGTACCAGCCAGTTGGTTGCTTACTTCAGTGAGCGAAGGAACGCTACATAGGATGGCTGGTCCCACTCGCGGCCTCCCAGCGCCAGGTACTGAATCCGGCCTGAGGGGTCAACCAGGAATGTGGAGGGCAGCCCCCTGGGTTCCCAGACCTGGGTTACCAGTCCGTCACTATCCATCAAGGGCACCAGATCCGGTGCGACGATGCCGAGAAAGGAAAACACTTCATCCTCTGTTTCCGCGGTATTGACGATGACGAACTCTAGATCGCTATCTGTGAGCATGGGGATCATGCGCTGGATACTGGGCATTTCACGACGGCAGGGACCGCACCAGCTTGCCCAGAAATGCACAAAGCGCCAGTGCCCTCCGGTTGTCGACAGGTCATAGGCCTCGCCATCAATATTGTTGAGTTTTAACGCAGGCGCCACACGGCCGTTGATGCGCATCACGCCCGTGGGTAATGGTTCTGTGGCGGTACACGGCGTCGTGAACAGCAGCAATAGCAGCATCAGGAGGGGTGCCTTGCGGGATTTCATTGACTGTCTGCCTGCCGGGGGCACGCTACCCGCTCGAAATTGACTTGAATCTTTTCGCCGCGTTGGTCGCGGCCGGTCATGAAGTTCGCCTCGAGGTGGAAATCCCGGACGGTGCCGGGAAGCACGATATTGCCACCGACGGGCTCATCCGGTTGCAGGTCGACTACAGCGGGAAGCTGGGTCCAGTAAAAGGTTGAGCGGTTTGCCTGCGGCAGGTCGATCTCTTCCCATTTCCTGTTCCAATAGTCAGTACCCAGTATGGCTAGTGCCCGGTTGTTGCTAATGAGTCTCCAGTTAGCGGTATCCAGCCAGGTCACCTGCCGGCCCTTGTTTTCGATGTGCACCGTGATAAAGCATGTTTCAGTGATGAGCTCGATGGCATTTTTCGGGAACCCGCGTGCCTCGTAGAATGCAGCCATTTGCTCCGGCGTGTGTGGGATCAATATCATGAGTAGCTGAGCGTTTTCGAAGTACGGGCCGGGATAGGGTTTTTCTATGGCATAACAGGGCACCACGGTTTGCATACCGAATAGCAGTGGGATAAGAAACCGGGCGGTCAAACGGGGTTGCCGGGGATTTCGCATAAAATTGTTGTTTGCAGCATAATACTTTGCACATGTTTGAGTGTGCATGGTTTCCGACAGGAGGACAAGGTATGTACAGGATTCTTACAGCTATTCTTTTACCAGTGTTTGCCATGCCTACTGTACTGGCGGCAGACATCGTCAACGCAAAACTGATGACACTGGAACTTGCCGTAGACATCGCGCAGGGAGCCATAGATGCCTGCCGCAAGGATGGTTACCAGATCTCGGTTGTTGTGGTTGACCGCAGTGGCCGGACGCAGGTGGTGATGCGTGATGTCTTTGCCAATCAATTCCTGACGCAGCTGGCACAGGCCAAGGCCAACGCCGTGGTGCTCTCGAATACCAGCTCCAGCGCCCTGCGCAAGAACCGTGCTGACATCGTCAATGAGTTGAATTTACTCGATGATCTGCTGGTACTGGATGGTGGCCTGCCGGTGATGGTAGCCGGCTCGATGATCGGTGCCGTGGGTGTGAGTGGTGCGCCGGGAGGGGACCTCGATGAGGCCTGTGCGCAACGGGGAATTGATGGCGTACAGGAGCGGCTGGATTTCGCAGAGTAGGATTTTTATAACCTTCTTGCTGGTCACGGAAGAACAAGGAAAAGTAAATTCCTTTCAAGAAAACGTTTCGTGTTCCTTGGTGGATTCCGTGGCCATCACAGCCGTGAATGATACGATTGAATCTGATCAGGATGCCCCTTTGCAGACAAGAACCAGTTTGCCGACTGTCTGGCCCGACTCCAGGTCCCGGTGCGCCTCGGCGACCGACTCGAATGGGTAGGTGCGAACTGCCGGTGGTGTTAATTTTCCTTCCTCCAGCCATTGCAGGATCTGCTGCATTGCCGTAGTCATCAGCGCATCCCTGTCAAACAGGTAGCTCAGGTTGAAGCCAAGCACGCTGCGGTTTTTGGTAGTCAGGTCAAAGGGGCTGAATCGCGGTGTGCGCAGGTAATCCCAGGCAAGCCTGAGTTTACCTGGCAGGCCGTTCCGGGTCACAAGCATGCCGTGAAAACCGTACACCACCAGACGTCCAACGGCTGCCAGGTGCCGGTAGCTCTGTTTCAGGGTGGTTACACCGTTGGCATCCAGGATGACATCATAGCCTTCCGGGGCGTAGCCTTCTGCCTCCCTCCACAGATCCTGTACCGACTTGTCAATGACTGCGTCTGCACCCAGCCCGGTCAGGTACGCAACTTTATGGCTTGCCCCGACGACACCGATCACCCTGCAGCCGCACAGTTTTCCGATCTGTACCAGCATGCTGCCGACCCCCCCGGCTGCGGAGTGCACCAGTAGCGTCTCGCCGTCCTGGACATGTGCCAGCTGGAACAGTGCAAACCACGCGGTCAATGACACGGCTGGAATACCGGCAGCTGCCTCGCTGGAAAGCCGTGGCGGCAGGCGGAAAACCTGTTCCCTGTGTACACAGACCTGGGTTGCATAGCCATTAAAGCGCGTGATCGCCATGACCGGGGTGCCAGGCGCAAGATCTGTAACCCCGCTGCCGCATTCCAGTACGGTACCGCTTACCTCGAATCCGGGTGTAATGGGATAACCGACATAATGCCTTGCCGAGGCATATAGGCCCATGCGCGTCACACAATCGGCAAAATTTACACCGATGGCGGTGACTGACACGACGACGTCATTCGCGCCGGGATGTAAGTCAGGGTGCTGTTCAATGACCAGTTGTTGATAGCCGCCGGGCCTGTGAATGACGACCTTTTTCATAGCGGGTAGTGTTTCTGGCACTCAACAATAAATACCATGACCACGATAGCCACGGAAAAACACGGAAATATTTCCATCAAGACAGTTATTCTTCGGCGTTTTTCCTGGCCATTGAATAAAGAAGCGAGACTCAACGCAAGCCGATTCAGTGCCCGCCGCGCTCTCCCCAGAGTTCTTCCAGTCGCTTGTCGCGACCACAGCCGTAACGGTAGAACTTGTAGCGTACCGGGTTTTTCTGATAGTAATCCTGGTGATAGTCCTCGGCAGGATAAAAGCGACCAGCCTGTGTCACCCTGGTCACAATAGGCGCATCAAAAGGCTTCAGTTCGTTTAGAGCTGCCAGTGACTGCCGGGCCAGTTTTTCCTGTTCGCGATTGTGGTAGAAAATCTCGCTCCGGTACTGGTTGCCCCAGTCACAAAACTGGCCGTCCGCGTTGGTCGGATCTATGTTGTGCCAGAACACATCCAGCAGCTCGTTATAGCTGACCTTCGCCGGGTCGTAGACGATTTGCACAGCCTCGGCATGGCCGGTCGCGCCCTGCGAAACTTCCTTGTAGGTCGGATTTTCCTTGCTGCCGCCGGTATAGCCGGAGGTCGTCGAAATGACACCGTCGAGATTGTCAAAGGGCGGTTCCATACACCAGAAACAGCCGCCGGCAAAAGTCGCTGTTTGATACGTTGTTTTGTCGGGGTCACTGGCCGCGCTGCTGTTGAATGCAGCACAGCTGAGAAGCAGCAAGGCGAGCCAGCAGCTCAGGCGGGTAGTGTTCATGACAGGGTCCCTTGGTAGTCGGATGTCTAGCCAATGGACAGTCTGGTTGCCGGTTTGTTTCATTTTATTCATGCAGCCAGTGGTTTGGCATTCCCCCAGCCACAACCGATAATGGTTCCATGACATTTGTCATCGACCGAGATGCATGGGAATTGCCGCGTCATTGCCGGCAGCCTGTGCTGCAGGCGGGCCACTGCATTGCTTAAACAACACAGTGTGCTTGGGCTGCTGCTTGGCCCGCTGCTGTTCGTGCTGGTTCTGCTGTTGCCACTGCCCGAAGGACTGGCTCAGCAGGGTTTGAATGTTGCTGCGGTTGCTGTAGTGATGGCCACGTGGTGGATCACTGAAGCCATTCCGATTCCGGCCACGGCCCTGTTACCGATAGCACTGTTCCCGGTACTGGGTGTTTTGTCTGGCGGTGAGGTCAGGCGAGCCTATGGTAATCATCTCATCTACCTGTTTCTAGGAGGCTTTCTGATAGCCGTTAGGATGCAGAAATGGAATCTGCATCACCGCATCGCGCTGTGCACGATCCGTCTGGTCGGGGTTACGCCACAACGGATTGTGCTCGGTTTTATGCTGGCAACAGCTATCGATATCGATCCCATTGGCCTGATGGTAGCTGCGGTGATTGCCGCTTCGTTTGCGTTCATGCTTCCGGTTGCGACACCACCCAACGCAATTGTGTTCAGCAGCCGCTGTATCAGCTTACCCAGATGGCCACAGCCGGACTCAGGCTGAACCTGATCGGTGTGGTGGTGGTTACCGGGTTTGTGTATCTGTTGCTGCCCTGTGCCTGGAGCATCCAGCTGGAAGGATTGGTTCCTGCTATTCGTTGACCTTTGCAAGGACGTTGATATGGAAAGAGATCTGTTCAAGGAAGGCCTGGGTATCCCGTGCTCCTGCAGCGATGTTCATGCGAACCCGACAGCTTTCAGTATCCAGTTCTCCGGCAGAGCCGAAGATCTGCCAGCCTGCGAAGCTGGCCACTCCGTCGGTGCGTCCTCCAGCCATTGAAGCCGTGGCGACGATGTTGAGGACATCTTCACCATTGTCGCAGTCATATTTTCTGCCCAGCTCAAAACAGACTACTTCCAGGGACCAGCGCGGGTGTGGCATGCCGCCGCAGAGCTCGACTTCTGCCATACCACTGTAGATGAACAAGCGGTTCGCGCCGTTTGGACCATTCACATGAACCTCCATCTCCTGCATGTTGGTGAGGCGGCTGGGTTCAATAATGTTGGAAGTATCCATGTTTGGGCTCCATGTATATTATTGGTATGGCCTGCCCGGTATCCAGTGTTGAACAGGCCTTGTTTGACTTGATATTTGACGATACTTGGACAGATAAGGCAAGTAATCGGGATTTATTGCCTCTTCTTGGGGCGCTATTCAGTCCGAATGGTGCTGGCTCGGGGGCGCATGGGAGGGAAACGGCATAACGTTCCCTTGGTGTGAACCCGCCGCGATGATCTTGTTGCTGCCTTCACGGTCGACCTCATCGATGCGGATAACGGCTTGTAGCGGAATATAGGTGCGGCTTACCCCCTGGAACTCGGTTTTCAGTCTTTCCTCGCTCGGGTCAACCACAATCGCAGAGCGTTCGCCAAAGATGATCCCCTCGATCTCCAGGAAGGCGTACATATTGCCCTGGTGTATATCGTGGGCATACAGCTCATAGATGTCTCCCTGGTTGTAGAATGAAATGCGGTATATTTTTTCTTCAGTCATGATGCAGTGTGGCCCCCCGGTTATTGCCCAATCAGGTGATCCAGCTTGTTTTCCATGTGCAGCTCGGTCAGTTCTGTAAAACCGCCGATGCATTCGCCATCGATAATAATCTGCGGGACGGTTCGCGCACCATTGGTGGCCGTGGAAAATTCGCGTCTTGCTGCATGGTCGGTGTCGATCATGGCCTCTTCATAAGATATATTCCATTTGCTCAGCAGCTGTTTTGCCTTGACGCAAAAAGGGCAACTCGCTGTGCTGAAGATTTTTACTCTTGCCATGGTTCGTTACCGTCGGTCATATCGATATGACGCAAAAGTATACAGTAAATTCCCATGGCAAGATTCATAGATAAAGTGTGAGGAAATTGACAAGCCGGCTTCGCTGTCATGCAGCTGCATGGTAGTGGCGGTATCTTCGTTACCGTGCACCAGGTTTTGGCGAACGTATGACTTTCTTTTGTGGTGACAGATTGATCTCGTCGAACACGGTACCTGCGCGCGCTTCCATGATGGCAAGCACCGCCCCGGCAACATCTTCCGGCAGGATATAGTTTTCCGGCTCATCGCCGTGCTGAAAGTCCAGTTCATCGAAGAACGCGGTTTTCACCATGCCGGGGTTTACGATACTGACCCGTATGCCACTGGCGGCACACTCCTGCCGCAGTGACTGTGCCAGCCCCCGCAAACCGAACTTGGCGGCGGAGTAGACGGCGCCTCGTTTGCCGCCAGTGTGTGCGGATTCAGAACCGATAAAGATGATGTCACCGGTGGCGCGCCTTTTCATGCCGGGGATCAGTGCCCGTACCAGGTAGACCTGGCTGGTGAGGTTGAGGTCAAGCAGGGCGCTGATCTGTGCATAGGAGAATTCCTCCAGCGAGCCAAAACGGCCACTCCCTGCACAGCAGATGACGCCGTCAATTGCTTGCTCCTCCTTAACCAGGCTATCCAGCCGTGCAGGTAATTCATCCAGTTGTGACAGATCAATGGATATGGCTGTGAAGTCCTTGCTGTCAAAATTGGCCTTGCTGAAGTTGCGTGCCATGCCGATTACCCGGTAGTTGTTGCCGAGCAGGAGGTTGGACACGGCATAGCCGATACCGGAACTCGCGCCGCTTACCAGAATGGTCTTGTGCCTAGCCTGGTCCCTCATGAAGCCAGTGTACAGGGGTAGAGCAGTGATTCGGGTATGTGCTGCAATATTTCGCGGGTACAAAACTCGGTCATTTCCTGTTCCAGAGGTTGCGGGTAGGAAATCATGCCCTGCGTATCGCTGAAGGTGCCGGCGAATAGCGGTTCGTCCGGATAGAGCTGTACGATGTTTCGGAAAAAGCCTCGTGGCAGTCGAAAGGTTCCCAGGCTGACGGAATGCAGTTGCTGGCTGTTTAATTGGCTGAAGAGCTTCCGGAACAGCGTCCGGTATTGTACCTGGTAATCGGGCTGGTAGATGAGCGGGTCAAACCTCAGGCCCAGCTGCCAGCCGGCCTGCTGCAATTGCAGCATGGCCTGCAGGCGCCGTTCCACTGTCGGTACCTTGTGCTCCAGTGCGCGGTAGACCTCCTCGGGAGTAAAGCTGAAGGCGATGACCGCATTATCGAGCGGCGTCTGTTTCAGCAGGGTGCGGATCTGTGTGCTCTTGGTGCGCAACTCGATATGTGCCAGCGGACGACGGCTGAAGAACGGCAGGAAATATTGCACGAACGCCGAGACCGGTTCCATGGCGAGGCTGTCACAATCGTAGCCGGAGAAGAACCAGCAGGGCTTATTGTCAGCCGTTGCCAGCGTGGTATCGATATCGGTCCCGAAGTCTTCATAGTTTACGTACAGCACATAGTGCGCCGAGCGGTACATGCCCTGCAGGAAACAGTAGCGACAGTCATACAGGCAATTCAGCAGGTGGGAGAAATAGTAGTTCCTGTGGCCGCCAAGACCATAGCCATGCGGTGCTTCCAGTACGCGCCGATGGTGCTTGTGTGCCAGGATCAGGGAGGGTCTGCGCTTCTGCAGACGGAAATCCTGTGCGTTCGGATTGAAAATCTCGCCATAACGATCGCATGAAACCCGCGCTGCCTTTGGGAAGCGCGCGCAAATCGCCTGGGTACGCGGATGTTCAGCGACCTGCTGCTCTACATAGATGATACTAAACACGGCTTGCGGGTGTTTCTTGGGTAACGGCCGGTGTTAATGAATCGAGCTGCTGCCGCAGGCAGTGTAATACGGCGCTGGCGTTGCGCTTTTTCTCAAGCCCTTCGAGCCACAGCGGCTGCTGCGGCATGAGGACCTTCCAGCGCCTGGCGAGTTCCGCAAGCTGGTGCTGCTGCGATACGGTGAAGTGCCAGTGGCTGGCTAGCTGTTCCAGCCCTGCATGCGGTGCATGCCAGGAATTGTAGTCCTGCACCATTGCCAGCAGTGCCCCGACCAGCTGTTCGATTTCATCCAGTTTCTCTGTCACCAGCCGGCTACAGGATGCGGCCGTGAGGGTGGCAGCGGACTGTTCGCGGTTATCCGATACCACCTTGAAGCATTGCACCAGCTCGTGGCTTGAAAAACGTCCGGCCACGGCATAGAAGCCGCTGGCCTCCATATCGTAGGCCACCTCCTGGTGATAGCTGTTTTCAGGGGCATCAACGGTTAGCAGGCAGGCTGTGGTCGTTGTCAGGTCGAACAGTTGTGGCGGGTACCAGCTCTGTCCGGTTGCCTGATCGGTAATACGATGCGCAAGCAGGCTCTTTCCAATGGCATACGTTGCATGACCGGCAACGCCGACATTCAGCCAGGCTGCCTGTTTTGCCGAGGTATTGTTGCCGGCCAGTAACGCAGTCGCTGCCGCTGCCGCGATTTTGCCCGGGCCCGAGATGACCAGCGACATGTCCTGGTGTCGATACACACGAAAGCTGCCGATGGTCGTTTTTTCCGTGAGCCGGTAAAACTCGATCAGTGGCCGTGCCTCGGCAGGCAGGGCAACCACAAGGTTTATCATGCTGGGAAGCCTGCCGGCAGTGTCTTGTCACGGCAATAGCGCTGCTGTTTCTCGCGGTACGATTCAAGCAGCTCATGATTACCGTGTTTGACTGCGCCCTTGATTACAATGGCCAGCTTTTCCATCAGCGTAGCGAGCGCTGCGGCATGGTTCGCGGCATCCAGGGTGTTGGAGGCCAGTATCTTTTCCAGTGCATGAATACGGAAGCGATCCATACCCCAGTGATGCCGTGACAACTGGTCGCTGTGGCCGCCTTCCTTGATGAGGAGTGGCTTGTCAATGTACAACACCGGGTACCGGGCACAGATTCTCAGCCACAGGTCATAATCCTCGCAGGCCGGCAGGCGTTCATCAAACAGGCCGACTTCGGCAAAAAGATCGCGCTGAATCATCACGGCAGAGGGTGAGATGACGCACAGCGGCAGGCAATGCCGGAAGATATTGCCCCCCCGTTTGGCATGTTTCTTCATGGGGTTAACGCGTAGGCCATTGCGTATCCAGATTTCGTCACAGTGACAGATTTTATACTCTGGGTGGGCCTGTACAGATTGCGCTTGCAATGCCAGCTTCTCGGGTTGCCATCGGTCGTCCGAGTCAAGAAGTGCAATCCAGTCACCGGTGGCTGCGTGTATACCGGTATTGCGGGCACTGCTGACACCGTTGTGTGGCTGGTAGAGATAACGGGCCTCGGGAAATTGACGGTGAACAAGACGGTGCGTGTCATCGGTCGAACCGTCATCTACAACAATGACTTCTGCGGGCAGGAGACGCTGTGCAAACACCGACTGCAGTGCACGGGCGAGGCGCCTGGCACGGTTCCAGGTAGGTATAATGACCGAGATGTTCATGCTTATTCTGGGCGATATTGGCCGTGGCTGTCTGTCGAGCGGTTATTCTCTAACAGAATCGAGCTCAGGCCAAAGGCTGCTGCGTGCGCTGACTCAAGGGGTCGGCGTCAACGATCCCGCTGCTTGTGGCAATTCATTGACGAAATGCCGGGAAATTGGCGAACTCAGTCTACTGAACAGTTCCCATGCAGTCGCACAGTTGCTTCACTACCAGTTGCATGAGTTCATTCATGGTCAGGCTGTCGGGTACCTTCTTAATATCTGAAAACCATATATTTTCTATATGGCCAGCGGTATCACCGGCCTGTTGTGACAGCAATGGCAGGCCGACGAAAATGCCCTGCTTGCCGTCATCAAGTCCAACTGTAATCAACTGAAGTTCAAGAGTTTTCATATCGAGACCTCGGTAATGCCCATTGCTGTGGTCAACACTGGGCTGGCTTTGGGTTCGATAAAATCTCTGCATATCACATGCCATCTCTCACTGGGTGCGACCGCGGCGTTGTTTGCGTGCCTCGAGCCAACGCCACAACGTACCGCTGGGTGAGTCCATACCGCTGCAGATGTAGCTGAGGGCGTGCAGATTTCGGGCGCTCCAGAGCATATGTGTCTCGGCGTCGGATTGGCCACAGAACAGCAACTGGTCGCCTTCCCGCAACTGGAGCTCATTTCCCGGCAACAATACCTCGTTGTTGTCGGCATGCTTGAGGTAGAGCGCGACACAGGGCAGGGGGGTGGTGATATCGCGCGGGTCGGTGAGCAGACTGCCCAGTGTGGTGGGACAACCCCTGCTGAGCAGTTCCATTATCGCCGGGGTTTGCTGCCGCGAGATGGTCATCACCCAGGATTCCGGAGGTTTGTCCAATACTCCAACTACACGGCTCACCAGTACATTGGCCCAGCTTTCGTTCTGGTCTGTTGCCATGCGCAGGAAGTCCGTCAGCAGCGGTGTGGTGATCAGGTCAACCACGCGCCGGCCGATGAGCCTGCCCGTCTGCATAATGATGTCGATACCGGCGGCTGCGAACAGGGTGTCATTGGTGCTCAGGTTCTGCCGTGCCACGACAAACAGTTTTTCGTTGATCTTCAGTGCCGTCATGATGATGGAGAGGTTATTGGCGTCATCGTCGGTCCCGGCAATCAGCCCTACTGCCTGCTCGATTCCGGCTTCATACAGGGTAATGGCCTCCGTTCCCCGGCCCTCGATGGTGCCTTCGGGTGCCCCGGTCTTGTCGATATCCGCCTCGACAATGACGGTCCGTATGCCCTTGAAGGACAGGCTTTGCTGTACGGCTTTGCCAAAACGGCCATATCCACACACTACCCAGATGCCCCGGGGAGGTACTGCAAAATCACTCAGTGGCGATTCATGGATACTGGTCATCCATTCGTATACCAGGTACATGCTGGGGGACTGGAACATCATGGCAAATCGTTTGGCGAAGGTATCAAACGGGTTGATGAGGTAATCCGTACCGAAGGAGGCGATATTGTCCTGTGCATCATGTGATTCGACACGGCAGATAACCGTCAGATCGGGTGCCAGCAGTTTGCTGGTGATGGCAACCGTCATGTTGACCTGATCGTTACCGGTGAGGACAACGACGCCCTGGCATTCCGGTTTCATCAAACCGGCAGCCAGCAGTGTGGAGGTGTTGGTGACATCTGCGCTGATGCCGGGGACGACAATTGGCAGGTCTTCAAGGCGCAACAACTGGATCTTGTTGTCATCCCTGTCAATGACGATGCTGCGAATGTTGTGGGCTGCCAGCTCGCGTATCACCAACTTGCCGGCATCCCCCAGCCCACAAATCAGGTAAAACGGTTCGCCGATCGTTTTCACTTCCCTGGTAAATCTCGTGAACGCAAGGACCCGCTTGAAACCGGGATCCTGCAGCAGCGCAAACAGTGAACCGATGGCATACAGCCAAGAGATGACGGTCAGGTACATGGCGACCGTCGTCCAGATGCGCTGCGGATCGGTGAACGGGTAGGGGATTTCACCGAAACCGATCGTGGAGCCCATGAAGCTCACAAAATAAAAGGCGTGGAAAAAACTCATGCGCCAGGGGTTTCCCTGGTCGTCCATGCCGGGAATCAGCACCAGGCCCAGAATGGATAGCGCATAGGCCAGTATGATTACAATCAGCGGCAAGCGCATGCGCCGCAGCAGCAGATAGAGGAGATTATGCATGGCCGGTCAGCTAGTCCGTTATGCCACAGTCGCGGCCGCCTTGCTCAACGGCGGAACATGACGGTTTCAGTGACCAAAATAATGACAGAGGTGATGTTTGCCAGTAAGGCTCCACCGGAGAGCGATACGACGCTGGACAATGCCAAAGGCGTCATGCCGGCATCCGTGGCATGGACGGATATGGTCCAGACGATCACGGCGGCAATGAGCTGCAAATCGGCAACCAGGCTGGTGGCCAGTAACACCGCACCGATGTGGGCACGGTCGCCGAACTTCATGATGGTGGCAATCAGGCTGACGACCAGTGCGGCATACAGTTCGTATACATTGTGATGATTGGGGTCATCCATGCCCCCCACAAAGAAGCCGAAATTCAGTGTCAGCGCCAGGACAATGAAGAATGCAAAAAAGACTTTCTCCAGGTTCATAATCGGTTCCCCTCGGGTGTATGGGCCACATGCGGACCGCTGCTGGTCTGCCTGCTGCAACCGTAGCAAAGGCCCACAGCGATCACAAACGCGGATGCTTTGCTGTCCGGTGATGATGCACCCTGCGGGCGAGCGATTCAGCAGATGCCTGCATTTTACAGGAATTTCGCAGGGCCACCTGTTGAAGGTGTTGAATAAACCGGGTGAACGGCCTGCATGGATTGAAATCTATCCCGGCTCCCGTAACAATGACGTATGACTTCCCGTTCACCCGATGACGCGACCTATGCACTGCTGCAGCAGCGTGTTGGCAGGGTTCATCTCAAGCAACGCCTCGGGATAGAGCGCGATTATGAGCGCCGGATATTCGGCCAGGGGCGAAATTTCTTCCATATCGAAAACTGGTATGCACTGCGCTCCCTTATTCGCAACGGCCTGCGGCTGCTGTTGCTGCATGGTCGGGCAAGGCGTAATGCACGTCAGATCAGGCTTCGCCACAATCACATCACGCTGGAACGGTTGCCATCCAGCTTTAATCATTTCACGATATTACAGATTTCCGATCTGCATCTCGATATGGCAGACGACTTTCCGCACGTGCTGATTGACGCGGTTCGCCATCTGGACTATGACCTGTGTGTATTAACCGGAGACTTCAAGGCGGAAACCTATGGTCCCTACGAGGCTGCCATCCAGGGTCTGCAACAGGTGCGGACACACCTGACAGGGGAGGTATACGGGGTGCTGGGCAATCACGATACGATTTGTATGGTCCCGGCGATGGAGTCAATGGGGATTCATATGCTGCTAAACGAACAGGTTATGTTGCGGCGCAGTGGAGAAACCATCTACCTGGCAGGTATTGATGATCCGCACTACTACCGTGCAGACAATATCGAAAAGGCCGGCGATGATATTCCCGACGGGGCGGTATCTATACTGCTGGCACATTCGCCCGAGATCTACCGGCATGCTGCCCACGCTGACTTTGATGTAATGTTGTGCGGCCACACCCATGCTGGCCAGATGTGCCTGCCGGGGGGGATTGCGCTGATGTGCAATGCGGCTTGCCCGCGTAAATTTTGTGTCGGTGCCTGGCGTTATCACAACTTGTCGGGGTATACCTCTGCAGGTTCAGGTGCCTCTGTTGTCGATTTGCGTATCAATTGCCCTCCCGAGATCACCCTGCATCACCTGCATTGCGCCTGAATATTGCCAGACCGGCCGGGCTTGCGGTGCTTCTTTCAGGCCCGCACAGACCTGAGCAGGGTGGAGAGCAGCAGATCAATCACCATAAAGATGAGCACTGCCAAAGCCATCTCGGCCCAGCTGGCCCCGAATACCGTTTGCATGCCCCAGAGAGGCAGTATGGATTCCGGGAATTGGTCCAGTAGCGGTACCGAGTGGCCGGATGCAAGCCCGAGGCGCCGCTTGGCGAAGCTTGAACAAAGATCCCCGAGCATCGCCAGCAGTGCAAAGCTGGCGCCCTCGAGCAGCGATAGCTGAAACAGCGGTGCCAGCAGTGCAGTGACGAGGAGGGCACCAATCAGGCCGCGCAGCGTCTTGGATGGACCCAGCAAGGGACGCTTGTCTCTGTACTGGTGATGGTTATCCAGTGGCCAGTCCCAGCGTGTGCCCAGCAGCAGGCTGAGCAGCACCGGCGTGCCATTGGCGATGACAAGTAAAGATACCAGATGACTGACCAGCCAGCTACGCATGCGAGTATGGTTATTGTCTCTTGTTGTTTCTTGTCTGGAATAACCTCAAGACTAGCGTGTTGTGAAGGTGAGCGCGAGTTACCCGGGTTGCGGCAAAAAAAACCCGCCAACAGGCGGGTTCAAAAGGAGGTTGGTGTTTGGGCTAACACTCAAATATCAGCTGCTGCATATCCACTAGGTATTGTCGCTGTTGATCTATCCACGATAACGAGGCTGGATCATTGGCGGCAGCACGTTGAATGTCATCGATCCGGCGCGCCGCCTCTTCGAGGCATTGTGCCTGCTCGGTCCTGCTCAGACGTGACAGCTGGTCTACATCGAAGATAATGTTTTCCAATGTTCGCTCCTTGCATGCAAGCTCTGACCTACGACGGTATTCATTACGCCCTCAACGCCCAGCAGTGTCAACCACAATTGATTGACGCAAATTTCCCATATTCCGCGTGACCAGGTGTAGGGTTTTGATAATGCTGGCATATCGGGATCGATTAATTTTTTTATATTCAGATGTAGCGGGAAAAATATTTCATTGGACTGTAACCTATGGAAATTATTGAATAATATATCCACCACCCGATCTAGCCACATGATGTAAAATGTGTGAAAACATAATATCTTATTGTAATTAATATAATTATTCGTATTTATTAAGCGTAGTAAAATTTATTAAATAATAACTTGCTAAAATTAGAAAACGCTTATATACTACTTGCAGTCATATGAATGACTAACTCAATTGATACTACTTAAGCTTACTTGGAGAATGAACATGAAAAAGATTTCTACTACAGTTTTAGCTGCCGCAATTGCGATTGCTGCTAGCTCCGCTCATGCCTGGGGTGGCTGGGGTCCTTGGGGTGGTGACCGTTATGGTAATGATGGCTGGGGTGATGGCTGGGGCGATGGCCTTGGTGATTTCTTCGGTGATGGCGATTTCGGTTTCAACATGCATGGCAGTGGCAGTGGCCGTGGACATGGTTATGGACGTGGTTATGGACGTGGTTATGGCGATTACTACAATGGCTATGGTTATGGTCCCTATGGCTACGGTGTTCCTTATGGTTACGGCGTTCCTTATGGTGTTGCACCTTATGGTGTTGCCCCGGTTGCCCCTCAGGCTGCCCCGGCTGCACCTGCTGCCCAGTAAGTAGCTCTAACAGCCAGAAAGCCAAACGGGGGCGGCTCGCAAGAGTCACCCCCGTTTTTTTTGAAGGATCTTTTGTGCAGGATGCCAACGGACCTGCCGCAATTGTTTGCATAGACGAGGAACAGACATGAAAAAAGGATTCGTAGCGATAATGCTGCTTGTCGCGGGCCTGCTTTCATTGCCCGTTCGGGCAGATGTGCTGGTGCTGGTGCATGGCTACCTTGCCAGCGCGCATACCTGGGATGATAGTGGCGTGACAGCCCTGCTGCAGCAACACGACTGGCAACGCGCTGGTGTCTATGTCAGTGGCCCGGCGGGTGTACAGTTGATACCTGCGCCGGGTCTGAACGCCAGCCACAAGTTTTACGCGGTCGATTTGCCATCCGAAGCGCCGGTGCTGGTGCAGGTCTACCAGTTAGAGCAAATACTGGGTGCGATCAGCCAGGTGCACAAGGATGAGCCCGTAATCCTGATCGGACATTCCGCCGGCGGAGTGGTGGCTCGCGCAGCGCTGGTGCTTGGTAGCCACAAAAATGTGAAGGCCCTGATTACCATTGCCAGTCCACACCTGGGGACCTCGCGTGCAGAGCAGGCGCTGGACGCCACCGATATCCCTTTCCCCATTTCACTGGTGACGGATTTCTTCGGCGGTGGTGCGTATCACACGGCGATGCGTTCGCGCAGTCTCTATGTGGACCTGGTGCGCCCGCAACCCGGTACCCTGCTGTACTGGCTGAATGCCCAGGTGCATCCTGATATCAAATACATTTCAATAGTCCGGGGCCCTGCTCAGGCAGGCTGGGGTGATTACATCGTGCCTGCCTATAGCCAGGACATGAACAATGTGCCGGCACTGCAGGGACGCTCATCACTGGTAACTGTGCCGGTGAGTCACGAACTTGAGCCGATCGATGGCAGTGTCATTCTGGATGTGTTGTCCAGACTGGGCTAGCGACAGCAGGTCAATCACCTCCGCAGAGGCTGCGGAGGTAGCGTGACTCAGGGCTTGGGCATCTGTTCCGGGTATCAATGTATGAAGGCATAACCAATGCGCTCGTGGACCGGTCGACAAGATCAACAAAAATCTATTTAAATTATATAACACATTGTAGTAAAAGACTTAAATATCCTGCTGTATACGAATCCAGTAGAGGGGCTGTGATCGCAATTCCGTTTGCCAGGACCCACGTTGGGTAGAGTGATCCTGCCTTTCAGTGCTCATGGGACCCTGGCAGGGCCCTCATTGAGCCTTGTTTTTCCAAACGATTGGTTTCGCGTTCAGACGAAAGTTGGTTAAGCTGACGGCTACCTGATCTGAGGGGGAGAGACGTTGATCCAATTTGTGGCGCAGCTGCTGTGGCGAATCATTTGCTGGATTGAGTTGACACTGTTCACGCTCTTTCTGTATCTGTTGTCCTACCTGCCAGGATCCGTGACGAAGAGTTTTTATTTTCCGCTGTTTCGGATCTGGTGCCGCTCCTTTGTGCGGGCACTGGGGGTTGACCTGCGGGTGCACCAGAAAAATACACGGCCCCTGCCGCAACACTACATCCTGGTGGCCAATCACCCCTCCGCGTTTGAAGACATCGGCATACCGGCGGTCTTTCCAGTGCATTCCCTGGCAAAGATCGAGGTCAGGGACTGGTGGCTGGTTGGTCGTATCAGCACTGCCTCCGGTTCGCTCTATGTACACCGTGAATCCAGGGAATCACGCAACGCCGCTGCCGGGGAAATCGAATCGAAACTGCGCGAAGGCATTAATATTGCGCTGTACCCGGAAGGCGGTTGCAAGGGGCGGCGTATATTTGACTCATTCCGCTATGGTGCGTTTGATATCTCCTTGCGTACCGGGATACCGATCCTGCCGGTCTTTCTGCATTACGAATCACAGGACGACTTTGAATGGCGCGCGCCGCAAACGCTGTTGCACAAGATCTGGCATATGATGACCACAGGCAACAACCGGGCCAATTATTATATCTACGATGCCATTGATCCGGTGGGCTTCAGCGACAAGGCCGCCTACGCGGAATTCGTCCACAACAAGTACTTGCAGTGGCAGGCGCGTTATCTGGACTAGGCAGCGGAAAAATCCGTCAGAGTGTCAACTGTGCGTGGAATTTACGGTCATCTCGAGTAAAATCCCAGCGCCCACATCGCGCCAGGGCCAATTAACCAAAGCTAGATTCCAGGATAAGACGACATGAACGTAATGCAGGCTTTAACAATTCGACTGACCCGCTGCCTTTCCCTGCTTGTTGTCATGCTGCTGGCGGCTGCACCTTCATCCGCAGATGAACTGCTCATGAAGGACGGCTCCCGCCTCCTTGGCAAGGTGGTCAAACAGGTAGACGGCACGCTGGAATTCAAGACCAGCTATGCCGGTGTGATCAAGGTAAAATGGGACCAGGTCAGTGAATTGCAGGCGGATGAACCGGTACAGATCATGCTTGAGAATGAAGAGTTGCTGGAAGCGACTGACATCAAGTATACGGAGGATGCCACTGTCGTCACGGCGGTGACCGAGGGGACGTCTCAATCGCTTGAGCCCGATGCCATTGCCTTCATCAATCCGGAACCCTGGCGCTATGGTGAAGGCTACAAGTTCACCGGGCGGCTGAATGCTTCCCTGGTCTACCAGCGTGGCAATACGGTCAGTGACGAGAATGATCTGGACGGCAACCTCGGATTACGCTGGAAGGACGACCGTGTAACCGTCTACGGTCAGTACGAGAAAGATAGCAACTTTGGAGAGACGACAGCCCAAAACTGGCTGGTGACAGCCAAATACGACCATTTCCAGACGGAAAAATTTTATTACGGCGCCAATGCGGGTTTTGAACATGATGAATTCGCAGACCTGGATCTACGGTCAAAAATCGGTCCTCATGTGGGTTACCAGTTTTATGAAACACCAAACCTGAATCTCAGTACCGACGCCGGTCTTACCTATGTCGACGAAGACTTCATTGCTGCCGAGGACAAGGATTATATGGCGTTCTCCTGGCTGGTCGATTTTGACTGGTTCATCATCCCCGACCGCATCCAGTTCTATCACCGCGACAACGGCTTGCTGTCACTGGAAGACGCCGGAGACCTGGTTATCCAGTCATGGACCGGCTTTCGCTTTCCCCTGTACGCAGGTATCGTCGCAAGTCTAGAGGCCGAGGTTGACTATGATGGCGGTGCACCCGCCGATGTTGACTCGACAGACACCACCTATCGCGCCAAACTGGGTTACCAGTGGTAGCAGGTCAATAACCCGGGTAGGGGGCATGAAGGGGTCGCCAGCGCCCGTCCGGGTTGTCGTGTTGCTGCTCCTGTGCCTGCCATTCAGCCTGACCTGGGCGCTTGC
>JAJDNX010000029.1 GCA_022340485.1 Gammaproteobacteria bacterium | reverse complement strand
CTGGCACATGCCGGCACTGGTCACCATCTTTGGCGACGATTCCGTGCTGCAGTTTGGTGGCGGTACGCTGGGCCACCCGTGGGGTAATGCCGCGGGTGCAGCTGCCAACCGTGTTGCTGTTGAGGCCTGTGTCGAGGCACGCAACCAGGGCCGTGAACTGGAGAAAGAAGGCAAGGAGATCCTTACGGCGGCTGCCAAGAGCAGTCCGGAACTGGCTGCTGCCATGGATACTTGGAAAGAAATCAAATTCGAATTTGATACCGTTGACAAGATCGACGTCGCACATAAATAAGCACGCAGTCGTCTGATACGGCACGGGCGGGGCCAGCAGTTCCCCCCCCGTGCAGTCAAATTCCATGAAAATCAGTTGGAGAATAGCAAAATGAGTGACGTACAAGATTACAACTCGAGTTTGAGCGATGCCGCCCAGAGCCGCAAGTTTGAAACCTTTTCTTACCTGCCGCCCCTGAGCGAAGAATCGACGCGCGCCCAGATCCAGTACATTGTGGACCAGGGCTGGAACCCGGGGATTGAACACACGGAACCGGAGAACGCAACCGGCCACTACTGGTACATGTGGAAGCTGCCCATGTTCGGCGAGACCAATGTCGACACGATCCTGGCGGAGCTGGAAGCCTGTCACAAGGCACATCCGAAAAACCACGTGCGCCTGCTGGGGTTCGATAATTTTGCACAGTCTGCAGGTGCTGCCATGGTGATTTACCGTGGCACGGCTGTGTAAGCACCGCGCTTAGCTGGGTCCTGAAGCCCCTGCCCGGCAGCCGTTGGGTCAGGGGCTTTTTAATTATGATTTTTTACTTATGAAAAAACCTGATAGCTACGTAGGGATCGATAACGACATCAATGGTGCGATGACCCCTATTGGCAAGATCATTCGCGACGCCTGGGTATTCGAATTGCTGCCGGAGACGGAAACCTGCAAGGGCTGGAATGTCGGCCAGATCGCTATGCTGCTGGACAAGGTCAATGCTGAATGGGACAAGTACGGCTGCATGGTCAGCCAGTTGCCAGCTGCCCTGCGAGAGCGTCACCAGCGTATACATGGTGCGGCCATTGCCCGGGCAAAGGCCGCCGGCTGGTCTGGCGAAGATGAAATCATCGATGAAAAGTAACAACGACGGAAAAAAGGTGTGTTATGTCTGAACTAGTGGATATTGAACAGTACAAAATCAAGACCGAACCGTATTACCAGGCCATTGGCAAAGAGATCGAGCTGTACACCTCTGCATACGATGTACGCATGCCAATGATGATCAAGGGCCCAACCGGCTGCGGTAAGTCACGCTTTGTCGAATACATGGCCTGGAAGCTGGGCAAGCCACTGATCACCGTTGCCTGTAACGAGGACATGACGGCATCCGATCTGGTAGGCCGCTTCCTGCTCGACAAGGATGGTACCAAGTGGCAGGATGGTCCCTTAACCACGGCGGCACGTATTGGTGCGATCTGCTATCTGGATGAGGTCGTTGAGGCGCGCCAGGACACGACCGTGGTCATCCACCCGCTGACCGACCATCGTCGTACCCTGCCGCTCGACAAGAAGGGTGAACTGATCGAGGCGAACCCGGATTTTCAGCTGGTCATCTCCTACAACCCGGGTTACCAGAGCCTGATGAAGGACCTGAAACAGTCCACCAAGCAGCGTTTCGGTGCACTTGACTTTGACTACCCGGAAGAAAAGCTGGAGATACAGATCGTCGCTACGGAATCCGGGGTCGACGAGTCCACCGCAAAGAAACTGGTGCAGATCGCACACCGTGCCCGCAACCTCAAGGGGCATGGTCTTGATGAAGGTATTTCAACGCGTCTGCTGGTCTATGCGGGCCAGTTGATCTCCAAGGGCGTGGATGCGGAAGCGGCTTGCAGTATGACCATGGTAACACCGCTGACGGATGATCCGGATATGCGTGACACGCTGAATGCCGCCGTGCAGACGTTCTTTGGTTGATTTGCTTGAACGGACCTTTGTCAGGGTGCTGACATGTCGATAAAACTGGAAGATTACGACGAGGCGCTGAAGGATGCCGCGCCTGAAATCCGTGACGTGCTGGAAGCGACCTTTCAGGAGGCCAGTCGTGTCATGTCGCCCGCCGGTCTGCAGGAATACCTGGATGGCGCCAAGGCACTCACGAATCTGGGCCGCGGTAGCGGTGTGGTTACCACCTACCTGCAGGAAATCCCGCTGGTCGCCAAGGAATGCGGTGAGGACATTATCACGGACTGCATTACCGCTGCGATGAAACTTTCCTCGATGACCTCGGGTGAGGTCATCGAACTGCTATTCAACAGTATGCCCACTGCCGCTCGCCAACTGGGCGATACCGAACTGTTTCGCGGCTACCTGACACTGGTGCATCAGATCGCATCGACTGCGTCACGTGGTGTGCGGCCGATGCTGAACCACATCGATGAACTGCTCTCAAAGCTCACATTGAGCGGCTTGCGGCGCTGGGCCAATTTTGGTGCCCAGGCCTATCGCCGCGATTACAACAACCTGACTGCCTACTTCAACCTGGAGTCCAAGGACAGCCGGGCCATGCTGCAGAAAGAACGCCGTGGCATCCTGTTTGTGAAAACCCAGCGGAAACTCAATTTCTACCTGCGCGCCCTCTGGGGCCGGGATTTCTTCCTGCGCCCCACCGGTGCCGACTTCGCCGATTTCCGCCCCTATATCGCAACGCATGTGCTGCACATGCCAGACGCCGTTGATAACATCGGTGATATTCCCGGCCTCGAGGTGTATCGTGCCACGGCCGCCCATATGGCCGCACACCTGGTTTATACACGTGCCGCGATTTCGGCCGAAGGGCTGTCGCCGGCACAAATGAGCTTTATCGGGCTGCTGGAGGATGCACGCGTTGAATACAAGGCGACCCAGGAGTTTCCAGGTCTGAAGAAACTGTGGTGTTCGCTGCTGTCGCTGCAGTACGACGAGGCGCCTGAGCACCCGACTATGAGGATGCTGGAAAGGGTTGCGTGGATGCTGCTGGATCACGAGGTTCGCTGTGATCAGCCTGCGCTGAACGAATTTTCCGACCGCTTTCATCAGCAGATTCACGAGCGCCAGGATGATGCACGGTTCTCGTGGCACATGGGACTGGAACTGTTTAATTATTTCTCCGATCTCAAGGAAGTGCCCAGCCTGCGTATTCTGGAGCGCATCCGTATTCCCTATCGGGATGACAACCGTTTCGTCTGGGAATTCGAGGAACTCAGCTGGGACGTGGAGTATGAGTATGTACCCGCCAGTCAGCGCCAGCTACGCCGTCAGGTCAGCGTGATGGAAATGGCCAATGAAGTCGACTGCGAACTCGCCGGTGACGATGCCCAGGAGATCTGGACCTGTAGCACCGAAATGTATCCCTATGAAGATGATCTGGAGAACACCAAGAGCTTCAATGAAATGTGGGGTAAGGAACCGGTTTCGGACCCGTTTCACTATCATGAATGGGACTACCACATCCAGTTGGCACGTCCGGACTGGGTAACCGTCTACGAACGTCGCCAGCCAATGGGAGACCCGGACGCGATTCGAGACATCATCACCGAATACCGGCCGGTAGCGCATCGCATCAAACAGATCATCGACCTGCTGACTCCGGAGGGTGTGCAGCGGGTACGCAATATGGAAGACGGTGATGAAATCGATATCAATGCGGCCATTGACGCCATGGTTGCAATTCGCATGGGTGCGCAGCCCAACACCCGCATTACCATGCGCAATGTACTCAAGACTCGTGATCTTTCCGTGATACTGTTATTGGATCTGTCCGAGTCGACCAACGAAACGATGACCGGCTCGGATAAAACCGTGCTGCAACTGACACGCGAGGCGGCGACCCTGGTGGCCACCGCTATCGAGGGCATCGGCGACCCCTTTGCCATTCACGGTTTCGCTTCGGATGGACGTCACGATGTGCAGTACTACCGCTTCAAGGATTTTAGCCAGCATTTTGGTGATGAGGCCAAGGCACGCCTGGCCGGCATGAAAGGCGGGCTTTCCACACGCATGGGCGCGGCAATGCGGCATGCAGGCCATCACCTGTTAAAGCAGCCGGAGAAACGCAAACTGATCCTGCTGGTGACCGATGGCGAACCGGCGGATATCGATGAACGGGATCCGCAGCACCTTCGCCACGACACCAAGAAGGCCGTGGAAGAACTCTATACCAAAGGCGTGCTCAGCTATTGCCTGACGCTGGACCCGAATGCCGATGACTACGTGAAGCGCATCTTCGGTGCGAACAACTATACGATCATCGACAACGTCGACCGTTTGCCTGAAAAGTTGCCGACATTGTTTGCCAGCCTGACTGCCTGATCGCTGCCTCATGCGGCTACTGCCGTTTCCATGAACCTGCAGGAGACGGGTCCCCCGCCGCTGCTACAGGTGCTATCCGGGACTCAAAAATACCAGGCGAGACGCGCGAACAGGGTGTTTGCCGGTGTCAGCAAACGACCGTCCGGATCCCCCGTATCCAGTCCACCGAACTCGCTGCCGTCCGGTCCGGCCGGCAGGTTGAAGCCGGCCAGCAGGTCGAGGTTCTCTGCCAGGCTGTAGCTGCCGAGAAATTGCAGCATGCCGCTGCCATCCCCCAGATTGATGAACAGGGTCGGGTTGAACTGCAGCAATGGCGTCATCTCGAGCAGTATGCTGCCGGCAAGATAGTAGCGGCCTGTCGTGAACAGTTCACCACGCAGCAGGCGCGAGTAAAGCGGCTGATCATCCATGACATCCTGTATAGAGTTTTGTCGACCGGACAGGCCGAAGCCGTTATAGAAGAATTCGATGAAGCCGCTCAGGTTACGGTCACGAATGATGGCAGAAAAATTGTAATTGAGGACTGCCGAGAACACCGTGTCATCACCGGTGTCTGTCAGGCTGAGATTGGCGTTAATGACATTCTCGTCTATCTCGGTGGTGTAGCCGGCACCCAGTACGTTATCGCCATAGTTCCTCGCGAGCAGCAGGTCCAGTTCATACTGTTGCTGCAGCCAGTGCATCTTGGCGGCAACCGCGGACTCGCGGCGTTCCAGCTCCCCGCTACGGATGTCGCGTCTCGGGATAAGCAGTGCCTGCAGGTCGCCACCGTTGTCGAACAGACGCTGCAGATAGAGCATGTCCTCGCCGTTCTTGTACTCGGTGTCGATGGTATCCGGGGCAAACGGGTTGAAAAGGTCGAGGGTGTTGTACACCATGCCATTGCCCCAGCTAATTGCCTGCCTGCCGAAGCGTGCAACCAGGCGGTCGCTTGTATAACCCAGCCACAGGCGGTCGAGGCGTTGCAGCAGCAGGGTATTGTCCCCCGGGTATGAGCTGGTCGACAAATCAAACAGCTGCCTTGCATCACTGTACGAAAGGTCACAGCCGTCGACCACCAGCAGGCCACGGATCTGGCAACTTGCCAGGTCCTTGCTGTAGAGTGCGTCCATCACATAGTGGATTTCACCTGACCAGTGGGCTGCGCGGCTACCCAGTTTCAGGCGCAGGTTGCCAAGCTGTTCACGATAGGGATTTTCATCACCGGCAAACACCGATTGTTGCGGAAAATCCGAGTAGCTGAAAAAGTATTTCAGGTGACCGCCGTAATCGACTGCTGCAGCCTGCGACATGCCGGGCAATAACAGCAGTGCAGTCAGCCACTGGCGTCTCCACCGGTACGCCACCTTCCTGCAACTGCCATTGTTTACCATGGCAAGCGCTTATTCCTGCCTGTCATCCTGAATGATGTCGTCAATGATCCTGCCGTCATGCAGCTTGAGCAGACGTTTTGCGTAGCTCATCATCAGCTTGTCGTGTGTCGAGATAACAAAGGTCGTGCCAATTTGTGAATTCAGGTCGCGCATCAGCTGCATGAGCTTCTCGGCAGTCACCGAGTCCAGGTTGGCGGTCGGTTCATCGGCAAGGATCAGCGCCGGCTTGCTGACAATCGCACGCGCCACCGCAACGCGCTGCTGCTGGCCGCCGGATAGCTCACCCGGACGACGGTCCTCCATCCCCTGGAGCCCGACTTCAGCGAGGATTGCCATGGCCCGGTCCCTGCGTTCACTGCTCGGTACCCCCTGCAGCTGCATGACGAACTCGACATTTTCGCGCGCACTCAGCACCGGGATCAGGTTATAGGCCTGGAATACGAAGCCGATGTGCTGCAAACGCAATTCGGCGAGATCCGACATGCTCATCCGGTCGATGCGCTGACCGGCAACGGTGATTTCACCATCGGTGGGACGATCCAGACCACCGATCATGTTCAGCAGTGTGGTCTTGCCGGATCCGGAAGGGCCGGACAGGCAGACGAAGCCGCCGCTCGCGATATCCAGATCGATGCTGGTGAGCGCATGCACGGCGAGTTCGCCCTGTGCGAATATCTTGTTGACCTTGCGGCAACTGACTGCAGTGGAATTCATCATTGCCAGATCCTTGTAATGGCTTCGACAGGAACCTTGCGAGATGCGCGCCAGGCGGGAAACAGGCTTGCCAGCACACCCAGTACCAGCACGATCCCGTTCGCCAGCAGCACATCCGAAGTCTTCACGGCCGGCAGCAGAATACTGCTCATGCCGGCCCACTCCAGGCCCTGGGCCACCGCGGAGATATCAATGCCGTCGCGTATGGGCAAGAGCGTCAGCCAGCTGAGCAGGTTACCCGCAAGCAGTCCAATCAGTAGCATGATCGATGACTCGACCAGTACCATCAACAGGATATTGCCGGGTGGCATGCCCAGTGCCTGGATCAGGCCGATTTCACGGGTGCGTTCGAATACCGCCATCAGCAGGGTATTGATGAGGCCAAACGACAGCGCCAGAAAGATGATGCAGAACCAGACGATAATGAAGCCGTCCATGACATCCAGCATCGAGGCCATGTAGGGATCCAGCTGCAGCCAAGTGCTGGTTTCCGCTGTCCCTGCAACGGCTCGCACCTCGGCGGCGAGCCCATCCACATTACGGTAATCATGTCCCAGTAATGATATTTCCGAAACGCCGCTACCCATCTTCAGCATGCGGCGGACGGTCTCTATGCCTGCAAACACATAGGTGGTTTCCGTCGCCTGCAGGTCGGTGTCATAAATCCCGCCGATGCGGAAGCCGCGTTCGGCAATGTTATTGTCGGGGTCCTGGCTCAGGATCACAATACGCCGTCCCAGCTTTGTCTCCAGCTGCTCAACCAGCTTGCGCCCCAGCAGCACGTGCTGGTCATTAACCGATTCCAGGTAGTGACCGGATACTACGCTGTCGGCAATAAATGACAGGCCACGTTCGCGTTGCGGGTCGATGCCGACAAGGGTGATGCCATAGACATCGCGTTCACTGCGGATGACGGCGGGTACCCGAATGCGCTGCGACCAGGCGGTCACTTCTGGAGAATGCAGCAATTTGTCCAGTTCCGGGTTGTCAGCCACTGCTGCAATGGTGTGTTCGACCGAGGGGTCGTCCAGGTAGCCAGGGGCATGAATCTGGATATGCCCGGAAAGCGTGCTGATGGCATCATCAATCATCTGGTCGACCATGCCGCGCATCAAGGCCGTCATCCAGATCATGCCCCACAGCCCAATCGCGATGGCTGCCAGCATGATCAGGCTGCGGCGATGATTGCGCCACAGGTTGCGCCACGCGACAGTGACCAGCATGGAGAAGGGCGTCTTCATGTCAGATCGTCTGCAAGGCCTCTATCGGGCGCAGCTTGCGCATATGCCAGATCGGATACAGTGAGGCCAGCAGCGTCGCGATAAATACTGCCAGCGGACCGGGCAGTAGACTGCGCAGCGATACCTCCGGGTGCAGCACCGATGGGATATTAAAACGTTCGCCCATTGCTTCCATGCCCGGATAGGTGAAGCCATGGACCCGGAAGTACCAGATTACCATGCCGCCCGCGAGCATGCCGAGCAGCAGGCCGATCGCGGCGAGCACTGCCGACTCGGTGATGATCATCCGTCCCAGCCTGCCGTGACGCACTCCCAGTGCCAGCAAGATTCCGAATTCATGTGTGCGTTCAAGGACCGACATCAGCATGGTGTTGAGCACGCCGAAGGCGACCAGCACGATCAGCACAAGGTACATAAACCAGGCGCTGGTGAAGTCTGCCTGGATGGCCTGCTTCAGCCCCGGCAATAATTTCTCCCAGGAAAGCAACACCAGCTCTCCGTCGGCTGGCAACGCGGCACGGGCGCCGGCAGCAATGCTGTCTGCCTGGCTGCGCTCACCGCCGATGATTATGCTGTGTGCATGGTCGCCCATGCTGAACACCTCGCGGAAGGTATCAAGAGGCATGCTAAGCATTTGCCGGTCGAGATCACGGTTACCGGATTCGAAGATACCGACCACCGGTGCCACGGTTGCGGCAATAGAACCATCCCGGCCACTGCCGAGCAACGTCAGTTCATCACCGGGACTGACTTTCAGATTGCGTGCGAGGGTACTGCCGACCACCAGTTCATTGCTGTTGCTGCCCTGCAGATAGCGTCCCTGTTTCACCAGTCCCGGGATGCTCGATACCAGTGGTTCATGCTGCGGGTCAACGCCGCTGATCTGCGCCCCGATGGTGCGTGCCCCGGACGACACCAGCGCAAAGCCATAGCCGCGCACCGCTACGGCATCGAGCCGGGTGTTGTTGCGTATGCTTGTTGCCAGCTTGTCGGCTGCGGGGATACTGCGGAACATGTGCGGTTCATCAAGATAACCGCGGGCCTGTACCTGCATCTGGCCGGTAAAGACGCGCAGCGAATTATCGATCATCATGCGGTATTGCCCGAATTGCAGGCCGAGCATGAAAACCAGCAGGGTGTCTGCAAACACCATCGCCGCAATGGTTAGCAGCGTGCGGCGCGAGTGACGCCACAGGTTGCGCCAGGCAAGGGTAGCGGTGGTGTTGCTGATGCTGATCAAGGCAGGCCCACGCCGCACAGCAGTAAACCACAACCACGGGGGAACAGCACTGGCCTGCCAGGTTCGCCATGGAGGCATACGGTAAGATTTCTAGTCAGGCACTTATGGTTCCGTGTGTTTGCCTGTGTTTCCGTGGCCAATTGGACGTAGTTAAACAAGACACCACATTGGTGAGCAGCATTCGCACCATAAGGCATGTCTACTCCCTTGGATTTCTCAGATTGGACAGGGTGAACAGGTAATCCGGGACCTGCCGGTCGAAATCGAGGATTTGCACACGGATCTCGGTCCATTCATCCACTTTTTCGAGGATGTTCATGCGTTGCTGAACGGCGAACATGCGTCCCCCCATTTTCTGAATATCCAGCGTCTTCAGTACTTTTACGGTTTGCATGCCCTGGTCGATGAACTGGTGCTCCAGTTCGACATAGTCATCGCGGATGTGGCTGATCTCCTTGCCCCAGACAATTGCGGCCTCTTCATGCGGGATGGATTCGATCACATAGACCTTGTGGCCGTCGTGCTCGTCGACACGTAGCAGTCGATGTTCATATTGTTCGACAATCTCGTCGGTTCTCGAGATATCCTTGTTGGAAAAATCCGATCCCATCCAGCTTTGACTCATCATGCTGGATGGTATGCGAATGACACGGTTGATCCTGGGAGCAAAACTCCAGACCTTGTTTTCGTCCAGTACCAGCGTGGCATTGCCCGCATCGCGTGGCGGTGCCGTCACCCGTACCAGGGTTTTCTTGCTGCCGGAAGACCAGGCCTGAATTGACATGCGGCGTTCCCAGTCGGGCCGGTGGATGGTCATGGTGAGTTCGGAATACGAGCTCAGGCCGCGGTAATGGTCAATGGCATCGCGGATAATGTCCCTGGCATCGATCGGGGACTCGGCAGCGGAATGCCGGGCGATCAGCAGCACTGCAAGAATCAGGAGTGGCTTTGTCCGCATTGCTAGTAGATTATCGGCGCTTATTCAGGCACGGCAGGTCAATGTACTCCAGTGCCTGTTGTCGGGCAACCGACACCTTTCCCTGGCCTGCAGTGGCGGGCAAACGGGCAGGACGGCTGTCAGTACTGCTAGCTGCAGCCGGTTGTTATCCCCTGGGGTGACAGATAAAGCTGTCAGTGTGCATACTACGCTGCCGGGAAACGCTGCATGATCACTTGCGGGTGCGCCAGTGATCATTGCCGGCAATCCGTGAGTAACGGGCGTTCAAGCCGTTATGGATGTGCCGTTTTTGCAGCGATGGGGAGACGTTGGTGAATATTGAATACCTGACTGACATCATCCTGCTGTTATCTGCGGCAGTTATTGTCGTTCCCGTGTTTCAATTCCTCGGGCTTGGTGCAATACCGGGCTTACTGGTCGCCGGCTTGCTGCTGGGGCCGTCAGGGCTGGGATATATCGAGAATTATGATGAGATCGCGCACCTTGCCGAGCTGGGTGTGGTGCTGCTGTTGTTTGTCATCGGAGTGGAAATCAAGCCGTCCCGCCTCTGGAAGATGAAGGGTCTGGTGCTTGGGCTTGGTTCGCTACAGGTGCTGATCACAGGGGGCGTGGTCACCTTCTTGGTACATAAATTCCTTGGCCTCTCCTGGGAAATATCGCTGTTAACAGGAACGGCGCTGGCACTGTCCTCGACCGCGTTCGTGCTGCAACTGCTAACTGACCGCAAGGCGCTTGCGACGGAGTATGGAAGGACCGCTGTTGCTATATTGCTGTTACAGGACCTGGCGGTTGTTCCGCTACTGGCTTTTGTTGCCCTGATCGATGCGCCGCAACTCTCGATTGCGGGAAACGTTTTTCTTGCCCTGGCCGAGGCACTCCTCATTCTGATGCTGATTATTGTGACAACACGTTTTGTCCTGAACCCGCTGCTGAAAATGCTGGTGCGCTTCAGCACCCCGGAAATCTTCACCGCCTCCGCGTTGTTGCTGGTACTGGGTTCAGCACAGGCCATGGAGACAATCGGCTTGTCGATGGCGATGGGTGCGTTTATTGCCGGCCTGCTGATTGCCGATTCATCCTATCGTCACCAGATCATTGTCGAGATCCAGCCGTTTCGCGGTTTGTTGCTGGGTCTGTTCTTCATGACCATGGGGATGTCATTAAATCTTGATCGCTTCCTGGAGAGCCCGGTGCTGCTCTCGGCCATCGTGGTCGCCTTAATGCTTGTCAAGTTCCTGGTTCTCTGGCCCCTTTTACACCTCTTTGGTCTGCAGAGGAAAGTAGCTGTCCCGGTGGCCTTGCTGCTGGCTCAATGCGGGGAATTCGCACTGGTGTTGTTCGCCCTGGCGTATGCCAAGGGGCTGCTGGACGAGATCCTGTTCCAGCAATTGCTGATTGTGGTTCTGCTGAGCATGCTGGCAACCCCGGCACTGGAAAAGCTGGCTTACCGCCTGGTTACCTCTTCGCGCAGAGATGTCGCAGCGGTACCCGGAACGGCGGTGAGCGGCACAGAGCAGGATGCCAGGCCGGTGATTCTTGCCGGTTACGGGCGGGTTGGTCGCAGGATTGGCCGTATCATGGACCTGATGCAGGTGCCTTACGTGGCCATCGACAAGGATGTCACGATTGTTGATCGAGAGCGTGCGGCAGGCAAGCAGGTGTATTTCGGTGATGCCATACGGACCGACGTGCTGAGAATGGCGGGCGTTGCCGATGCACCTCTTGTCATTGTTTCAATCAATGATGTAGTGGCGGCTGAGCGGGTCGTCTCGACCCTGCATTCAGCCTTTCCTGACATCCCGGTATTTGTGCGTGGCCATGACCGTAACCAGTGCCAGGAGCTGGTAAAGCTTGGCGCGCATTACACGGTTTCGGAGACCCTTGAAGCCAGTGCCGGGCTTGCGCGTGCTGCCTTGCTGCATATGGGGGCAGAGGCTTCCGCAGTAGCCCTTGTGCTGAAGCAATTTCGAAAAGGGTATTATGGACTCATCAATCAAGATGGGCGCGAAAGGGCAGGACGGCACGAGTAATTGCCAATGTCACTGTTCATGTGTAGCCGCTGCCGGTTCACTGCAGTAGCCGGTTGTTTCTTCTCTTGACGCAACATTGAATCCGCTGCGGTTCTGGCCAAGGTCTAATCTGTTGCTAATCATTTTGTCATAAATACCCTGCAAGCTTTCGCACTGAACAGATACTGTCGTTTACAACGAGCGAAACCATGAAGACAGCGGCTGGCATCGATTTCCAGGAGTCCGTAGTCCCACAGGAGCAGGGGGGCAGACCACCGGTGTGCGCCCGTCAGGCGCCACCCCGGCTGCTGATTGTCGATGATGATCCGGACATCATCAGGTTGTTGATGTACACACTGGAACATGCCCGCTTCGTACCCACTGCAGCGACTGACGGCTACAGCGCCTGGAAAATCATGACCGATGATCCCCCGGATCTGGTGCTGCTGGACTGGATGCTGCCGGAAATGAGCGGTATCGAACTGTTGCGCCGGATGCGGCAGGATGATCGCCTGCGTGAGGTGCCGGTGTTCATGCTGACGGCACGTGCTGAAGAACTGGACCGGGTAAAGGGGCTTGAATGCGGTGCGGATGACTACATCGTGAAGCCGTTCTCACCCCGTGAATTGTGTGCGCGAATTAACAGCCGGCTGCGGGTCATCCATTGCAGGCTTTCCGCTATCCTGAACATTGCCGGACTTTCACTGGACCAGCAAAGTTACCGTACCAGCGTTGACGGCAGCACGGTTATGCTGGGTCCGACTGAATTCAGATTGCTGCGACATTTCATGAACAACAGGGAGCGCGTATTTACCCGCGGACAGATTATCGACAATGTCTGGGGTAGCAATGTCTATATTGATGAGCGTACCGTGGATGTGCACATTCGTCGCCTGCGCAAGGCACTTGAACCTTTCAACAAGGCGGGTCTGATCCAAACGGTACGCAGTGCGGGCTATCGCTTCTCTGAACAGGCCTAGTACCCGGGGACGATTTTCTGCGGCATCAGTCTGCCAGCGTAATGACACGAATCAGGTCGGTTCCACCTGCCTGCTGGTGCTGACCGGCGGTTGATACCACGATATCACCGGTCTTCAGGTATCCCAGTGCTCTTGCCCGTTCGATCGCAAAATCCAGTCGCGCACGGTCAGTGGGTTCACCCGCATACAGCATCGGGATCACGCCCCAGTTCATGGACAGCTTGCGTGCTACCATCGTGGAAGAGGTAATGGCCAGGATGGGAATTTCTGGCCGGTATTTCGAGATCAACCGTGAGGTAAAACCGGTTTCGGTGAGGCTGATAATCGCTGCCGCCTTGAGGTGAGCCGACATGCTGACGGCTGCCTGGCTGACGGCTTCCGTTACGAAATTCGAAGGGTGTGGCTTGATTCGCTGCAGATAGCCGTATTCACTCAACGAGGCCTCAGCACGCCGGGCGATGGTGGCCATGGTGCTGACCGCTTCCACCGGATATTTACCAACCGCGGTCTCGCCAGAGAGCATCACTGCCGAGGTCCCATCCAGAATGGCGTTGGCTACGTCGCTGGCCTCGGCCCGGGTCGGCTTCGGATTGAGTTCCATGGAGGCCAGCATCTGGGTTGCGGTAATGACAGGTTTGCCGTTGCTCACTGTGGTGCGGATGATGTTTTTCTGGGTGGCGGGTACATCTGCCAGCGGCAGCTCTACCCCCATGTCACCACGTGCCACCATGATACCGTCTGCGGCCCCCACGATCTCCTCAATGTTCTCAACGCCGGCCCGGTTTTCGATCTTGGCAATGATGGGTATGTTTACCCCCTTTTCGATGAGAATTTCCCGCATTTTGATGATGTCATCCGCGGATTGAATAAAAGACGCCGCGATGTAGTCGACATCGTTCTCGGCAGCAAATCCCATCTCCCTGACCACATCCTCACGGTTTTGGGGACTGACGGCACTGAGGGCAAGCCGGGTGCTGGGCAGGTTCACGCTCTTGCTGTTACCCAGCCAGCCACCATGGATGACACGGCAGACTATAGACGCGTCGTTGATGGCCTGTACTTCAAGTTCGATGGCGCCGTCATCGAGCAGGATCGGCGTGCCGCTACTGACCTCTTCAAACAGTTTCTGGTAGGTAATGCTGACGCCGTTTACATCGCCGGCGCGTCCATCGGCGAACAGGGTGAAGCCGGCCCCCGGCAACAGCTCGACTTTCTCATCCTCCAGCAGTCCGGTGCGGATCTCGATACCCCGGGTGTCGATCATGATAGCTATGCTGGTGCCAACTTGTTCAGAAGCCTGGCGCAGCACCCTGATCTGCTGTTCATGAGCGGCAAGGTTGCCATGCGAGAGGTTCAGCCGTGCCACATTCATGCCGGCCTTGATCATGGCGGTAAGCCGTTCCAGGGAACTGCAGGCCGGGCCAATGGTGGCAACAATTTTTGTCTTACGCAGGGAGGGAGCTATGATGCGCTGGATTGTCATAGGGAGAACGATCGCCGGGTTATTGTTGGGTGAATCAATCCCGCTATTCTACAGCGTAATTTATCCGAACAGTATTGTTTACCCGGTCATCACTGAAATTGCAGGTTGCCAATGTCCGCCGTATGCCCGCTATAACCAGATCATACGGCCACACTCCAGGGGGTGGTTGAGGAGCGTGTGGCACGGGTACATCCGGATCTTGAAGATCTGATGCCCGCCCCACTGGCAGGATGTGGCTGTGTCGAACAGCTTGCAAGTGAACCGGACAACATCTCCGGTCTTGTGCTCGGCCAGAGCGAATGGCAGGCAGGTCTCTGTTTCAAAGTGCCCCGTAGAGGCCACCCGGCCAAAGATGCACTCGACCACAATATCACTGGCCTCGAGGCCGTTGAGGTGAACTTCGACTTCCACTGGCAGGTGCTCGCGGCTGCTGATTGATTCCGGTATCGGACTGGTCAGGCGCCCGTGTACTCCGTCCCAGTTGCTTGCAATTTTCTGCTTCCAGGCCGCCAGTTCCTGTGCACCCCTGGCGTTATCCTGTGACAGCTTGTGGCTTTCCCGCGCCGCAGGTGCGTAGGAGTCGCGCAGATAGTCCATTGCCATGCGAATGGTATTGAAGCGCGGCAGTATGCTCATCATGGAAGCCTTTGCCATACGGATCCACGCCTCCGGTTCGCCTTCCTCGTTGCGGGCATAGTAGGCAGGGATGACATGGTGTTCGAGTATGTTCATCAGCTCTTCCGCCTCGAGCCTTTCGCGGGTATCGTCATCGAATTCCGGGTGTGGCGTGATTGCCCAGCCATTCTCGCCATCGTAGGCCTCGGCCCACCAGCCATCCGCAATGCTGAGATTGAGTACGCCGTTGATGGCGGCCTTCATGCCGGAGGTGCCGCAGGCCTCCATCGGGTATTTCGGTGTATTCAACCAGACGTCGACACCCGGCAGGAGTTCGCGGGTCATCGACAGGTTGTAATCCTCCAGCAGGATGACATGGCCCTGGAATTCCGGTAACAGGCTGATCTCGTAAACCCTTCTCAGCAATGCCTGTCCCGGCCTGTCATTCGGGTGTGCCTTGCCGGCGAACACCAGTGTCACCGGGCGTTCCGGATCATTCACCAGGCGTGCCAGTCGTTGCAGATCCCTGAACACCAGCCCGGCCTGCTTGTACACGGCAAAGCGGCGTGCAAAGCCGATCAGCAGGGTATCGAGGTTGTGCGAGCTAAGGTTGCGGGTCAGGTGTTTTTGCAGCGACTTGGTTTGTGCGCAGCGTTCATATTGGATAAGGGCGCGGCGCCTGACCTCCTCCAGGGTCGCCGCCTTGAGCAACTGGCGAACACTCAGGAACACATGGTCCGGTATGTTGCTGATGAAGGTTTCCCAGAACTGGACCTGCGTCAGTTGTGCACGCCAGCCTCCGCCCATGTACATCTCGAACAGTGCCGCCCAGGATCGTGCGAGGTAGGTGTCGACATCCGCACCATTGGTGATTGCACCGATCGGGTTTTCGTGGGTCTGGATGTCAGGCCACATATAGGATTCCATCGCCGAGGCAACCTCGCCATGGATGCGGCTGACGCCATTGCGGTAGCGCGAGCCGTGTATGGCGAGGGTGGTCGTGCAGAAACCAGTGGCATCGCGCGGGTTGCTGCCGAGTTGCAGGAACTGTTTCTCGGGAATGCCTAGCTGCTGGATGAAATCGCTGAAATAGTTGCGCATGACATCCTGGTGGAACACATCATGACCGGCAGGTACCGGGGTGTGGGTGGTGAAGGCGGTGCCGGCGGCGACCAGTTCGATGGCGCAGTCAAAAGACATGCCGGTATTGATGTACTCCCTGCAGCGTTCCAGTATCTGGAAGGCGGCATGGCCTTCGTTGATATGCCACACCGTGGGATTCAGACCCAGCGCACGCAGCGCACGTACCCCGCCGATACCGAGGATGATCTCCTGCTGAATGCGCATGTCACTGTCACCACCATAGAGCTGCGCCGTCAACTGTCGGTCCTGGGGGTTGTTGGCGGTAACATCGCTGTCCAGCAGGTAGAGACGGATGTGGCCGACATTGACCTGCCAGACGCGCAGCTCTATCTGCCGCCCCGGTAGTTCAACCTGCACGGTAACCGGTTTGCCAGCTGCATCCAGTGCCGGTGACACAGGCATGTCGGCAGGCTTGCTGCGCAGGCGTTCGGCAATCTGTATCCCGTCACAGTCGATGCGCTGCCTGAAATAGCCTTCGTGATAGAGGATACCGATGCCCACAAAGGGTACCCAGAGATTGCTCATGGCCTTGCAGTAATCCCCTGCCAGGATGCCGAGCCCGCCGGCATAGATTGGCATGCTCTCATGGAAGCCATACTCGGCGGAGAAGTAGGCGACCAGGTCGGTATCACGGTCCAGGTGTTCGTCAATGCTGATGGTCGGCTTCTGCTCAAGGTAGGTGTCATAGGTCGACAGCACCTGGCGGTACTCGGCCAGCAGGATCGGGTCCCTGGCAGCGGCGTCGATCTTGTGTTGACGCAGGCGTCTCAGGAACACCCTGGGGTTGTGGGAACAGGCATTCCAGCAGTCTTCATCCAGGTGGCGGAACAGCCCCCTGACGGTATTGTTCCAGCTGTAATACAGGTCATTTGCCAGCTCCGGGAGACGTTCAAACTGGGCCGGCAGGACCGGCTGGATCTCGATGCTGAAATAGGTGCCGGCGGTCTGCTGCCTGACTGGTTGGCTGTCACTCATGGGTATGCTCCGCTGTGTTTGTCTTTGTTGTCACCGGGTTGGTCGTACTGCTCGACATCGTGCTGACGACGGGTAGCCCCGCCTGCAGCCCGCGTATCCTGTATCTCCCCGCTGCAGGATTGTTAACCGGGGCAGGGGCTCCATGCTGTATACTATGCACAATTCAGCATGAACCTTGTTACGGGCATCTGTCCTCGGGGCACAGATAATGCATGAGCACCCGTCGAAGCAAACACCTCTGCAGACTTCCAGACTGGAACTGGAAGATGTCAGGGATTGTCTGCAATGTCTGATCCTCCTGTATGGGGAAACGCACATTGACACGCTGGCCCAGTTGCTGCATCTGACGTCTTATGCAGAAAGCAGGTTCCTCCATCTTTATACCCGGCGCCTGCGCTGATTGCCGCCCTGGCCGGAGGTGCCCCGCGGCGTCTCCTGTGGTAGATAAGAACATATTTTCGAGCCCTGTATATAGTGCTTTTTTATGCTTCCGCCAGCGCTGTAACAGGACTGTAATGATTCTCGCCACGGTATCTTGTTGCTGCGGCACGCCGTGATGTTTAAGATGCCGTGATCAAGTCATGACAAGGGAGTGCTGGCAACCGCGATCGTCCGGTCACCCGTACGCCAGGAAACGGCAGTCCCCGCTCAATGATGACAGGAACTACTTTTCGGGCCGCTGCCGGCATGCTGTGCCGTGTTAGCGGTTTTCAGGAGATCTACCCGATATGAAGCACGATCTGACGCGTCCGCCGGACCTGTTGCACGAGACCCACATTGGCCCGACGCGTGTGCAGCGCCCCGACTATGTCTCGCTGCTGCCTCCCTGCAACGCCGCCTGCCCGGCCGGCGAGAATATCCAGGCATGGCTGGCACTGGCAATCGAGAAACGCTACAAGGCGGCCTGGCAGGCGCTGATCGAGGAAAACCCGTTGCCAGCCGTGCATGGCCGTGTTTGCTACCACCCGTGCGAAAGCAGCTGTAACCGTGCCCAGCTTGACAGTCCGGTGAGCATCCATGCCGTGGAACGTTTCCTTGGCGACCGCGCCATCCGCAAGGGTTGGCAGGTCGAGTGGGATACGCCCGCCAGTGGCAAGCGGGTGCTGATCGTCGGTGCCGGACCCAGTGGCCTGTCGGCGGCCTACCACCTGACGCGCCTGGGGCACAGTGTTGAAATTCACGAGGCCGGGCCGATGGCCGGCGGCATGATGCACTTCGGTATCCCCGCCTACCGCATGCCACGGGACATACTGGACGCCGAGATCAGGCGCATTGAAGACATGGGCGTGAAGATCGTTCTCAACCACAAGGTCGAGGACCTGATTGCGGAGCGGGATGCGGGAAATTTCGATGCCGTGTTCGTCGCCATCGGCGCCCATATCAGCAAACACATCGACATTCCGGCACGCGACGCCGGCAAGATGCTGGACGCGGTCAGTTTCCTTGCCAGCGTCGAGGCCGGTGAAGCGCCGCAGCTAGGCCGTCGCGTCGCGGTTTACGGCGGCGGCAATACTGCCATGGACGCCGCGCGGGTTGCCAAGCGTCTCGGTGCCGATGAGGCCCTCATCATCTATCGCCGCGACCGTGAGCACATGCCCGCGCACCCCTTCGAGGCCGACGAGGCGATCGAGGAAGGTGTGAAGATCAACTGGCTGCGCACCATCAAGGAAATCGATGCCACCACCTTCACCGTTGAGGTCATGGAGGTCGGTGAGGATGGACGCCCGCACAGCACCGGTAAACTGGAGACCCTGGAGGCCGACTCCCTGATCCTGGCGCTGGGACAAACTTCGGACGCCAGTCTGTTGCAGGACATTCGGGGCATCAAATTCGAATGGGATACCGTCATTGTCAACGAGCACATGATGACCGGCCATCCCGGCATTTTCGCCGGCGGCGACATGGTGCCCTCGGAACGCACCGTCACCGTGGCGGTCGGCCACGGCAAGAAGGCAGCCCGGAATATCGACGCCTGGCTGCGTGGCGAGGTCTATACGGCACCGCCGAAACATCCGCTGGCCAGCTTCGACAAGCTGCATGTCTGGTATTTCACCGATGCCGAGCAGCGCTCGCAGGAGAGTATCGACCTGCAACTGCGCCAGTCCGGCTTCGAGGAAGTGGTGCATGGCCTGAACAAGACCGACGCCGTGTTCGAGGCACTGCGCTGCCTCTCCTGTGGCAACTGCTTTGAATGCGACGGCTGTTTCGGCGCCTGCCCGGAACGTGCCATCAGCAAACTTGGCAAGCACAAGGGCTATGCGGTGAACCTGGACAAGTGCACCGGTTGCGGCGTCTGCTTCCAGCAGTGCCCCTGTCATGCCATCGACATGGTTGCCGAGTCCGCCTGAAGCCGGCCACGAATGCCTGTAGTGTATTACGCAATCGTTTTTTCCGGCCTGACCGCCGGTCCCTGGAGCAATGCATGGAAAACCGGCAAGTAGCCACCATCGACGGTAACGAGGCCGCAGCCTACGTGGCCTACCGTGTTAACGAAGTTTGTGCCATCTATCCCATCACGCCCTCGTCTACCATGGGGGAGCTGGCGGACCAGTGGTCCAACGAGGGCAAGACCAATCTCTGGGGCGATATCCCGATTATCGCAGAGATGCAGAGCGAGGGTGGTGCCGCCGGTGCGGCGCACGGTGCCCTGCAGACGGGAGCGCTTACCACCACCTTCACGGCCTCGCAGGGCCTGATGCTGATGATCCCGAACATGTACAAGATCGCCGGAGAACTCACCTCCGCGGTATTCCATGTGGCGGCACGCTCGCTCGCAGCCCAGGGGCTATCGATCTTCGGTGATCACCAGGACGTGATGGCGGTACGTACCACCGGCTTCGCGCAGCTGGCATCCGGCTCGGTGCAAGAGGCACACGACATGGCCCTGATTGCACAGGCCGCCACACTGGAGGCCCGGGTGCCGTTTGTGCATTTCTTCGATGGCTTCCGCACCTCGCACGAGGTCAACAAGATCACACTGCTCAGCGACGCCGAGATTCGCGCCATGATCGACGATGAGCTGGTGCGTGCACATCGGCAGCGCGGTCTTGGACCTGATATTCCCTTCATGCGCGGCACGGCGCAGAACCCGGACGTGTATTTCCAGGGACGTGAGACGGTCAACCCCTGGTACGCGCGTACTCCGGAGATCGTGGCGCGCAAGATGCGGGAATTCGGTGAACTTACCGGGCGTCACTACCGGTTGTTTGAGTACCATGGCGACCCCGAAGCGCAACGCGTCATCATCCTGATGGGCTCGGGTGCCGACACCGTGCGCGAGACGGTGGACTGGCTGCGGGCACACGACGCCGCAGTGGGCGTCATTCAGGTGCATCTGTACCGGCCGTTCTCCGTCGAGCATCTGCTGGCCGCGTTGCCGGCCAGCACGCGCGCCATCGCCGTGCTGGACCGCACCAAGGAACCGGGCGCCCCGGGCGAACCCCTGTACCTGGATATCGTGACCACGCTGACCCAGGCCGCGGCCGATGGCAGCCTGCCAACCGCCACGCTGCCGCGCATCATCGGCGGACGCTACGGCCTGTCTTCCAAGGAATTCACGCCGGCCATGGTCAAGGCGGTGTTCGACGAACTGGACAAGGCACAGCCGAAGAATGGCTTCACCGTAGGCATCAACGACGACGTCAGTCACACCAGTCTGGAGGTTGACCCGGATTTCGCCATCGAACCCGATACCGTAGTGCGTGCCCTGTTCTATGGACTCGGCGCCGACGGCACCGTGGGTGCCAACAAGAACACCATCAAGATCATTGGCGAGGACCCCGCTTTCCATGCCCAGGGCTATTTTGTCTACGACTCCAAGAAGTCCGGCTCGCAGACCATTTCACACCTGCGCTTTGGTCCTGACCCGATCCGCTCCAGCTACCTGGTGCAGTCGGCCAATTTCATCGGCTGCCACCAGTTCAATTTCCTGGAGCGCACCAACGTACTGGAGCAGGCCGCGCAGGGCGCGACCTTCCTGCTGAATAGTCCGTACAGCGCGGAGGAGGTGTGGGGGCGCCTGCCGCGCCTCATCCAGCAGACCATCATCGAGCGCAAGCTGCAATTCCATGTCATCGATGCCTACACGGTGGCACGTGACAGCGGCATGGGCAATCGCATCAATACCGTCATGCAGACCTGTTTCTTCGCCTTGTCCGGCGTCCTGCCGAAAGAGGCGGCGATTGCCAAGATCAAGACCGCGATCCAGAAGACCTACGGCAAGAAGGGCGAGGAAGTTGTGCGCCGTAACTTCGAAGCCGTTGACAACACCCTGGCCCAGTTGCACCAGGTTACGGTACCGGCCGAGGTCAGCAGTCACCTCGATCTGCTGGCACCGGTGCCGCCCGAGGCGCCAGCCTTCGTGCGCGAGGTCACGGCCATGATGATCGCCGGCAAGGGCGATGAACTGCCGGTGAGTGCCCTGCCCGTGGACGGCACCTTCCCCACGGCGACCGCCCGCTGGGAGAACCGTGATATTTCCATGTATGCTCCTGTCTGGGAGCCGGACCTCTGTATCCAGTGCGGCAACTGCAGCTTCGTCTGCCCGCACAGTGTAATCCGCGCCAAGTTCTATAACATTGCGAATCTGCATGAGGCACCCGCGGAATTCCGCCACGCGCCCATCGACGCCCGCGGCCTGCCCGAGGTGCACTACACACTGCAGGTCTACCTCGATAACTGCACCGGCTGTGGCCTGTGCGTCGAGGTCTGCCCGGTGAGGAGCAAGCAGGACACCACGCGCAAGGCAATCAACATGCAGGCCAAGTCCGGGGTACTTGAAAGCGAGCGCCGCAATGTCGAGTTTTTCGAGACCCTGCCGTATGTCGAACACGAGCGGGTGGATTTTTCCACGGTGCGCGGTGTGCAGTTCCTGCAGCCGCTGTTCGAATTCCCGGGTTCCTGCGCGGGCTGTGGTGAGACACCCTATGTGAAGCTGCTGTCGCAACTGTTCGGCGAGCGGCTGGTCGTTGCCAATGCCACCGGCTGCTCGTCCATCTACGGTGGTAACCTGCCGACCACGCCCTGGAGCCAGAATGCTGCGGGCAAGGGGCCGGCCTGGTCGAACTCGCTGTTCGAGGACAATGCAGAGTTCGGGCTTGGCTTCCGTCTCACCTCCGATTCGCAGCTGGCCACCGCCGAGCGACTGCTGAAGGAACTGGCCCCGCAACTGGGCGAGGGCTATGTACAGTCCATCCTGCTGGCACCGCAGATCACGGAGTCCGAGATCCGCGCCCAGCGCGCCCTGGTTGCCGACCTGGAGCAAAAACTGCTAGCCATGGACTCGGAAACGGCACGCCATCTGCTGACGGTGTCCGACCAGCTGGTGCGTCGCAGCGTCTGGCTGATCGGTGGTGACGGCTGGGCCTACGACATCGGGTCTTCGGGCCTCGACCACGTGCTGTCCATGGGTCGCGACATCAACATCCTGGTGCTGGATACCGAGGTGTATTCCAATACCGGAGGGCAGATGTCGAAATCCACGCCATTGGCGGCGGTGGCGAAATTTGCCACCGGCGGCAAGCGCGTACCCAAGAAGGATCTCGCCCTGCAGGCGATTTCCTACGGCAACGTGTACGTTGCGCGGGTCGCCATGGGTGCCAACCCCCAGCAAACCCTGCTGGCCTTCCGCGAGGCCGAGTCCTACCCGGGCCCGTCCCTGATCCTGGCATACAGCCACTGCATCGCGCATGGCATCAACATGCAGCATGGCCTGCTGCAGCAGCACCGTGCCGTGGCCAGTGGCTACTGGCCGCTGATGCGCTACAATCCGGAAGTCCGCAAGTCCGGTGAGAATCCCTTCGTACTCGACTCGCAGCGTCCGCGTATTGCCTTCAAGGACTATGCTTACCAGGAACTGCGCTACAAGATGCTCAGCCGCACCAATCCCGATGAGGCGGAGATTCTGATCAACGAGGCGCAGGAACAGGTCCACCAGAAGTGGCGCATCTACGAGCGCGCCGGCTACCAGGGCAAGGAACGGCGCGGTGTCACCGATGTGCATCCGGATGCCGGCAGCCAGGGACAGTGACCACTGCCAAGGTTGCCACGATCATAATGAACGGTAAGGGCCATAACAAAACCGAAAACCAGAGGAGTAGACCATGGACCTGCGCACTACCTACATGGGACTGGAACTGAAGAACCCCGTCGTCGCCTCCGCCTCCCCGCTGTCGGAGAAGCTCGACAACTTCAGGCGCATGGAGGATGCCGGCGCTGCGGCGGTGGTCATGTTTTCGCTGTTCGAGGAACAGATCAAGCACGAGAATGCCGCCATCGAGCACCTCATTACCTCGGGCAGCGAGAGCTATGCCGAGTCACTGAGTTTCTTTCCCGAGTTTGAGGACTACGAGACCGGGCCGGACGAATACCTGAACCTGCTGCGGCGTGCCGCCGAGGCCGTGGACATCCCGGTCATCGGCAGCCTCAACGGGATAACCAACGAAGGCTGGGTGGACACCGCCCGCCTGATGCAGGATGCCGGCGCCAGTGGCATCGAACTCAATGCCTACTACATTCCTGCCAACCTCTACCTGGACGGACGCGAGGTTGAGCAGCGCTACCTGGATGTGCTCAAGGCAGTGAAGGCAGCGGTCTCCGTTCCGGTCGCCTTGAAACTCAGCCCCTTCTTCAGTGCCACCGGCAACATGGCGCGACAATTCGACGAGGCTGGCGCCGACGCGCTGGTGCTGTTCAACCGCTTCTACCAGCCGGACCTGGACCTGGAGGAAATGGAAGTTATTACCGACCTGAAACTCAGTACACCCGCCGAGATCCGCCTGCCATTGCTGTGGATCGGCGTGTTGCATGGCCGTATCAATGCCTCGCTCGCTGCTTCCACCGGTGTGCACAGCCCGCTGGAACTCATCAAGTACCTGCTGGCCGGCGCGGACGCGGTCATGACCACCTCCGGCATGTTGCGCAATGGCATTGGTTTTCTAGGCACCCTGGTGGAAGGCCTGAAGGACTGGATGGAGGCAAGGCAGTATGATTCTGTGGCCCAGCTGAGAGGCATCATGAGCCAGGTCAACTGCCTCAATCCGGGGGCCTTCGAACGAGCCAACTACATCAAGATCCTGGAGAACTACAAGGCGCAATACGAGTAGCGCCGGCAGCTCTTCAATGGCTGCCAGGATCGCTCCGCTGCAGTTCGCGTTCAATTTCCAGCACGACCTCGGTCATCTTCAGAATGCTGTCCGGGTTGAGTGAAATGGACTCGATCCCCTGTTGCACCAGCCAGCGGGTAACCTCTGGAAAGTCGGAGGGTGCCTGCCCGCAGATACCGACATACTTGCCGGCTGCCTGGCAGGCCTTGATGGCCATCCCCATGAGGGCAGTGACGGCCTCGTTGCGTTCGTCATAACCGCTCAACAAGCCGGAGTCGCGGTCCACGCCGAGTGTCAGCTGGGTCAGGTCGTTGGAACCGATGGAGAAACCATCACAGTGTTCGAGAAACTGGCTGGCGAGTAGCGCATTGGCCGGTATCTCGCACATCAGCTTGATCTTCAGTCCGTTTTCTCCACGCCGCAGGCCCTGCCGTGACATTACCTCCAGTACCTGCTGGACTTCCTCGACCGTGCGGGCAAAGGGAATCATCAATTCCAGGTTATCGAGCCCCATTTCCTCACGCACCTTTTTCATGGCGGCGCATTCCAGTGCAAAGCATTCTGCGAAGGCATCCGAGTGGTAACGGCTGGCACCGCGAAATCCGATCATGGGATTTTCCTCGCGCGGCTCGAAACCCTCGCCACCGAGCAGGGCGGCGTATTCGTTCGACTTGAAATCACTGAGGCGCGCGGTGACCGGCTTTGGATAGAAGGCCGCGGCAATGGTGCCGACGCCCTCGGCCAGGCGGTTGATATAGAAATCGCGCGGACTGGCGTAACCGGCAGAGCGTTGTGCAATCTGTTGCTGTAGATCCTCGTCCAGGCGGGTGTGTTCCAGGATGGCACGTGGGTGAATGCCAATGCTGTTATTGATGATGAATTCCAGGCGCGCCAGTCCGACGCCGTCATTGGGGAAGGCGGCAAATTCCAGTGCCTGCACCGGGTTGCCGACGATCAGCATGATGCCGGTCTGCGGGCGCTGCAGCCCGCTCAGGTCCACCTGTTCACTGGAGTAGGGTAGCAGGCCCTCGTAGACATAACCGGTATCCCCCTCGACACAGGAGACAGTCACCTCCTGGCCGTCCGGGATGTCATGGGTGGCGTCACCGCTGCCGACCACGGCCGGGATACCCAGTTCACGCGCCACAATCGCTGCATGGCAGACACGGCCGCCACGATTGGTGACGATGGCACTGGCGATCTTCATAACCGGCTCCCAGTCGGGGTCGGTGATGTCGGTGACCAGTACCTCGCCCGGCAGCAGGTCATGCATGTGTGCGGCCTCGAGGATGATGCGTGCGCGGCCGGCGCCCACCTTTGCACCGACACTCTTGCCCTGTGTCAGTACCTTGCCGCGCTCCTTGAGGGTATAGATCTCCTGGAAGGCATCCGTGCGCGTCGAGTGCACGGTTTCCGGGCGCGCCTGCACGATAAAGAGTTCACCGCTGATACCGTCCTTTGCCCACTCGATGTCCATGGGACGCAGCTTGCCGGCACGTGCGGAATAGTGGCGTTCGATGATGGTGGCATAGCGAGCCAGCTGCAGCACCTCGTCACCACTGATCGAGAAGCGTTGCTGTTCCGACTTTTTCACCGCGACGTTGCGGGTGGCCTCGGCAGTGACCGGGTCCTTTGTATAGATCATCTTGATGGCTTTTCCACCGAGGTGGCGGCGGATAATGGGCCGCTTCCCCTGCTCCAGGGTGGGCTTGAACACCAGGAACTCGTCCGGGTTGACTGCACCCTGCACCACATTCTCCCCCAGACCGTAGGCCGAGGTGACCATGACGACGTCGCGGAAGCCGCTCTCCGTGTCGAGGGTAAACATCACACCCGAGGCGCCGAGGTCTGAACGCACCATCTTCTGCACGCCGATGGAGAGCGCAATGCTCATGTGCTCGAAGCCCTTGTCGACACGGTAATGAATGGCACGGTCCGTGAATAGCGAGGCCAGTACCCGTTTGCAGGTACGCAGCAGGTGTTCGGTGCCGCAGATATTCAGATAGGTCTCCTGCTGACCGGCAAACGAGGCATCCGGCAGATCTTCGGCAGTTGCCGAACTGCGCACCGCAACATCGGTGTCGACGCCGTATTCTGCGGTCATCTCCGCATAGGCGGCCGTGATCTCGCTGACCAGCTGTGGCGGGAGTTCCGCGTCGACGATCCAGCCGCGTATCTGTGCCCCGGTTTTGGCCAGTGCCTCGACATTATCGACATCCAGCTGTGCCAGCGCCTC
>JAJDNX010000022.1 GCA_022340485.1 Gammaproteobacteria bacterium | reverse complement strand
TACAACAAATTCACAATTCCTGCCATCGTCAGTCATGTCGATGCAAGCACCATTGACGTTGTCTTTCATTGCACTGACCCCGAACTGGCCGAGCTGATTGAATCGTACCGCAGCAGCGAACCACACAAGCTGGCGGCCTCGATCGACCACCGGCAGACCAGCATGGACGAGCGCGTGATCAAAGCTGTCGACGAGAAAGAAAGTGTCGACTACCACGACCAGCCCGAATCGACGACCGGGAAAGGCAGTCGGTCATTTTATGCAGTATTGTTGACACTGTTTATTGTCAGCCTGGTTCTTCTCGGTGCGTACTACTCCGTCTCCAGCATCAACAAGCGTGTCAATGCACTGGAAGCGCTTACCCGCTCCCATACGGAAAAAATTGCAGAAATAGAGACCCAGGCATTCAGCAGCCGCTTACAGGACGGCAGGTATGCTTCGCTTAACGCGCGCATGAAAGCACTGACAGATGCCTTCCAGTCATTCGAAAAGCGGATGACGGAGACATTAACACCCGCGATATCCGCCTCCCCCCCAGAAGCTGCCGGCGAGCTACCCGTCACTGCTGTCGCAACCGTAAAGCCCCCCGCTGATACCATTCAGCCTATCGCTGACCCCGTCGGAACGGTTACCCAAGCACCCCTGGCGGTTGCGCAGGCACCTGTGGCAACTCCGGATCCGCCGCTCGTTGAGGAAAAGAAGCCACCCTCCTCCCTGCAGAAAACCCCGCTTAGCGAAACCCGTCCCGCTACGCCCAGCAAAACGGGCGCACCACGGGCTACGCCGGTCACTGTGCCCGCTGAGACAAACATCGACAAAGCTGTCGGTACCGGCACGCCACCCATGCCGGCGCCTGAAGAAGCAGAGCCACCGGCAGCAACCCCGGTTGCAGCCCCCGTCACAAAGCCACCCCGGGTTGCGGATCCCGTGATCACCGCCACCGGCCCTTGGGTTATCAACCTGCTGTCTTCAACGGACAAGGCTTATGTAAACAAGGCGATGGCTGATGCACAATCAAAAGGAGTTGACGTTGTCATAACCAGCGCTAACGTCAAGGGCAAGCAATACTGGCGCCTGCAGATACCTGGCTTCAGATCCATGGCTGCCGCAAAAAGAGCCGCGGTGCCCGTCAAGGAAAAATTAAGTATACAAGACGTCTGGATTTTCAAGCGCTAGCCACAACGCGCCCCGGACAGCCGCAGTCACATACGGTTATTCAAGCAACCGCAGACTGGTATCCATCGCGGGTAATCAAGAAGAAGCCGGCAACCGTCGCAAAGCAAAGCCACCCCGAAGGGTGGCTTTGTATTGTGAAACCGGAAGGAGTGAAAACGAAGGAGAGCTACTGCCCTGCCCTAAGCCACATTAGAAATGAATGGCACTGCAACGATTGAGACTACAATCGCAACGGCAAAGCCAGTCATCACCAGTTTGTACCGGCAGGGGAATCTCTTTGTGCAGTGTTTTGTTTTTTCAAAAATCGACATTTTAGTATTCCGCAATTGTTTCGGACAATTATTAGTACTTCACATAACACACTGATTTATTTGGCGTCCCCAAGGGGATTCGAACCCCTGTTACCGCCGTGAAAGGGCGATGTCCTAGGCCGACTAGACGATGGGGACTTGATTACCTTTCAAGCGCTAGATTAGCACACAGTCGCTTTGGTGGAGCCAGGCGGGATCGAACCGCCGACCTCTTGCATGCCATGCAAGCGCTCTCCCAGCTGAGCTATGGCCCCGTAAAACGAAGCGCGCAATTTACGTCAGGCATTGCCCGCTGTCAAGGCAAAGACTTCATATCCCTGAACAACATCCAGCTTTAACCGTCTGAAAGACGGCCAGCTTGCGGCACATCAATCATTCTGCTGCTGTTCCAGCTTTGCCCAGGAATCTCGAAGCGTCACCGTTCGATTAAACACCAGTCCCCCGCAATCCGCCTGCTGCAGGTCTACACAGAAATAACCTTCTCGCTCGAACTGGAAACGCTCTCCCGGCTGCGACTCTTTCAGAGAGGGTTCGACAATGCAGTGCGTGAGCGTTCTCAGTGAATCCGGATTCAGGTATTCCTTGTAATCCTTACCCTCTTTTGCGGCATCCGGAGCCGGGGTGTTGAAGAGTCGATCATACAAGCGAATCTCTGCCTCGATGCCGTATACCGCAGACACCCAGTGAATGACGCCCTTGACCTTGCGCCCTTCGGGATTCGCTCCCAGCGTTGCAGGATCGTAACTGCAGTGGAGTTCGATAATTTCCCCATGTTCGTCCCTGATGATTTCATCGCACCGAATCACATAGGCATTCCGCAGTCGTACCTCTCCTCCACCCACCAGCCGCTTGAACTTCTTTGAGGCCACCTCCCGGAAATCTTCCTTATCAATGTAAAGCTCGGCAGTAAACGGGATGATACGAGTCCCCTGCGACTCATTCTGCGGGTGATTGGCAACCTCCAGTTTTTCGACCTGGTCCTGCGGGTAATTCGTAAGGATCACTTTTAACGGATGGATGACCGCCATGCGTCGTGGCGCATGTTCATTCAGGTCCTCACGAATACTGTTCTCGAGCACACCCATCTCCACCGTATTTTCTGACTTGCTGACGCCAATACGGGTACAAAAATCACGGATCGAGGCCGGTGTATACCCACGTCGCCGCAGCCCGGCAATGGTTGGCATGCGCGGGTCATCCCAGCCGGCCACCCGGCCCTCCTCAACCAGTTGGGTTAATTTGCGCTTGCTCATTACCGTGTATTCAAGATTCAGGCGTGAGAACTCGATTTGTTGCGGGTGGCAAGGCACGGAAACATTATCCAGCACCCAGTCGTACAAGGGTCGATGATCCGCGAACTCAAGGGTACAAATCGAGTGCGTAATCCCTTCAAGCGCATCCGATATCGGGTGGGTAAAATCATACATTGGGTAGATACACCAGGCTTCACCTGTCTGGTGATGGATCACACCATGGCGTATCCGGTACAGAGTCGGATCACGCATATTCATGTTGGGTGAAGCCATATCAATCCTTGCACGTAGTACACGAGAGCCGTCTTCAAACTCACCGGCGCGCATACGTGTCAGCAGGTCAAGATTTTCCTCAACGCCACGATCCCGATAGGGGCTTGGTATACCGGGCTCGGTCAGGGTACCGCGGTGCTCGCGTATCTGCTCGGCCGTCAGGTCACACACATAGGCCTTGCCTGCCTGCACCAGCTCGACAGCCGCTTCATAGAGACGCTCGAAATAATCGGAGGCATAGAACAGACGGTCTCCCCAGTCGTAGCCCAGCCAGCGCACGTCCTGCTTGATAGACTCTACATATTCAATATTTTCCTTGTGCGGATTGGTGTCATCGAAGCGCAGATTACAGGTACCCTGGTAATCATCGGCAATCCCGAAATTCAGGCAGATCGACTTGGCATGCCCGATGTGCAGATAGCCATTTGGTTCTGGAGGAAACCGTGTTGCAACCTTTCCGCCATGCTTGTTTGTCTCAATATCGCTGTCAATGATATGCCGTATAAAATTACTCGCTGCCGCTACCAACTCATCGCTCATGGTGCGTTCTCTTCCACTCGTGTGCCGATATATTCAAGTGCCCTGTCGATACGACGCAGACAGGCCTCTTTTCCAACCAGTTGCAGCGTAATATCAATTCCAGGCGATGCCGCCCTGCCAGTCACGGCCACACGCAATGGCTGAGCAACCTTGCCCATATTCAGGCCCAGGACTCCTGCCACTTCGGTCACCGCCTGGTGCAGTTTCTCCTTTTCCCAGTCATCCAGCAGGGTAAACCGATCACGCAGCTGCTGCAGTGGTTCCTGGGCCGCGGCCTTTAAATGCTTCTTCGCGGCACCTTCATCAAAGTCTTCGTAATCACGATAGAAAAAGGCGCTGATTTCTGCCATCTCTACCAGCGTCCTGGCCCGTTCCCGCTGTTCAGCCACTACCGCAACGAGATCAGGACCGGTTGCCGGATCAATACCCAGATCACCGAGATGTATACTCAACAGCCGCGCAAGTCTTGCCGGATCCGCGTTCTTGATATAGTGCTGATTGATCCAGAGCAGCTTCTCAGTGTTGAAAGCCGATGCTGCCTTGTTGACATCCTTGATATCGAAAAACTCGACCATCTGGTCAAGTGTAAAGAGCTCCTCATCCCCATGCGACCAGCCCAGTCGCACCAGATAATTCAGTAGAGCCTCCGGCAATATGCCCTGATTGCGGTACTCCATGACACTGACCGCTCCATGGCGTTTGGAAAGGCGCGAACCATCATCCCCCAGGATCATGGGCACATGGGCATAACGGGGGGGTTCCTTGCCAAGTGCCTTTAGAATATTGACCTGGCGTGGCGTGTTGTTGACATGATCATCGCCACGGATGACATCGGTAATTTCCATGTCCAGATCATCGACCACTACCGTCAGATTATAGGTTGGCGAACCATCCGTGCGGCGGATGATCAGGTCATCGAGTTCATCGTTGTGGAAAACAATTCTCCCGCGAACCTGGTCATCGATAATGACACAACCGTCGACAGGGTTACGAAAGCGGATGACATGCGGTTCGCTGTCGGTAACCAGCTGCCCCCGACAATGGCCATCGTAGCGCGGCTTCTCCTTGCGCTGCATTTGACCTTCACGCAAGGCATCCAGTCGCTCCCTGGAACAATTACAGCGATAGGCCAGATTTTTTTCCAGCAACTCATCAATCACTTCATTGTAACGATCAAATCTCCTGGTCTGGTAAAACGGACCTTCGTCATAATCCAGGCCCAGCCAGGTCATTGCCTCCAGAATCGCATTAATGGATTCAGTCGTTGACCGTTGCAGATCGGTATCTTCTATACGCAGAACATACTTGCCACCATGCTTGCGGGCATGCAACCAGGAAAACAGGGCAGTACGCGCACCACCGACATGCAAATAGCCCGTAGGGCTGGGTGCGAAGCGTGTTTTAGTGCTCATCAGGTCCACCACTCGATAAAAAAGAGGGAGATTCTATCCCATGAGCCGGTCAAGGTGTATCAGGCGATACCCGGTTCCGACTCGTAGCCACGCGTGGCAATCAGGGTGGTGAGTGCATGGCGCAACTTTTCCTGGTCTACAGGTTTGAGCAGAAACCGGGACACACCCAGCAGGTCGCACTTCTTGTAGATCTCAGCGGTCGCATCGCCGGTCACGACAACGATCGGTATCTCTTTATCCTCCGAATTCCGAGCCTTGTACAGTTCAATTACATCAAAACCTGACATCCCTGGCATCTGAATATCCAGTAACATCAAGTCATAGGACCCATTCCGCAGTTTTTCCAGTGCCATGGGGCCGGAGGAAGCAAAATCCGACTGGACCCCCATATCATCCAGCATTGCCTTCATCACATGGCGGTTCAGCCTGCAATCATCCGTTACCAGTATATTCAACCCCTTGCCGTTCTTCAGGTAACGCGCGAGCTCCGCCTTGCGATTACTTTTGGTGCCCGTATCCAGCAGACTGGCCGCATAAGAAAGCACATTGTCAATATGCTCAAAGGTATCCACTGCCAGGTGGAAACCCGCACGCAGATACTCATCATGTTGATGTGCGTCTTCATGGATCGCCACCAGGCAGGCGCCGGCCTGGTGGCCCAGCCGCACAATGTCACCAATGTCATCGGCTGCCACTGCCCGGCAATCTGTCATCACACAGCAGCTACTCAAAACAACACTGGACCCGGCCAGATCATCCCAATGCTCGAACACCTGTACCTCTGGCAGCACTGCAGCCAGGGTGACTTGCGATTGTCTCGAGCCAATCACACAACAACCCGGACGCATGACAGCTGGCAAGCCGGTTGCACAGCGATTAGCGGGCGCTACGATCATGGGTATGCGGAACCAGAACCGGCTGCCCTTGTTTTCCTCACTGTCAACGCCGATGTGTCCCTCCATCAGGTCAACAAGGCCTTTCGCGATCGAGGTACCGAGCCCGGTACCCCCGTAGCGTCGTTGCACGGAATCATCTGCCTGCCGGAACCGCTCAAAGATGCGAGACTGCATGGCTGCAGATATGCCGATACCGGTGTCGATCACCTCAAACAGGATTTGTTCACCACTTTCGTCATCATAGTATCTGCTTACCCTGAGCTTTATCTCGCCAGCAGAAGTAAATTTGACGGCATTCCCGACAAGATTCACAAGAATCTGGCGCAACCGGTCGATATCACCACACACACGGGGCGGCAAGCCGACATCCAGATCGGTGATATACCTGACGCCACCCTGCCCTGCCTGCATCGAAAACATGCCTTCGACCGAGCAAACCAGTCCATACAAACTAAAGGCCTCCTGTTCGATCTGTACGTGACCCGACTCTATCCTGGAGAAATCCAGCACACCCTCGACGAGTGACATGAGGCTCGCAGAAGCATCTTTTATATTTCTTGTTAACTGCGCCCGCCTGGTTCCATCCGCCTCCCTGTCCAGTATCTCACTGAACCCTACCACGGCATTCAGCGGCGTCCTGATTTCATGACTCACATTCGCCAGAAACCTGGTTTTCTCCTGGTTGGCCTGCTCGGCACGGGACTTCTCCGCCTTTAGCCTGGCAAGCAGCACGCCTACATACGCCGGAATAATCACCAGACTTACTATCCCGGAAATAACGAGCGCCTCCTGACCCTGCCAATACGGGCTAGTACTGCACAGATACAGGAATTCAGCCAGCGACAACGTCGAACAGGCCACCAGATATCGGACACCGTGCCGGAAGCCATTGCCTATGGCAACCCACAGATATACCGGGATCAACACGGCTCCGTGTCCATTCAGACAATACAGGCACACGGTAATCATCGTCACATCAATCACGATTCCGATGGCAAGCCTCGCCGGCCTGTCAAACACATCAAATATCGTGAACCCATACTGAATCATCAGCACAGAGGAATAAAAAACACCATAGCGGAACAACTGTGCGGCAACGTCATCCGCAATCATCCCTTTGTGTGCAATGAACATCACATAGGAAAATATGATTGAAACAACCACCATCCGCAAAGCAGTCTGATCTTTTTCTATTTTATTTATCGTAGACATATCAGCATCCCACCGTTCTTCATGCCTTCCCTGGTACCTATCCAACCGTCTGTGCAGTTTGGAAAAACCAGAAATCCATGAGACACACCCCGTCGGAAATACCGCCACCCCGTTAAAATTCTGGCCGAGTGTAGCACAGGTATCAGAACGCCTTCCTGATCAAAAATCTTACTCTTCTGTCAGCCGCGACTTACTTTCGTCTATCGCCGTCGGCCGTATTTTCAGCAGCTTACGACCGCACGCCCACCGCCATACCGCTTCTCGAAATACTGTATATAATTACAGTATATGGGCCATCCTGACTACACAATCAACCGCTGCAGCACCCCCTGGCCGCGCGCCATCGCGCTGGTGGATATGAATGCCTTCTTCGCCTCGATCGAGCAACGCGATCATGCCGAGTGGCGCGGCCGACCGGTCGCGATTACCAATGGCCTGCAGGGCAGCTGCATCATCACCTGCTCGTATGAGGCCCGTAGCTATGGCATCAAGACCGGCATGCGCCTGAAGCAGGCGCGCCGGTTATGCCCCGAACTCATTCAGTGCCCGGCACACCCGGAACGTTACGCCGCGACATCGACCGATATTATGACGGCCTTACAGGACATTACACCGGATATCGAGGTGTTCTCTGTAGACGAGGCCTTTCTGGACGTCACGCATTGCCAGCGCCTGCTGGGCACGCCGCCACAGATCGCCCGGCTGGCGAAGCAAAAGGTATTCGACGCATCGGGAGTCCTCTGTTCGGTCGGCATCAGTGGCGACAAGACCACCGCCAAATTTGCTGCAAAACTGCATAAACCCAACGGCCTCACCGTGATCCCACCGTGGGAGTCCGCGGAACGTCTTCGTGACGTAGCGGTGACCGAGCTGTGCGGCATTGCAGAAGGCATCGGCCATTTCCTTGCCGTGCACGGGGTACATACTTGCGGCGACATGAAAAAACTGCCCATCAGCGTTCTGGCACGGCGTTTTGGCAACCCTGGGCGGCGTATCTGGTACATGTGCCAGGGACAGGACCCCGCCGCCCTGCAACAGGAGGTAGCGGCACCCAAATCGATCGGTCATGGCAAGGTGGTACCACCGGATACCCGTGACATCGACGTGTTATTGACCTACCTGATGCACATGAGTGAAAAAGTCGGCATGCGACTGCGGCGCCACCACCTGCAGGCGCGCACCTTTGCGATCGGCCTGCGCACGGCTGAAGGCTGGGCAGGCCGCAGGCTGCAATGCGCCCTCCCGACCAATGATGGTCGGCAGATCATGACGCTATGCCGCAGCGTGATTGATACAGTCTGGCAGGGGCAAGGCATCCATCAGGTCCAGGTCACCGCGTTGGACCCGGTTCCCAGCGACCGCCAGCTGGAGTTATTTGCCTGCCTGGACAGCACTCCAGACGAGGTGAACGCCGTCATGGATGCCGTTAACCAGCGTTATGGAGAACTCATGCTGGCACCGGCACGGCTACTCAATCGGTCCAGCATGCCAAACGTGATTGCACCGGCATGGAAACCCTTTGGGCATCGGCAGACCATCTAAGAACCACATGTGCGAAGGCGTCTGTTATTCGGTCAATGATCAGGATATCCGGGTGTATTTCCCGAACCCGAAGGCACAACTACCGGTAAAAAACCGTGGCGGCAGTATCAGCACCCTGGCATGGGGACGGCGCCGGGAACAGGCCGGCAAACTCCCCCTGGGCGGTTGGGCCCGGCTGGACAGTATCTATGCCGGACGCTGGGACCGCTGGTTTCCGCTAGCGGTAAAAATACCCATCAAAAGCTTTGTGGAGAAAGACCTCGAAGGCCACAGCCACTGGTATGAGCTGACCAAGGGGCAATGGCTCCAGGGGCTGGTCGCCCGCCATCGGCAAGAACGCCGGATATACATCGTCACGATAGCACCGGAACTGGCAGAGGCCATACATGAGCGCTGGCCTCGCATCCTGAGTGGCTAACGATTGGTGCCCGGGGCCGGAATCGAACCGGCACGGCATTGCTGCCGAGGGATTTTAAGTCCCTTGCGTCTACCAATTTCGCCACCCGGGCCTGACAACGCACGCGAATTCTACAGCGGCAAATTAGCGAAGAAAATGGAGGCTGAGGGCGGAATCGAACCGCCGTCCACGGCTTTGCAGGCCGCTGCATAACCACTCTGCCACCCAGCCATTGGGTACGGGCAAAATTCACTGCCCTGATAGTAAAAACCCCGGCAATTAACCGGGGCTCTGATACCGTGAGTATGGAGCGGGAAACGAGATTCGAACTCGCGACCCCAACCTTGGCAAGGTTGTGCTCTACCAGCTGAGCTATTCCCGCTGACTGCGAACCGTCATTTTATAGACTGGCCGTGGTCTGTCAAGCACCATCCCCGGAGGGATTTGCTGTTTTTCCTGACAACATGGGCCAGGCTGCGTGCATGTATACAAACATTGACCACAAAGTCAGGGCTGCGGCGATATACAGCAGCACCAAACCCACTTCATGCACAGGAACCCCCCCCAGTGGCTTCTTGAACAGCAACAACAGGATCGCGATCATTTGAATCGTGGTTTTTAGCTTTCCAATGATCGACACGGCCACCTTTGTCCTTGCACCAATTTCTGACATCCACTCACGCAGTGCCGAGATCGCGATCTCGCGGCCAATAATGATTGCCGCTGGAATGGCAAAAAGTGGCGATGGGTTGTCCTGCACCAGCAATACGAGCGCAACGGCAACCATGAGTTTGTCGGCAACCGGGTCGAGGAAGGCGCCGAAAATAGATGATTGCTGCAAACGCCGGGCAAGGTAGCCGTCCAGCAAGTCAGTCAGGGCCGCAATCCCGAAAATTGCTGCACTGACCTCGTGCGCCCATTGCACCGGCAGGTAAAAAACGACGACCAAAACCGGTATCAGGACGATACGCAACAGAGTCAGTATATTCGGTATCGTCCAGCTCATTTATTATTCACCTTATTCTCCGTGAAACGCATCATAGATTTGTTGTGCCAGCTGGCGATTGATCCCCTTGATCCTTGCCAGGTCATCAATCCCGGCACGGGCAACCTCCTTGAGACCGCCCAGTTGCCGCAGGAGTTGCTGGCGCCGCTTTGGCCCTATGCCAGGTATTTGTTCCAGTGGCGAGGTACTCCGCGTCTTCGCACGGCGTTGTCGATGACCGGTAATCGCAAACCGGTGCGCCTCATCCCTGATTTGCTGGATCAGGTGCAATGCCGGTGAATCGGCAGCCAGAATGACGGGGGCTGAACGACCCGGGATATGCAGTGTTTCCATTCCAGGTTTCCTTGCTGGCCCCTTGGCAACCCCGACGACACGCACCTCGGTGATCTGTAGTTCCTCAAGCGCCCTGCAGGCAGAGGACACCTGTCCCTTGCCGCCGTCGATCAACAGGATATCCGGTAGCTTGCCTTCACCCTTCTGCAGGCGAGTATAGCGTCGTGTCAGCGCCTGCTCCATAGCGCCGTAATCATCACCCGCCTGAATATCGCGGATATTAAAGCGGCGATAGTCTGATTTCAAAGGACCCTCCAGTCCAAAGACCACACAGGAGGCGACCGTGGATTCGCCGCTGGTATGGCTGATATCAAAACATTCAATTCGCTCAGGCGATTCATCCAGACCCAGAGCGGAGGTGAGAGCCTGCAATCTCCCCGAGAAGCCCTTGCGCGTATTGAGATGTGCATTCAGTGCAAGCCCGGCATTGTTCACTGCCATCTTTAGCCACTGCGCACGGTCGCCGCGCACATGGGAGTTCAATGTCACGCGATGGCCGGCATGCGCACTCAGAACCTCCGCGAGCAACGTCCCATCCTGCAGTGTGTGGCTCAAGAGCAACTCGGACGGCACGTCCTTTCCCAGGTAATACTGTGGCAGGAAAGCGGACAATACATCGGCAGCCGTGTTCTCCAGCGGGACCTTCGGAAAATATACCGCGTTGCCCAGATTGCGCCCGCCACGGACAAAGAACACCTGTACACAGGCGCTGCCTTTATCTGTCAGGCAGGCGACGATGTCGACATCGCCCCGCTCATTGCTGATGTATTGCTTTTCCTGGACCGTGCGCAGACTGGCAATCTGGTCTCGATAGACAGCGGCCTGCTCGTAATCCTGTACTGCCGAAGCCGCTTCCATCGCGGCAACCAGTCCATCGATGGCCTGGCTACTGCGGCCTTCAAGAAACATGACTGTGTGTGCAACATCCACCGCATAGCGTTCCTTGTCAATCAAACCAACACAGGGTGCCGTACAGCGTTTTATCTGGTATTGCAGGCAGGGGCGGCTACGGTTGGCAAAAAAGCTGTCCTCGCACTGGCGTACCTTGAACAGTTTTTGTAACAGGTGCAGGCTCTCGCGCACCGAACCGGCACTTGGATAGGGGCCGAAATAGCGCCCCTTCCTGCGCCGGGCACCCCGGTGCAGGCAGAGCCGTGGAAAATCCTGCTGCGAGGAGAGGTAGATATACGGGTAGCTTTTGTCATCACGCAGCAGCACGTTATAACGCGGTCGGAACTGCTTGATCAGATTACTCTCCAGCAGCAGCGCCTCGACTTCCGTGTGGGTGACGGTGACCTCGATATCGGCAGTCTGCCCAACCAGTATTCGTGTCTTGGTACTCAGGCCGGTCTTTCTGAAATAACTGGAAACCCGCTTCTTCAGGTTGCCGGCCTTGCCGACATAGAGCACCTTTCCTTCATCATCCAGCATCCGGTAGATTCCCGGGCGTGTCGTCAGGGTCTTCAGGAACGCCCGGTAATCAAAAGGCAGCGGATTGGCCTCCATGGCAGCTAGCAGCCACCCGCAGGGGATTCCTTGCCATCCAGGATCCGCCTGACACGACTGAAAACCCTGGCGAACATCGCCGGCGTCAGGCGGCGTGTCTGGGTGTTGTAGCGACTGCAATGATAGGAATCAACCAGGCAGAGATCGTCGCTGACGTGGTGCATGCGCTCATGCCCGAAGGGATAGACCGACAAGCGCAGGTCCAGGGCGCGCAACACGGCGTCATGGGCGATCTTGCCCAGCGCCAGCACCACGGCCGGACCTCGCAGGCTCTGCAGTTCAGCCTGCAGGTAGCGATTGCAGTGCTTTACCTCTTCAAGCTGCGGTTTGTTTTGCGGAGGCAGGCACTTCACCGCATTCGTGATCCGGCAGCCACTCAGCTGCAGGTCGTCATCACGGGAAACCGATTCCGGCCGGTTACTGAAGCCGTAGTCATAGAGGGTCTGGTACAGCAGGATACCGGCGTAGTCACCGGTAAAGGGGCGACCGGTGGCATTGGCACCGTGCATACCCGGCGCCAGGCCGACGATCAGCAACTGCGCATCACGATCACCAAAAGGTGCGACCGGCCGTGCATGGTAGTCGGGATACTTGAGGGCAGTCTGGTCCAGAAATTCGGCGAGTCGGGGACAATCTCTGCAATCGGGATTAAATTTCAACAAGCTCTTCCGTGACATGCAGTGCTTCAGCGTGTCCATTATTCGGGTTCAGGCGCAGTATTTCATGCGCGTTGGTATTGGCAATGTATAGCGTATCCTGGTCAAATGCCAGCCCACCCGGCTCATCCAGACGCCGATCACAACTGGCGCTGGAAACATAGCGGGAACCCAACCCTATTCTCTTGATTTTATTGTTGAACGTGTCTGCCACCCAGAGCATCTCGTGGCTCGGGTCAACCACAATATCCATCGGATACTGCAGCCGGGCCGCCGCACCGGCCCCGTCACTGTCTCCGAAATCAAACAGTCCTTCTCCGACCATCGTCTTGACAGTACCGCGGTCGATGTCGATCTCACGCACCGCCGAGGCCCCGGCGTCGACGCAATACAGCCGGTTCTGCAGCAACGCCAGCCCTGTGGGTTGGGAAAAGGCGGCACTGCCGGGTGGCCCGTCCTGCAGGTCCTCGTAGCCGCTGCCGGAAAACACCTCAATGGTATTGGCGATCAGTGACAGGCGCCAGATTTGATGTGAACCCGCCATGGCGATGAACAGCCATCCATTCCTGAAGACGACATCCGTTGGTGAACTCATGCTCACGGTTAACGGCGTACCGGGTACATCAACCGCGGCCGTGGTGCCTGCCTTCCCGGTACCGGCAATCGTGACAACATCATTCGTGCGGGTATGGATGCGTCGAATGGCATGATTTCCGGTATCTGCAACATAAATAAAATCATCCACCAGTACCATTCCCTGGGGATTATCAAAGGCGGCCGCCGAACCATTGCCGTCAATAAAGCCCGCACCTTCGTTGCCGTATTGACGCAGCACCTGCCCCTTCGAGGTCATCACCAGTATGCGGTTATGTCCACTGTCAGCGACATAGAGCTTGTTTGGTGTCACGATCATCCTTCCCGGGAACGACAATACACTGGGCGCTTCGCGTGCCGTGCGGACCGTGAAAGGCGCTGTACGGCTCTCGCTGCGGCTACTGTTGCGGTTGATGTGGTACTGGATAATCAATTGCAGCTGTGACTTTTTTCCTTCGCCCGTCATTGCCCCCAGGATGCAGCCCTCCGTATCCACCAGCACCTGTGTTGGCCAGAATTTCGTGCCATAGATCTTCCAGAGTTTCAAATCGGGGTCGTGCACCACCGGATGATCGATCTGCAGCCGGTTGATCGCCTTCAGGACGTGTGAACGTTTTTTTTCGGCGGTGAACTTCGGGGAATGTACCGTGATAACGACCAGGTCATTTCGGAACCTTGCACGCAGTTTCTTCAGATCCCGGAGTACATGCTGGCAATGTATGGATGAAAACGTGCCAAAATCAAGCAGCACAACGCGACCCGCCTGATCGGCCAGCCGGACGGGTTCCTTCACGTTGAACCACTCAAGTCCTGCTGGAAACTCAGGCGCACGACTCTTTGTAGCCGACATTCCACTCTCCCGGGTTTGACCTGCCTTCAGGTGTTTCGTAAAAATGAAGCACCGCGTTCAACAGCATGCCACAGTGTGCAGATATTACCCTGATGAAGGTCTCAAATCACCGGAAAACGCCTGAATACCGTGCCCGCCGGGAAACTGAATGTGCGCCGGTCTGCTGGCTGTTTATAGGACTCAGTGAACGATATTTTCCCGGATCAGGCCATGCCGGATGGCAAAGCGAGTCAGTTCGACATCATTGTCCACACCCAGCTTTTCAAACAGGCGTCCACGGTAGGTACTGGTTGTTTTCGGACTCAGACACAGCTTCTCCGAGATTTCCCGGTTCGATTCCCCCTGAACCACCATCAGCATCACCTGGACTTCACGTGGCGTCAGCTCCTCCAGCAGCGACTTGCCTTGGTTGTTGACGAATGACAGGGCAAGCTTCTGTGCCACCCCCGGGGTGATGTATTGCTTGCCCGAGTAGACCGAGCGGATTGCCTGGATGATTTCATCAATATCACAGCCCTTGGTGATATAACCGGCCGCACCCGCCTCCAGCAAGCGAGCCGGGAACGGGTCATCATCGTGGACGGTCACCACAATGACCTTCATGTCGGGCGACCGCTGGGTGATCTTGCGAGTCGCCTCCAGTCCGCCGATGCCCGGCATGCTGATATCCATCAGGATGACATCGGGTTTCTGTTTACGCACCTGCCTGATTGCCTGCTCGCCATCCGGTGCTTCGGCAATCACCTTGATACCGCTGCTATCATCCAGCAAACGCCGTATCCCCTTGCGCACCAGATCATGGTCATCCACCAGCATCACATTAATCATATCGCCCCCCCTGGTTATAGTGAGTCGTCCACAGACGACCGCTCGATTCTGATGACGCGAGAGGCTAGCACCGAAAACCGGGCGGGACAATGGCAGTTGTCCTACAGACAGAGTGGCAGAATACGCAGTGAAATCATTACAGCAGGAATTGCTAATTATTTTTCATACCGAACCAGCTGAGTTTTTCATGCAGGCTGACGACTTCGCCCACAATGATAATGGTTGGTGGTTTCAGCTCCACGCGTTCAGCCAGATCCCGCAGGGAAGCCAGTGTTTCGATATAGACCCGCTGGTCACGTGTCGTACCCTGCTGCACCAGCGCCACGGGTGTAGATTCCAACAGACCGTTTGCGATCAGTTCCCTGCTGATGACAGGAATACTGTGCAACCCCATGTAAAAGACAATCGTCTGTGCCGGTTTGGCAAGCC
>JAJDNX010000017.1 GCA_022340485.1 Gammaproteobacteria bacterium | reverse complement strand
GTAGCCAGCAGCAACAATGCCTCGGACGGAACCGCTCCTGAGTTAACCAGTTTGTCCACAATCCACGCCCCGGAAGCTGCACCGGAGGTCGCGCCAATGGCAATGAACGGTAACAGGCGCCTGCCCCGTTCATCGGTATAGACATCGGCGCAGAAGGTCCAGAACTGGGCGACTACGAACACCCCGAACATGCCGACCCAAAGGTAGTAAAAGATGCCTGATAACGGCAAATTATCAATAAAGAAATTCGGTTGCAGAAACCAGAATAACACCATGTTGGAAATGCAGAACAGTGTTGCGCGTGTGAACAGCGTGACCCGGTCCCAGCGATCCGAGAGGCGGGCATACCAACCTACGATGAACAGCAAAATGATACTTTGTGCGAAGCTGGAGTAGGCCTTGACCTCCATCTTCGTCAGCCCTCCGACATCGGAAATCGCTATCCATCCCTCCCGTAATGGCTTGATGAAATAGTAGGCCATCAGTATCAGGAACACATTGGCGAACATTAAAAGTGCGGTACTGGCTTCGCCGGGCTTCACCTCGGTGAACAAGCTCAGAAATCGCTCGCTTTTCGTCAATTGGGTCATGAGGTGATCGTTTGCAGTGTTGTGCGCCGGTACCTGCACTGGTAGCAGTGGTCAAAATAGCTGCCATTATATGTGACCGCACAGGAAGATCGTTAATTGTCGTTACAAGGTGGAATCACGAGTCGTGTCAAGGTGTTCCATTTCGTATGATCGCAGAACTATAATTCCCCTCCAGGAAAGTCTGACTTGTTCATTTTTGTCATTCCTGCAGAGACGCACACAGGACGGTATGCCGGGTAAATCATAGTCTTCCCGGTACCGTCCCAGTATGCCTTATTTGATTCCAGTCACTACTCTATAGTCAATCGTAAACATTAAGGAGAGAATGCTATGTACCGGATATCCCGATACTCCAATATAACCGGGCTGAAAGGATGGATTGCATGTCTCCTGCTCATGCTGATGCCATTCGCACAGGCGCAGGAGACCTATGGTGAAAGTGACGCCCCAGTCGCTGCCAAAGCGCTGGATGTAGAGATCAGAACCAGCAATCCTGATGAGATGGCCTATATCATCAGACAGGTGCTGCTTGTGAACTATGTAAAAGAGCATCATCTAGAAGCTACCAAGGCGGAGGTCGATGAATTTGTTGCAAAGAAACAGCAGGCAGATGCTCGCATGCTCAAGGAGGCGGAAGCCAGGCGTGAGAAAGATCAAAAGGCACTGCAATCAGAGAGCCTGACGGACGCAGAACGCAAACAGCTCGAGGGGGAGCTCAAGTTCATCAACGAGATGCTGAAATCGCGTCAGGGTGGCGACGATCCGAAAAGAGCTGCGGCCGAAGAACAGATGGCCAAGGCAGTTATCGAGCAATGGAAGATCAGCCAGTCCCTGTATCAGAAATACGGGGGGCGGGTGGCTTACCAGCAAGGGGGAGCCGAGCCTCTCGATGCCTTCCACGAGTACTTCAAGGCGGCACAGAAGTCCGGAGAGTTCACCATCCTGAACAAGGAGTTCGAGCCCGTCTTCTGGGCCTATTACACCAATGACAGCAGGCATAAATTTTATCCCGAGAAGGAAGCGGAGAAGGCCATTGATACGAAATGGTGGCTAGTGGAACCTCAGCCTCGGAATTAGTCTGCACAGCAATACAAAAACGGCTGCCAGTAGGCAGCCGTTTTTTTAATTGCGGTTTCGATGCGGTATTCGTGGCGATCGGTCAGGATCGCCCACTGAAGCATCGTTACCCAAAATTGAGATTTATCTGCTCCACTACAGCAGTGCAGGCATCGGCACAGGCCTTGCATTCGATGTGCATCTCGTGCTTCCTGCATTCCATCTAGCAACAGTCATCACCCCAGAGGTAACGGGATGATGACTGGTCTCGGATTGGTTACGGCAGAAAATGAAAATTTTGCCGGCAAGCTGGGCCGATAGCTTGCTACCTTTCAGTCGTCATTCCAGACGTTCAATACCCAGTGCCTTGAGGATGTATTTCTCATAAACAGGTTCAGAGGTGCCCTTTTTCATCTTGCGGATAAAATATTTCTCAAAGGCAATCTTTGCATAATGAACCCACTTGCCTTTCTTCATCCAGGCGACATTACGCGGTGGGATTTGTGGTAGTGCAACAAAGGCCGCACCCGTGTCGCCCATATCGGCAAGGCAGATTGCATTCCAGGTGCCCTTGTGTGTCAGTTCCTTGCCGGCAATGTCATCATGGATATTGTGCACAATGGCGGTCACCATCGATTCGATCATGTAACCCGTTTTTGGTGCACCGGTGGGGACGGGGGTTGCTTCAACCGGTGGTATTGCGATACATACGCCGGCCGAATAAATGTTCGGGTACTTCGGGCTGCGCTGGTGCTCGTCCACCAGCACAAAACCGCGCGGGTTACACAAACCCTCGACTGCGGCTACACAATCCACACCCTTGAACGCCGGTAGCATCATGGAATAGTTGAACGGGAGTTCATGATTCTTGATGACGGCACCATCATCATCGTACTGCTCGACAAACATGGTGCCGGCTTCCACCTTGGTTACCTTGGCGTTGGTAATGAAGTTGATGTCGTGTTGCCGCAGTTCACTCTCGAGCATCCCCTTGGAATCACCAACACCACCGAGGCCGAGGTGCCCGATATAGGGTTCGCTGGTGACATAGGTCATGGGGATTTTTTTACGCATGCGTCGCTTGCGCAAGTCGGCATCCATAATGAAGGCATATTCATAGGCGGGTCCGAAACAGCTGGCGAAAGGCATGGCCCCGATAATGACCGGGCCTGGGTTTTCCAGTAGTTTCATGTAGCTTTCATGGGCCTTTTCGGCATGGTCGATGGTGCATACGGATACGGTATGTCCTGCAGGCCCGGAACCCGGGACCTCCTCAAATGCCAGTTTGGGACCGGTCGTAATGACAAGATAGTCATAATCCACATTCTTGCCATTATCCAGTTCGAGGCGGTTAGCCTCGGTATCAATTCGCGTAACGGTGCCGGCAACAAAATCGATACCCTTGTTTTTCAGTGCGGGACCAATCGGGAAGGTAATGTCATTGCGTTTGCGCCAGCCGACACCCACCCAGGGGTTTGACGGAACAAACTGGAAATGATCAGAAGCATTGACAACAGTCACCTTGTGCTCCTTGCCAAGTTCTTCCTGTAGTTCATAAGCGGCGGGCATCCCGCCCGTTCCTGCACCCAATACAACAACATTAGCCATGATTTGCTCCTCTGTTTTTGGTATTGCGGGCCAGCAGGGCGTGCCCCTGCAGCCGATGAAAAAACCTTTGCAACACTAGCATGATTACGACCCGGTGAAGCCAGGATATCTGCGGCCCCCCGTTTTTAGCAGCAGTGCTCAGCAGTGCTGATTATACTCCCCGTCGGACTCCATTGCGCCCACAAGTGCTTTCTTTTTGTCGTCTCCAGAAGCCTGCCAGCAACGAACCGGACAGATTGTGCCAGATACTGAACAGGGCGCCGGGTAGGGCGGCAGTCGCCGAGAAGTAGTGAATGGCCAGTGCCACGGCCAGGCCGGAGTTTTGCATGCCCACCTCGATCGCCAGTGTACGGCATTCGCGCTTATCTCGCCCCAGCCAGCGTGGCACCCAGTATCCGCCCAACAGTCCCACCGTATTGTGCAGGATGACAACGGCGGCAACGCCGCTGGCGACCTTTGCAAGGTTCTCATGATTCAGGGCAACAATGATCATAATGATCAATACGATCGACAAAACCGACAGCAGTGGGAACAGACGGAGCAAGGGTGATAAGGCCTGGTGAAAAAAATGGTTTGCCATGACACCCAGCACGACGGGCAGAAAGATAATCTTGAAGACGGTGACCAGGATATCCAGAGCCGGAACCGGCACGGTTTCACCGGCATAGAGCAAGGTCAGTAGCGGTGTCGCCACGACGGCAAGCAATGTTGAAACCGTGGTCAGGGTGATTGACAGGGCAACATCGCCCCTTGCCAGATAACAGATCACGTTCGAGGCGGTTCCCCCGGGACTGCAACCGACCAGGATCAGGCCAACGGCGAGCTGCGGTGACAATCCTGCCACACGAGCCAGTACCCACGCCGCGAAGGGCATCAGCAGGAACTGCAGGGTGACCCCCAGGAGTACTGGAAACGGGTATCTCAAAACCTTCAGGAAGTCACTGCCTCTCAATGTCATCCCCATGCCAAACATCACCATGCCCAGCAAGGGGATGATGGTCGCCTTCAGCGGAATAAAGGCATTCGGCGCCCACCCGGCCAGCAAACTACCCAGCAAGGCCCACAACGGAAATAAAGCGATAATCCTGGTGCTGTGCATACTGTCACTCGATCACTTCTGCCAATGGGTGTCTGATGCTCTGGGTCCATGCCCGATGGAGAGCATTGCGCATTGATGCTGTGTTGAAGTATGTAATGTAACTAACTAATTAACTAACAATAATTACATATTACAACATTCTCGGTGGAACAAAGCCTGTAACGGCTATCGTGGCAAATTTGCAGTACCCGTACAGGCGCGTCACCTGACTGCCCAGCGGTTTTTGGATTGTATGGTTACGGGTTCTGGTTTACCCTTGCGCGCTCTGAAATTCTCGAAAAGAATATTCTATCCGGAGAGGTGTCCGAGTGGTTGAAGGAGCACGCCTGGAAAGTGTGTATACGGCAACGTATCGAGGGTTCGAATCCCTCTCTCTCCGCCAATAAACAAAAAGCCCCCTTGTTGGTGGGCTTTTTGTTTATCAGGGGTGTGAAGGCTAGGTGAGGACCCTCCGGTTCGACGGAGCCGCCACAGGCGGCGGAGAACGTCGGAGCGCAGCAACGGCGGCCCCGGAGGGGCGAGGAAGGCAGGCCGAGTAAACCCTCTCTCTCCGCCATAGAAGTGATAGATATAAAATCAGAAGGTGGATCTGCAATCCGCGTAGTATGAGACCAGGAACTGCAATGCCGCCAATCAATGAGGACCTCGACGAGAGGGAGAGGGGCCGTGTTATTAACCAGATTGCGAAGTTCCTCGGCGTTCTCTGGCGCGTGCCGACAGAAAGGCCATCCGTAGGATTGACACTGTTGACCGTGGCCTCCTGTTGCACGTCTGTCTGTTTGGTGGTGACTTGATTGGACGGTCCATTGAGTCATTTACACATTGTCACGGTCACTCTGTTGCTGCTTCATGTTGAGGAGAGGCGTGTTTCGTCTCGCGTGCCACTGCTAAACAGGATTATGTCCCAGGAATCGGAGTCGTGATCATAACGAAGAATGTAAATTCCACCATCATCTCCACGTACTTTAAAATAGCTACAGGCCGGGTCTAGCCAGCGATCGATGATTTCGATCACCTTGATCTTTCGCTTGCCGATGGAAAAGTGTTGTGGTGACTCTTCTGCGCGGTAACCCGCATAACACCCGACTCTGACCGTGGACATCTCCTCTTTCTCGTCGTAGGGCTCAGTGAACGGTTCGTGATTGTTGCTCATCTGATTTCCTTGACTCTGATCAGGGGGGGGCGCTGATCCGGGTGTTATTGCACCTGGGGCACTTGCCGGGCGTGTACAGTTTGTCTTTATGGGAACTGAAACCACGTTTCCGGCGCATGGCAGGAGAGATTATCGCATGGTAAGGGCTGCTCTTCATTGTTATGGGTTGATTCTGATAAAGTCAAGCAGTGTCCAGCCAGCACCAGCCGGCATAGCGGCTGCAGCTTCCCTATGCCATAACAGGTTTGTCATAATTCTGGATGGATCAGTAACACTCCTCTACGAAAAGGCTGGATTCAATGCGGCCGGACCATGGCATACATTTTGAGTGGCAATTCAGACTGACAAGAGTCAGTGCAGCAAGCCTTCCCGGGCAAGCAATCAGATGGATATAAATATGGTACTGCATGATTTCATGCAAAGGCATGCATTGCCGAAAGATTACTCGCGTATCGCACAAACATGGTTCCTTCCGGTTATTGACAGCATTCTCGAGTGCAAGGCTGCATCAGGCATGCCGCTGGTAATTGGTGTCAACGGTTCCCAGGGATCCGGAAAAAGTACACTGGCTGATCTGGTGGTGTGTATTCTGAAGCGTGTGCATGGTCTTAGTGCGCTGTCGCTGTCTATAGATGATTTTTACCTTACACGTATTGAGCGCGAACAACTTGCAGATACGATTCACCCTCTACTCGCTACGCGTGGTGTTCCCGGAACCCACGACATCGAACTTGCCTGTCGGACACTTGAGCGGTTGAAGGCCTATTCCGAGCCTGTTGCTGTACCAAGATTTGACAAGTCACGTGATGACCGATTTCCGGAAGACAACTGGAGCAGGATTACTCAACCTGCTGATGTCATTATACTGGAGGGATGGTGTGTCGGGTCCGTTGCGCAGGAAGACCAGGCATTGACACGCCCAGTCAACAAGCTAGAAGCTGACGAGGATGCTGATGGTGTCTGGAGGACCTATGTCAATTTGCAATTGCGGAACAACTACCCCAAGCTGTTTTCATTCGTAGATATATGGATCATGCTGAAAGCACCTTCATTTGAATGTGTTTTTGGATGGCGTTTCGAGCAGGAGCAGAAGCTGCAGACATCGCTGGCTGAGCAGGGGAAGGCCGACTCGGCAACCGCATTGATGAACCGCGAGGCTGTAGCGCGCTTTATACAGCACTACCAGCGCATTACGGAGCATACCCTGAAAACATTACCGAGTGAGGTACATTTCCTATTCGAACTGGACGGGCGAAGGGAAATTGAAAACTTTTCAACACCGGTAGAACTTGTATGCTGAGCAAGCGGTTGCTGGTATTTACGGACCTCGATGGTTCGCTTCTGGATCATCATGACTACAGCCATGAAGCTGCCGATCCCATGCTTGCCGAGCTGGAACGAATGCATGTGCCGGTGATTCCTGCTACGAGTAAAACAGCCGCCGAGCTTCTGGAGATCAGAAAAGAACTGAATAATCATCATCCGTTCATTATCGAAAATGGCGCAGCAGTGTATATACCCGAGAACTATTTCCGAAGGCGGCCGCCGGATACAACGATCGTTGACAAATTCTGGGTAAAGGCCTTTACCCAGCCCAGGCAATACTGGCAAGCGCTACTGCAGTCACTGAATAAGGACTTTGAAGATTGCTATACAACGTTTGCGCAGGCTGGTGTCGAAGGCATTATGGAGCTGACAGGATTGGAACCGGGGAAGGCCGAACAGGCATCGATGCGCGGTTATAGTGAACCTGTTAGCTGGCATGGAACAGAAACGAAAAAAGAGAAATTTATAACGCAGCTTGAAGATCATGGTGCTGTTGTATTACAGGGTGGACGCTTCCTGCATGTTTCAGGCAATTGCAATAAAGGCAGTGCCTTGCGCTGGTTGACCCGCCAGTATCAGTCGGACGATCCCTCGCGACCCGTTGTCACGATTGCCGCAGGTGATAGCCAGAATGACGTCGCCATGCTCGAAACCGCGGATATAGCATTGATTATCCGTTCACCGGTCAACGAGATGCCGCTTATTAACCAACATCAGCAATGCTTTTTTTCCGGTGATTTCGGGCCAAAAGGCTGGGTCGAGGGGTTGAATATCGTGTTAGACTTCCTGCGGAATCCAGGTACCGCAATCAGTTGAATAAAACACGGAAGTTAATATGGCGGATTTCCATCAGAACGGCATCATTACAACACTCCATCACCTTTCGAACCGGCCCCTGGCCGATCTCGAGACTGATTTATTACATTTCAGTGATCAGCGGCCACTTGGCCTGTTACTGCCATCGTTGTATTCCGAACTGGAAACGGATGCGCTGCCCAATATCATTGAACGCATCAAGGCGGTGCCGTACCTGTCTGAAATAGTCATTGGCCTTGACCGGGCTGATGAAGACCAGTATCGCCATGCACTTGAATTTTTTTCGATATTACCGCAGCAGCACCGGGTACTATGGAATGATGGCCCGCGACTGCAGGCACTTGATGCCGAATTGCATGAACTGGAGCTTGCCCCAGGACAACCTGGTAAGGGGCGCAACGTCTGGTATTGCATGGGTTATATACTGGCATCGGGCAAGACGGAATCCGTTGCCCTGCATGACTGCGATATAACAACCTACAGCCGTGAAATGCTGGCACGACTGATCTATCCGGTCGCAAACCCGATGTTTAACTACGAATTCTGCAAGGGGTACTATGCGCGTGCGGCACATGGAAAACTACATGGCCGCGTCAACCGCTTACTGGTTACTCCCCTGCTGCGTTCCCTGAAAGTCGTGGTCGGCAGT
>JAJDNX010000153.1 GCA_022340485.1 Gammaproteobacteria bacterium | reverse complement strand
CCGGGTACTCCGCAATCCTATGCGTATACCTACCTCGATTTTGAAAATTCGGCACATCAATACGGCAGAACCGGCGGCTACGCACATCTCAAGACACTGTTGGACAAGTTGCGCGAGCAGGCCGGTGGCAGGAAGAACACGGTTACCCTCGATGGTGGTGACCTGTGGCAGGGTTCCGGGACCTCGCTGTGGACACGCGGTGTCGATATGGTGGAGGCCTCCAATATTCTCGGCCTGGATGTCATGGTTGGACACTGGGAATTCACCTACCGCGAAAATGAAGTGCTGAACAATGTAAGTATCTTCAAGGGAGACTTCATCGGCCAGAACGTCCGCATCAAGGAAGATGCCCTGTTTGGTGATGAGTATGCAGCCCTGACTGAGAAATATGACGGTCGTGGATTGTATGATGAGGATGCTGGCTATGCCTTCCAGCCCTATGTCATCAAGGAGATCAACGGTGCGCGCATCTGCATTGTGGGTCAGGCCTTCCCCCGAACCGCCAATGCCAACCCGCAGGAGTTCTTTCCCGACTGGTCCTTTGGCCTGCGCGAGGATGACATGATTGCGCTGGTCAAGGACATCCGTGAGCATGAAAAGCCGGATGCCGTTGTGCTGCTGTCGCACAATGGCATGGATGTGGATATCAAGATGGCCGAGCGTGTGCCGGGGCTGAATGCCGTATTCGGGGGGCATACCCATGACGGTATCCCGAAACCGCTGGAGGTGAAGAATGTCGAGGGTCATACCTGCCTGGTGACCAATGCCGGATCGAACGGCAAGTTTGTCGGCGTAATGGATTTCGAGTTCGCGGATGGCAAGGTAAAGGCGATGCACTACAACATGCTGCCGGTGATCTCGGACTGGTTGCCGGAAGACAAGGAAATGAATGCCTACATTAACCAGATGCGGCAGACGGTCTACACCGACAAGATCATTGAAAGCCGTGCCTCCGACCGTTTTTACAACAAGTCGCGTGTCGGCAAGACCTTCGAGGAAATCCTCGGTGAGAAGCTCGCGATAGCCGATCGGCTCTTGTATCGACGCGGTAATTTCATGGGTACCTGGGACCAGGTTCTGTGTAATGCACTGCGATATGAGTTTGGCGCAGATGTCTCCATGTCTGCCGGTGTGCGCTGGGGCACAACGACGCTGGCAGGTGAGTGGATTACCATGGAAGACGTCATGACCCAGTGTTCCATGACCTACGGCGAGACCTATGTGACCGAGATGTCGGGTGCAGACCTCAAGACCATCTTCGAGAGTGTGGCCGATAACCTGTTTGACCCTGATCCCTACTTGCAATCCGGTGGTGACATGGTACGCATCGGCGGGCTGGACTACACCATCGATCCGTCGCAAAAGCTGGGGGAACGCATCTCCAATATCATTCTCGACAACGGCAAGCCACTGGATATGGATGCAAGATACACGGTGGCGGGCTGGGCGTCTGTAAACCGTATCCCGGATGGCCCGTTGATGTGGGATGTCGTCAGGAGTTACATTCTGGAAAACAAGGACAAGGACAATGTCCTGCGCCTGCCGAAGATCAACTACCCGACACTGGTCGGTGTATCGGATAACCCGGGGATTGCCGATTACGCAGGCAAGGCAAGCTGAGCAGGGTAGTAATTACTCGATGAGGGTTCATTAAATATTATCAACTCGCCATCGAAGTACACGGAAAAAAGCACGGAAATCATTCTGTTTGTGTATTTTCCTTCCGTGTGCTTCCGTGACAAGAGAATCGAGTAATTGCGAGATCTGCCAGGCCTGATTTTTTATTTTCTTTATGGGCCCCTTGAACAAGGGGCCTTTTTATTGAGGGACAGATATCAATGTGGTTCAAGAATCTTCAGTTGTACCGGCTGGGTCAGGCATTTGATATGGATCCTGAGGTGCTTGATGAGCGCCTCCAGTCGGATGCGTTTAAAGGTTGCAGCAGCATGGATATGCTCACTTATGGCTGGGCTCCACCGCTGGGTCGTCACGGCAGTCAGCTGGTACATGCAGCAAATGGCTACCTGATGATTTGTGCTCGCAAGGAGGAAAAGATCATCCCGGCTGGTGTTGTCAGGCAAATGCTGGAAGACCGGGTAACTGAAATCGAGGCTGCCGAGGGCAGGGAGATCTACCGCCGTGAAAAGCTGCGCCTCAAGGAAGAGATCATCGTGGACCTGCTGCCGCGTGCGTTGACACGCATCAGTAACCAGTTCGCCTATATCGATGTGCGTAACCATATGCTGATTGTTGACAGTGCTTCGCCGGCAAAGGCCGAGACGCTGATCGGGCAATTGCGCACTACGCTGGGTCGCTTCCCGGCAACACCGCTGAAGACCAGGCAGTCACTGTCAGGCGTGATGACACGCTGGCTGGGTGGTGAGCCGTTACCACGTGATTTTGCACTGGGTGAAGAATGTGAACTGAAACACCCGGACCCCGAAGGTGGCATTATCAGTTGCAAGAAGCAGGATCTGGAGGCCGGTGAAGTACGTAACCACATCAAGAACGGCAAGCAGGCTGTCAAACTGGCGTTGCATTGGAAGGAACGACTTTCCTGTGTTCTGTATGAGGACCTGTCAATCAAGCGACTGCGCTTTGAGGATATTATCCGGGAAGAGGAGAGTGATACCGAGGCCGATGATCCGGTCAGCCGCTTCGATCTGGACTTCTCCCTGATGGTGCTTGAGCTGGCGGCATTCATGCCGCAGCTGCTTGAGGCCCTGGGCGGCGAGGCGCTTCCGGACGAGTCCAGTGAAGAAGCAGTGAAACAGCCGGTTGAAGACCAGCGCCCGGTGGAAGCAGAACTGGAGCCGGCCTAGGGTCAGGTTTTTTCTTAAATAGCCACGGAAGCACACGGAATAAATAAACGCTCTGGTAGAAATCTTGTCGCATTTTTCCGTGTGTTTCCGTGGCGAAATAATTCAGTTTTATCAATTTGAGAGGTTAGCGGGAGATTGATATGGCGACAATCCATCCACTCTTGGTAAAAGACTGCCAGCTGCTCGGCAGGTTTACGCTCAACCATCTACTGTTGATGCGGGATGCAAATTATCCCTGGTTTATCCTGGTGCCAGACCGCGAAGGGATCTCCGAGATTCACCAGTTGTCTGAAGAGGATCAGCGACAACTGTTACGTGAATCTTCGCAGCTGTCCATCGCCATGGAGTCGGCCTTTAGCCCGGATAAACTCAACATTGCTGCACTGGGCAATGTGGTGCCGCAGTTACACCTGCATCATATCGCCCGTTACAAGACCGATGCTGCCTGGCCGACACCGGTGTGGGGCAAGGTACCGGCAAAGCCTTATCTGGACTATGAACTGTCTGCCGTTGTGCAATCCCTGACATCGCTGTTGACAGTCGGGTTTACGGCAGCTGTCGAGGAGTAATTTCTGTCTCCTTTCCCTGCGGGACAACGACTGGAATGCGCTGGTCGGGCAATGCAGGAACAGATGCCGAGGGGTGCAGGGCAGGGCTGGCCGGTCCCATGCAACCGGCAAAAAAAACGGCGACACGAGGTCGCCGTAAACTGTGTGCTAGTTGCTTGGGAAAATCTATGCCAGGCTAGCCGATGCGTTCGGCGCGCACTTCTTGCCCCATCAATTGAGCCAGTACTTCAAAGGAAGAGGTACGGTCAGTGTCATAGGAAACCAGCATCAAATGCGGACGTCTTTCATTGAAATGGGCATGGATAATGCCCTTTTTTGCGTTGAGTGCCTTCTCGATATTACGCCGGGTATTCTCGCCCAGAAAGTTATCAATATGCATGACCATATCTGAGATGCGCATAATAGGTACTCCTCCGTTTGGCTTGTAAAGCATCGATATGACAAGAGTGTTTACCTGGCTTTTCTG
>JAJDNX010000137.1 GCA_022340485.1 Gammaproteobacteria bacterium | reverse complement strand
CGCGTCTATGGTATTTTTCGCGGGTACTATACGGCTGAAATAACGCGGAACAGGGAGAGAACAACATGAAATCCAGTTACAGAGGTCTGGCGTTATCCATCCTGCTGATGAGTTTATCAACCATCGCCAGTGCGTCCAGCGTAGTCAGTGAAAATCTGGTGTTTCTGAAAGAAGATGGACGCAGTTATCTGTTACAACGCTCAATGCGTAGCGACTGGGAACAATATAACTTTTATCTGGAGAAGGCGATTGGGCCCGCCTCAGTTTACTATGTTGACCCGCCAGACTACACCTGGGAACTGGACAAGCCGAATGTCAATCTCCTGAAATTCGACACCGGTACTTTTACCGTGATGTATCCCGGTAATTACGGTGGGCAGGTTTCGCTTGGCGAGGACAGGGTCTACACCCTCGATACCCGAGATGAGGTACAACGGGAGGATGGCCATTTTGGCAGCTGGAATTCTCCGGATAACTTCAACCGTTTCGTGCAGGCCTGGGTGTTCCCCGAGGTTTTCAAGATACTCAGTTACGAGAGTAATCGTGATGGTGAATGGGTCGAGCAGAACAACACCCTGACGTTTTATGCCACGGATGTGAACGACCTGACCTTCATCGTGCGCTACCAGTTAATCGACGCGGACGCGGACGGGGTTGCCGATGTCAATGACCGCTGTCTGAATACCGCATCGGGTGTTGTGGTCGATGAGAGCGGCTGCGAGTCTGATTCGGATCACGATGGTGTGGTGAATCTGCATGATCGCTGTGCTGCAACTCCGGAAGGTGCGGTTGTGGATGTGCAGGGGTGTGAACTCGATAGCGATGCAGATGGTATTGTAGATCGTCTGGATTCTTGTCCCGGGACGATTGCCGGTGCGGTGGTAGACCATGAGGGTTGCGAATCGGATTGTGACGAGGATGGCGTTCCCAACAGTCTGGACCAGTGTTCACGTACACCGGCAGGTGTTGCGGTGAATGCACAGGGCTGCGAACTAGATACGGATGGCGACGGTGTGACCAATCGCCTGGATGAATGTCCGGATACGGCCACGGGTAGCGTAGTGAATGCATCCGGTTGTGAGCCAGACAGTGACAGTGATGGTGTCGTCGATGCCACTGACCGGTGTCCGGATACACCGGCGGGCGCCGTGGTGAATGAACAGGGTTGTGAACTGGATGGCGACGGTGACGGTGTCGTCGATGCCACTGACCGGTGTGCGGATACACCGGCGGGCGCCGTGGTGAATGAACAGGGTTGTGAACTGGATGGCGACGGTGACGGTGTCGTCGACGCCGCTGACCGGTGTCCGGATACGCCGGCAGGTGCCGTGGTGAATGAACAGGGTTGTGAACTGGATGGCGACGGTGACGGTGTCGTCGATGCCGCTGACCGGTGTCCCGATACACCGGTAGCCACCGCGGTCAATGAACAGGGCTGCGAGCTGGATACGGATGGGGATGGTGTGGTCAACCGTCTGGATGAGTGTCCAGATACGGAGCCGGGCAGCGTAGTGAATGCATCCGGTTGTGAGCCAGACAGCGACAATGATGGTGTCGTCGATGCAAAGGATCTTTGTCCGGATACACCGGCAGGCACAGAGGTCAGTGCAGTGGGGTGCGCGCTGGATTCGGATGGTGATAGTGTTTTGAATGCAGCAGATCTTTGTCCGGATACCCCTGCCGGAGTGGCCGTGGATGCAACGGGTTGCGAGGCAGAACAGCCCATTGAACTGCGGGGCGTGAATTTCCACTTTGATTCAGATGAGCTGACCGAACAGTCAAAAGTAATACTGGATGGTGTTGCTGAAATATTGCTCAACCACCCGGAGCTTGCGCTGGAAGTTGCCGGTCATACCGATGCCGAAGGCGATGACGCATTCAACATGGATTTATCACAGCGACGGGCCCAGGCCGTGCGCGCCTATTTGATTTCAAAAGGCGTCAATGGCGGCAACCTGACCGCACATGGCTATGGGGAGGAGCGCTCGGTTGCCAGTAATGCGGATGCAGCAGGTCGGGCTGCAAATCGCCGGGTGGAATTGATACGGCTGAGTCAGTAAGGCTGCAGTCGGTGCCCGGGCGCATGCAAAACCGGTTATCACAGGTACAGCACCAGCACTGCTGAGCGCCAGTCTTACACTTTAAAAATAATTGATAGCTACAGAAACACACGGAAAACACGGAAGAAAAATACTGTGCCAGGATATTCCCATGTTTCCCGTATGTTTCTGTGGCGAGAATAGCTGCCTCACTCAGATTGAAGCAGTACTAGCCACTCTTCGCACGTTTCTCCGGGTGATCTCCATGACGCTCCAACGTCTGCTTGAGGAAGCGGCCGGTGTAGGAGGTCGGGTGTCGGGCCACCTCCTGCGGTGTGCCGGTGACAACGATTTCACCGCCACCGGTTCCACCTTCCGGACCGAGGTCGATGATCCAGTCGGCGGTCTTGATGACATCCAGGTTGTGTTCGATGACAATGATGGTGTTGCCATGATCGCGCAGGCGGTGTAGTACCGCCAGCAACTGCGCAATGTCATGGAAGTGCAGGCCGGTGGTGGGTTCGTCCAGTATATACAGTGTCTTCCCGGTATCGCGTTTCGATAACTCCCGTGCCAGTTTGATTCGCTGTGCCTCGCCGCCGGAGAGCGTGGTCGCATTCTGTCCCAGTTTCAGATAGGACAAGCCGACATCCAGCAGCGTTTGCAGCTTGCGGGCAACCATCGGGATAGGGCTGAAAAACGGTAGTGCATCCTCAACCGTCATCTCCAGTATTTCGTGGATGTTCTTGCCCTTGTAACGTATCTCCAGTGTTTCGCGGTTGTAGCGTTTGCCCTTACAGACATCGCAGGGTACGTAGATGTCGGCGAGAAAGTGCATCTCGACCTTGATCACGCCATCTCCCTGGCAGGCCTCGCAACGACCGCCCTTGACGTTAAAGCTGAAACGACCCGGCCTGTAACCGCGTGAACGTGCCTCCTGGGTTGCAGCAAACAGTTCGCGCAACGGCGTAAACAGACCGGTATAGGTGGCCGGGTTGGAACGCGGTGTGCGGCCGATCGGACTCTGGTCGATGTCGACGATCTTGTCGAAGTATTCCAGCCCCTCGATCGCCTCGCAGGCAGCCGGCGTGGTGGATGCCTTGTTGAGCACCTGTGCTGCCCGACGGTAGAGAGTATCGTTAATCAGTGTCGATTTTCCGGAGCCGGATACGCCGGTGATGCAGGTCATCTGTCCGACCGGAATTTCTGCAGTGACCGATTTCAGGTTGTTGCCTGTTGCCTCTCTGATCACGAGTTTTTTGTCTGGATCAAAGTCGCAATGGCGTTCAGGGATGCTGATTACCTCGTCACCAGCAAGATATCTGCCCGTGAGGGAATTCCTGTCGGCAATGATTTCTGCCGGCGTGCCTTGAGAGACGATCTTGCCACCGTGCACACCGGCGCCGGGTCCGACGTCGACAACATAGTCGCTGGCGCGGATGGCTTCCTCGTCGTGTTCAATGACGATCACGGTATTGCCAAGGTCGCGCAGGTGGGTGAGGGTATTCAGCAGGCGCTGGTTGTCGCGTTGATGCAGGCCGATGGAGGGTTCATCGAGTATATACATGACGCCTACCAGTCCGGCGCCAATCTGGCTGGCCAGGCGGATGCGCTGCGCTTCACCGCCCGAGAGGGTTTCCGCGCTGCGATCCAGTGACAGGTAATCGAGGCCGACATTGACGAGGAATGCCAGCCGCTGGTTAATCTCTTTCAGGACCTTGCCGGCAATCTCGCCGCGTCGTCCCTGCAGTTGCAGCGACTTGAACAGCGACTGGCAGGCACCGACCGGCAGTGCCGTGGTTTGCGGAAGACTCTTGCCGTTAATGGTGACATGGCGGGCGGCCTGGTTCAGCCGCGAACCCTGGCAGTCCGGGCAGGTCTGGGTACTGAGATAGCGTGCCAGTTCTTCACGCACCGTACTCGATTCGGTCTCAAGATAGCGGCGTTTCATGTTGGTAATGATGCCTTCGAACGGATGCTTGCGAACCACCGAGCCGCGGCGCTCATGCAGGTAGGTGAAGTGGATCTGTTCCCCCTTGCTGCCGTGAAGGATGATATCCTGGATGTCCGCGGGCAGGTCCTCGTAGGGGGTTTCAAGATCAAAGCCGTAATGCTCCGCGAGGGATGAAACCAGCTGGAAGTAATAGGCGTTGCGGCGATCCCAGCCGCGCACAGCACCGCCAGCAAGGCTCAATTCCGGGTGGGCAACCACCCGTTCGGCATCGAAATACTGTCGTACCCCGAGACCATCACATTCCGGGCAGGCGCCCGCGGGGTTGTTGAAGGAGAACAGGCGCGGTTCCAGCTCACTGATGGAGTAGCCGCATTGCACGCAGGCGAACTTTGCCGAAAACAGCAGTTCTTCCTGGTCGGTCTTGTCCATCCAGGCGATACGCGCCCTTCCGTCCGAAAGGTTCAGTGCCGTTTCAAACGACTCGGACAGCCGTAGTTGCAGATCTTCACGCACCTTGAAGCGATCCACAACGGCTTCGATCACATGCTTGCGTCGCAGGTCCAGTTTCGGCGGCTGATCGAGTTCCACGACCTTGCCGTCGATGCGTGCCCGCACAAATCCATGTGCTCGCAACTCTTCCAGTACCTGCAGGTGTTCACCCTTGCGCGCATCGACCACCGGTGCCAGTAACATCAGCCGGCTGCCAGCCGGCAGTGACAGCACATGATCAACCATCTGGCTGATGGTCTGCGCTTCCAGTACTGTGCCGTGTTCCGGGCAATGCGGCGTGCCGACACGTGCATACAGCAGTCGCAGATAATCATAGATTTCGGTAATGGTGCCAACGGTTGAGCGCGGATTATGCGAGGTGGATTTTTGCTCGATCGAGATAGCGGGCGACAGGCCCTCGATGTGATCAACATCCGGCTTTTCCATCATGGACAGAAATTGACGGGCATAGGCCGACAGTGACTCTACGTAGCGTCGCTGGCCTTCTGCGTAGATGGTATCGAAGGCAAGCGATGATTTGCCGGATCCCGACAAGCCGGTCATCACAATCAACTTGTCTCTTGGAAGGTCCAGGTCAATGTTTTTCAGGTTATGGGTACGTGCACCGCGGATTTGAATTGTGTCCATCGAAGTTCACTGTCGGGTTGGGCAACCTGTTAATATACTGCGTTTTCGCGGTCAGGGTAACGAGGAGCGGTAAACAGTGCAGCGTCTAGAGCATTCGGAAGGTGGTATGAGTCGCGCGGAATTACGGGCGGCCCTTTCTCTCTCAGGTGTATACGCGCTGCGCATGCTGGGCCTGTTCATGATCCTGCCGGTGTTTGCACTGTACGCGGTCGAACTTGAGGGCTTCACCCCGGCCCTGACGGGACTGGCGATCGGTGCCTATGGCCTCACCCAGGCACTGCTGCAAATCCCCGCGGGGTTGCTGTCAGACCGCATCGGCCGCAAGCCGGTCATTATCGGTGGGTTAGCGCTCTTTGCCCTTGGCAGTGTGGTCGCAGCGCAGGCGGACTCGATTGTGGTGGTTATCATTGCGCGCGCACTCCAGGGTGCCGGTGCCATCGCCGCGGCGATTATGGCGCTGGCGGCCGATCTCACCCGTGAGCAGCACCGCATCAAGGCCATGGCCGTGATCGGCATGAGCATTGGCCTGTCCTTTGCGGCGGCCATGGTGCTGGGGCCGCTATTGAACGAATGGGTTGGCGTGCCCGGTATTTTTGCGATTACCGCAGTACTGGCGCTTGGCGGCATCCTGATGGTGATTTTCGTGGTGCCGAGACCGGCGCTGAGCCGGCCGCATCGTGTCGCCGAGGCGATACCTGCGCAGTTCGGCCGGGTGTTGCGCCAGATACCACTGCTCCGCCTCGATTTCGGCATCCTGATGCTGCATGCCATCCTGACCGCCAGTTTTGTGGTGTTGCCACTGGTATTGCGTGATGAGGCCGGCGTCGATTCCAGTCACCACTGGAAGGTGTATCTGCCCGTCCTGGTCTGCTCCGTGCTGGCGATGTTGCCGCTGATTATTCAGGCTGAACGCAAGGGGCATACCAAACCGGTATTCCTGCTTGCCATTTTCCTGTTGATGCTGGCAGAGCTTGGCCTGTATGTTGTGCCGGTATCCCTGGTGAGCGTGGTGTTTCTGCTGTTCGTGTTTTTCACAGCCTTTAACCTGCTGGAAGCCATGTTGCCGTCATTGATCTCCAGGGTTGCTCCGGTGGATTGTCGTGGTACTGCCATGGGATTTTATTCCAGCGCACAATTTTTCGGCGCATTTCTCGGTGGCATGCTGGGTGGTCTGCTACAGGGGCGCTTTGGCACCCATGCCGTGTTCCTGTGTGGCGCTACCGGTGCGCTGCTATGGCTGATGCTGGCACTGTCCATGTCCCGTCCGGAAAAGCTCAGCAGCTTGATCTACAAGATTGATCTGTCTGAATCTGCCGATGCCGTGCGTTTGAGGCAGCAGCTGGCCGGCCTAGCCGGGGTGGTAGAGGCGGTGGTCGTGGCGGAGGAGGGCGTTGCCTATTTGAAGGTGGACAAACAGCGGTTCGACGAGACAAGTCTGCCCTGACTGAAAAATCTCGTATCCGTGATCCCGTTTGTACGCGCCAGCCTGAACCCTTAGGTACACAATGGCGCCGGAAACAGGGAATTCTGACGGGTAAAACCGTAGTAATGTACGGGTACCTGTCCGTCCTAGCCCATAGCGCACCACCAGCCCATCGCATAGAATAGGGCGCGGAATGACGCCGCCAGCGCGCACTTCACAGGGATAGTGAAAAAACTACAGATATCAGGAGAACAACATGGCACGAGGAGTGAACAAGGTTATTTTGGTGGGGAACCTGGGCAAGGACCCCGAGGTACGGTACATGCCAAACGGCAATGCAGTCGCCAACATTACGCTGGCTACTTCGGAAACCTGGAAAGACAAGCAAACCGGTGAGCAGCAGGAAAAAACTGAATGGCACCGGGTAGTGATGTTCCGTCGACTCGGCGAGATCGCAGGTGAGTATCTGAAGAAGGGGTCACAGGTCTATATCGAAGGCAAGCTGCAGACCCGCAAGTGGCAGGACAATGCCGGTAATGACCGGTATACCACAGAGATTATTGCGGATGAGATGCAGATGCTGGGCAGTCGCGGTGGCGGTAGTGCCGGATTCTCGGCAGATACAGCCCCCGCTCAGTCTGAACCCACCCCTGCAGCGGCGGGTGATTTTGATGATGACATCCCGTTCTGAGTGAAACGAAAGCACCGCTCCCAAAAAGGCCTGCATTGCAGGCCTTTTTTTGTGCAGCAAGAAAAACCCATCCTGGTCGCCAGGTAGGTAAGCCTTGATCGTATTCGAGAGGGTTTAATCACTCTATATGGGGAAAAATTAACTTCAAAAACCCAACATCTTGGGTTCGATATCGGGTTATAATAACCACCGCCAGAGGTTGAAAGGCAGATTTTCGGTCTAAAAAAACCAAAAACGGGCCATATGTTGTCATTCCACGGTAGGTAAATCTGGCAACCTTTTGATTTCTAATTCGTATGTCCCCGGCAACGCAGTGGAAAACCGTGGATATGAGCTAAGTTACTGTCCAGATAACGATTTTCTGAAGTTTATGCTTGACGAATTGGTCCTTTCTCCCTATAGTGTCGCCAAGTGGGACTTAGTGGGATTTTGTGGGTCTCAAGGGAGTAAAAGGGGGCAGAATTGTTTAGAGGTGGTAGTGCGGTCAATCTGGACGCGAAGGGTCGCATGGCTCTTCCCACCCGTTACCGCAGTGACCTCATGGAGCGTTGCCAGGGCCGCGTGGTGTTGACGGTCCACGGCGACAGCTGCCTGCTCATGTACCCCCAGCCCGAATGGGACGAGATCGAACGCAAGCTCGTCCGCCTGCCTAACCAGAACAAACGCACACGGACCTTGCAGCGCATGTTGCTGGGTCACGCGACCGAGTTCGAAATGGACAAGAACGGGCGCATCCTGATACCGCCACGCCTGCGTGAATTTGCAAACCTTGAGAAGCGTGTGGTGCTGGCGGGTTTGGGAAACAAGTTTGAAATCTGGAATGAAGAGGCGTGGGAAAAGAATTGCGGAGTCTGGGTGTCGGGTATGGATGAGGGTGATGACGGTGATCTGCCGGATTCACTGGAATCACTGACGCTCTGATCCGTGACACAAGAATATTCACACCAGCCAGTGCTCATCAAAGAAGTGCTGACTGGGCTTTCAATACAAGCGGATGGTGTTTACGTTGACGGGACCTTTGGCCGCGGTGGGCATGCAGGTGCAATACTCGCGATGCTCGGGCCGGAGGGCAGACTGCTGGCCATGGACAAGGATCCGGAAGCGGTGCAGTCAGCAACGAGGCAGTTTGGGGGTGATCCCCGTTTTGAAATTAAGCAGGGTAGTTTCGCAATGCTAGGCCGCATGGTTGCACAACAGCATTTGCAGGGTCAGGTGAACGGTCTGTTGCTTGACCTGGGGGTTTCCTCGCCCCAGCTGGATGATGCCTCTCGTGGGTTCAGTTTTTCCGAAGATGGACCGCTCGACATGCGTATGGATCCTGCGCAAGGCCTCAGTGCGGCGCAGTGGTTGCAGGAAGCGGATGAGCAGGAAATCAGCAGAGTCCTGAAAACCTATGGTGAGGAACGGTTCTCCCGGCGCATTGCGCGCGCCATTATTGCGGCGCGTAGCACGCAAGCCTTGCAGACGACGCGGCAGCTGGCCGAGTTGATTGCAGCGGCCGTGCCGGTGCGTGAAAAACACAAGCACCCGGCAACCCGCAGTTTTCAGGCGATCCGTATTTTTATCAATCACGAACTCGATGATCTGAGGGCTGTATTGCAGCAGCTGCCGGATATGCTGGCGCCACATGGTCGTATGGCAGTGATCAGTTTCCATTCCCTGGAAGACCGGATTGTGAAGCGTTTTATTCGTGATGAGTACCGTGGTGAGCAGCCACCGCAACAGTTTCCGTTGGCAGGCATGGATTACTCCCCGCGCCTGAAGCCCGTGGGCAAGGCCATTCATGCCAGCGATGAGGAAGTTGCCGCAAACCCCCGTGCGCGCAGTGCTGTGTTACGTGTCGCGGAGCGGCTGCAATGAGCATGCGCCCGCTTACCCTGGTGGTGTTGCTGCTGGTGGTGGTTAGCAGCTCGGTGGGGGTCGTCTATTCAAAACACCAGGCGCGCAAGCTGTTTGTCGAGCTGCAGGCGCTGGCTAACGAGCGCGATGACATGGATATCGAGTGGGGCCAGTTGCAGCTGGAGCAAAGCACGCTGACCACACAGGGGCAGGTTGAGCTGGCAGCGCGTGACCAGCTTGGCATGGTCAGCTTGTCTGCAGACAACGTGGTCATAGTGAAGCCATGAATCATTACTGTGACATCCGCAACTTTACTGGCCGTCGTGTCTTCCTGTTTCTGTGCATGGGGCTGGCGGCACTGACGCTGGTGTGGCGTGCGGTTTGTCTGCAGGTTCTGGACAAAGAATTCCTGTTGTCGCAGGCCGATGCGCGTCACCTGCGCGTGGTGTCGCTGCCGGCGCACCGTGGCAAGATCCTGGACCGTCACGGGGAGCCACTGGCGATCAGTACACCGGTGGAATCTGTATGGGTCAATCCGCAGGTGCTTGGGGGAGAGCAACAGCGGCTGCCGGAGCTCGCAAAACTGCTGTCTCTTGATCATGGCAAGGTAAAACAACTGCTGGCACGTCGTGCAGACCGGGAGTTCATTTATTTGCGGCGTCACATCAGCCCGGCACTTGCCACGCAAGTTGCTAATCTGAAGGTGCCCGGTGTCCACCTGCAGCGTGAATACCGTCGCTATTATCCGGATGGCGAGGTGACTGCGCATATCACCGGATTTACCAATATCGACGACGTTGGCCAGGAAGGCATTGAGCTGGCCTATGAAGACTGGCTGGGTGGCGAGCCTGGTGCCAAGCGCGTCGTTAAGGACGGCAGTCACAACATCATCGAAGATGTTGAAAGTATCCGTCGGCCACACCCCGGCAAGGACCTGACGCTCAGCATCGATCGCCGCATCCAGTACCTTGCCTACCGCGAATTGAAAGCGGCCATGCAGGAACACCAGGCGCGTTCGGCATCCGCCGTGGTGCTGGATGTGAAAAGTGGCGAAGTTGTTGCCATGGTTAACCAGCCCTCGTTCAATCCGAACAACCGCCAGCAATCGCGCAGCTCCAGCATGCGCAATCGTGCAGTAACCGACGTGTTTGAGCCGGGCTCGACCATGAAACCCTTCATTGTTGCCTGTGCGCTGGAAAACGGGCTCTACCGGCCGGAAACGCAGGTCAGTACCTCGCCTGGCTGGATGCAAGTGGGTAGAAATACCGTGCGTGATGTGCACGATTATGGACTGCTGGATGTGTCCGGCGTCATCCGCAAGTCCAGTAATGTCGGTATCTCGAAGATTGCGCTGTCACTGCCTGCCGAAGAGATCTGGGCATCTTTAAGTGATCTTGGTTTCGGTACGCAGACCTTTAGCGGGTTTCCCGGTGAGGCCTCCGGCCTGTTGTCGCATTACAGTGGCTGGAATGCAATCGAGACCGCGACCCTGTCATTCGGCTATGGAATATCTGCGACACCGTTGCAGCTGGCGCAGGCGTATGCGGTGCTGGCAACCGGTGGCATCAAGCGGCCGGTAACCTTTTTGCGGGACGGTGATGTGACCGGGGAGCGCCGTGTAATGCCGGCGGCCATTACTCGTCAGGTACGCAATATGCTGGAGCAGGCGGCTGGCCCTGATGGCACCGCACCACTGGCGCAGGTGCCCGGTTACCGCGTTGCGGGCAAGACCGGAACAGTGAAAAAGTCGAATGCTGGTGGTTATTCAAGAAACAAGTACCTGGCCGTGTTTGCCGGTATGGCTCCGGCCAGCGATCCCCGCTTCGTCATGGTGGTGATGGTCGACGAACCGAGCAATGGCAAATACTACGGTGGCCAGGTGGCTGCGCCGGTGTTTTCAAAGGTTATGGCCGGTGCCCTGCGATTGATGGCCGTACCACCGGATAACATGCCGTTGCTGGAGACGCGTGCAAAGGGAGGGGAGGAGCCTGCATGATGACGGCAGAGATAATGTCCGCAGCGCATACCCTTCGTGGACTGTTGCATGACTTTGAAGATGTCAGGGTCACACAGGATGTGACTGTGAGCGGACTGGCCATAGACAGTCGCAAGGTGCAGGCGGGTGACCTGTTCCTGGCAGTGGCCGGCACCCGGACGCATGGACTGCAGCATGCGCGGCAGGCGGTTGCTCTGGGTGCGTTGGCGGTTGCCTGGGAGCCTGTTGGTGGCGATGCCAGCCTGGCAGAAACGGCCGCCCTGTTGCCGGTACCGGTGGTCGCAGTACCGGGTCTGGGGCAACGGGTTGGCCTGATTGCAGACCGATACTATGGTCACCCGTCGCGTGGCTTGTTCACCATTGGCGTCACCGGTACTGACGGTAAAACCTCTTGCAGTCATTTTATTGCACAGGCGATGAACGCTGATGACCGTCGCTGTGGCGTGATTGGAACGCTCGGCTACGGTCTGTATGGCGAATTATCATCGGCGTCACACACGACGCCGGATGCCTTGACGATACAGCAGTCTCTGTCTTCCATGCTGAAGGCTGGTGCGCGCTGTGTCGTTGCAGAGGTTTCCTCGCACGCCATGGATCAGGGACGGGTGCGCGGGGTGTCTTTTGATCTGGCTGTCCTGACCAATCTGACCCGAGACCACCTCGATTATCACGGCAATGTCGAGGCCTATGCGGCGGCCAAGCGCAAGCTGTTTCACGCGGATGGCTTGCGTTATGCGGTGATCAATGCAGATGATGGTTTCGGCAGCGCCTTGCTGGATGCGATACCCCCCGGTGTCGCCCCGATTGCCTATCGCCTCGAGAATGAACCGTTCAGGACACGTTTTCCGGCACAGTGGGTGATTGGACGAAACCTGCAATTCGATGTCAGCGGATTCAGTATGGATGTCTATACACCGTGGGGCAGCGGTTCATTGCAGTGCGCATTACTGGGACGTTTCAATGCCAGCAACCTGCTTGCGGCGCTCGCCAGCCTGTGTGTTGCCGGTCTGCCATTTGCAGAGGCGCTGAAGCGTCTTGCGGCAACACGCACCGTGCCGGGACGCATGGAGCGTTTTGACATGGGCGCCGGGCATCCGCTGGCAGTGGTTGATTTCGCGCATACCGCCGCTGCACTGGAGGCCGTGTTACGGTCCCTGCGAGCACATTGCCGGGGCAGGTTGTGGTGCGTGTTTGGTGCCGGTGGTGATCGCGACCGTGGCAAGCGTTCCCTGATGGGCGCCGTTGCAGAGCGTCATGCCGATGTGATCGTGTTGACAGATGACAACCCGCGAACGGAGGATGCACAGAAGATTGTCAGTGACATTTGTTCCGGGCTGAAGCAGCCTGCCGCTGTACATATCGAACATGATCGTGCCCATGCCATCGGCTGGGCAATGCAGCATGCCGGCGAGCACGATATTGTGCTGATCGCTGGCAAGGGTCACGAGACCGTTCAGATTGTCGGTAACCGCGCGGTACCGTTCAGTGATCGCGAACGCGTCAGGGCCATTGCGCGGGAATGGTCTCGATGATGACAATGCAACTTTCAGAAGCGGCAAAGGTACTGCATGGTCGTCTGGCTGGCGAGAATGTCACATTTCACGGAGTCAGTACCGACACCCGCAAGCTGATGCCGGGCTCGCTGTATATTGCCCTGCAGGGCCCGAACTTTGACGGTCATGCCTTTGTTGAAAATGCACGTCAACAGGGTGCGGTTGCCGCCGCTGTCAGCCGGCCCTGTGATTCCTCACTGCCACAGGTTGAAGTGCTGGATACACGCCTGGCATTGGGGCAGCTGGGGGCATTCTGGCGGCAACAGTTCTCCCTGCCAATAGTGGCGGTCACCGGCAGTAACGGCAAGACCACAGTGCGGGCCATGACCGAGGCGATTCTCTCGGCTTGTGGCCGTACCCTGTCAACGCAAGGCAACCTGAATAATGACATCGGCCTGCCGCTGATGCTGGCACGCCTAGGCCCTGATGATCAATATGCCGTGCTGGAGATGGGTGCAAATCATCCGGGCGAGATCGATTATCTCGCCGGGCTGGCGCAGCCTACGATTGCCGTCATCACCAATGCGGCACCGGCGCACCTGCAAGGATTTGGCGACCTCGAGGGTGTGGCGAAGGCAAAGGGCGAATTGTTCGCCCGCCTGGACCGTCATGGTACCGCCGTCATAAATGCAGATGACGTCTTCGCACCGTTGTGGCGCTCACTTGCAGGCCACTGCCATATTGTGGAGTTTGGCCTCGACGGTGATGCCGGGGTGACGTGTGAGTGGAGGGGAGACACCCGCGGCAGTGATATGCGCCTGCTAACGATGCAGGGCGAGGTGGAGTTGCGGCTGCCATTGCCCGGCAGGCATAACGTCATGAATGCACTGGCGGCCTGTGCTGTTGCACAGGCGGCAGGTGCCGATCTGAGCGCGGTCAGGCGTGGCCTGGAATCACTGTCTGCGGTTGCCGGTCGTTTCAATATCCATTCGCTGCCGGGTGGCATTACGCTGGTAGACGATACCTACAATGCAAACCCTGAATCACTGCAGGCGGCGCTGGATGTGCTTGCATTATCGGCCGGTGAGCGCTGGCTGGTGCTCGGTGATATGGGAGAACTGGGTGCCACCGCTGCGGAGCTGCATGCGGCTGTCGGTCGCAAGGCGCGTGCCGCGGGTGTGGCACGGCTTTACGGGTTGGGTGAGCTGGCACAGCAGGCGGTTGTTGCGTTCGATGGTCCCGGTGGCGCCTTTTCAAGTATGGATGAATTGCTGGACACCTTGCGCGCAGACCTGCATGGCCCTTTGCATATCCTGGTGAAGGGCTCACGCAGCATGCGCATGGAACGCGTGGTGGCAGCGCTGGGTATTACTGCCAGTGGCGGGAGGGAGCACTGACATGCTGCTCTATCTTGCCGACTACCTGAGTCAGTACCACAGTGGCTTCAATGTCTTTCAGTATCTGACACTGCGGGCGATCCTGGGGGTGCTGACGGCGCTGATCATTTCGTTCCTGGTAGGGCCGGAAATGATTCGCCGCCTGGGTCGCTACCAGATCGGACAGCCGGTACGTAACGATGGCCCGCAAACTCATCTCGTAAAGGCCGGCACTCCCACCATGGGCGGTGCCCTGATCCTGGTGGCTGTTGCCATTGCTACCCTGCTTTGGGCGGATCTCGGCAATCGTTACGTGTGGGTGATGCTGATCACGACGACCCTCTTCGGTGTTATTGGCTGGGTGGATGATTACAAAAAACTGGTGTTGAAAAATTCGGACGGCTTGTCGGCACGCAGCAAAATTGCCTGGCAGTCAGCGATTGCGCTGGCGGTTGCAATGTTCCTGTACCTGACAGCAACGACACCGGCAGAGACCTCATTGATTGTGCCGTTCTTCAAGGACATTGCCATCAACCTTGGGTGGTTCTATATGGTGGTTACCTTCTTTGTCATTGTCGGCTCCAGCAACGCGGTGAACCTGACCGATGGGCTTGACGGCCTTGCCATTTTGCCAACGGTGCTGATTGCCGGTGCACTGGCGGTATTTGCGTACGTGACGGGAAACGTGAAGTTTTCCGTGTACCTCGGGATTCCATACATTCGTGATGCCTCCGAGGTGGTGGTTTTTTGCGGGGCACTGGTCGGTGCCGGCCTCGGCTTTCTCTGGTTTAACGCCTATCCTGCCATGGTGTTTATGGGTGATGTAGGTGCCCTGGCATTGGGGGCGGCACTGGGTATCGTTGCCGTGCTGGTGCGGCAGGAACTGGTGTTCATGGTGATGGGCGGTGTATTTGTCATGGAGACCGTCTCGGTCATTTTGCAGGTTACCTCCTACAAGCTTACCGGCCGGAGAATCTTTCACATGGCGCCACTGCATCATCACTTCGAATTAAAAGGCTGGCCGGAACCGCGCGTCATTGTGCGTTTCTGGATTATCACCGTAATTCTGGTGCTCGTGGGCCTGGCAACTTTGAAGATACGCTGAGTGACATCATGTTCGCAACGACAGACAAGCTGTTTTCGGAAACGAGTGCTGACTAATGGCCATCCCGGTAACAATAATGGCAGATATGTTTGACAATCGCTGCAGGACACTCGTGGTGGGACTCGGGGAGACCGGATTGTCGGTGGCGCGTTTCCTGTCACGCCAGGGCATGCCGGTGGCGATCGTCGACAGCCGCAAGCAACCGCCCGGGCTGGAACGCTTGCGCACCGAACTGCCAGCAGATGTGGCCCTGTTTCTCGGCGAATTCAATGAGGGTGCGTTTGAACGCGCGCAACAGATCGTGCTCAGCCCCGGTGTTTCCATGAATGAACCGGCAATTGCTGCTGCCATTGCACGGCAGGTGCCGGTGATCGGCGATATTGAACTGTTTGCGCAGACGGTCACTGCCCCGGTGGTCGCAGTGACCGGGTCGAATGGCAAAAGCACCGTGGTGACCCTGCTGGGAGCGATGGCGCGGCATTCCGGCCTGGATGTGCGCGTCGGTGGCAACATCGGTACACCGGCGCTCGACCTGATCAGGGAGGAGGAGCCTGACTTGTATGTGCTGGAACTGTCGAGTTTCCAGCTGGAGACGCTGCATTCGCTGCGACCAGTAGCGGCGGCAGTGCTGAACGTCAGTCCCGACCACATGGACCGCTATCCTGACTTGCAGGCCTATGCTGCTGCCAAGCAGTCGATCTACCGGCAGGCAGGCCTGCAGGTATTCAATCTGGATGACCCGCTGGTTGCGTCACTGGTCAACCGGGCCCTCCCGCATGTGGGGTTCACGTGCCAGGTGCCGGGGAGTGATGACTATGGCCTGGTCGAGATTGATGGCGCGACCTGGCTGGCGCATGGCGAGTTACCCATCATGCCGGCGTCCGCCGTCTGCATGAACGGGCGACATAACCTGATGAATGCGCTGGCAGCCTTGGCACTGGGCAGGGTGGTAGGTATCCCGCTGGACAAAATGATCGATACCCTGAGCGAATTCCAGGGGCTGCCGCACCGCATGCAATTCGTTGCTGAACAGGGCGGGGTGCGCTGGTTCAATGATTCAAAGGGGACCAATGTCGGTGCCACACTGGCAGCGATCGAGGGTATCAGGGAAAAGCTGGTGCTGATTGCCGGCGGTGAGGGCAAGGGTGCGGATTTCACGCCGCTGGCTGAAGTCCTGCAGCGCAAGGGGCGTGGCGTCGTATTGATTGGCAAAGACGCGGCGTTGCTGGAGGCCGTGCTGCAGGATGTGGTGCCTGTAAGTCGTGCGCCTGATATGTCGCAGGCAGTCAGGCTGGCCGCAGAAATGTCATGCCCCGGGGATGTTGTGTTGCTGTCACCGGCCTGTGCCAGTACCGATATGTACCGTAATTTCGAGATGCGCGGTGATGTCTTCATGCAGGCCGTGCGCGAGTATCTGTCCTGATGGCTGCCACCGCACAGCAGGCACGACGCATAGAGGCCGGCGGGTCAAGATTGCCCCGTTTTGATTACCGGCTGTTGTTCAGTGTGCTGGTGTTGAGTCTGCTAGGACTGGTGATGGTGTCCTCGGCATCCATTACCTTCGCAGACCGTGTTATTGGGAACCCCTTTTACTTTGCCATCCGGCAGGCAATTTATATCGCATGTGGTGTCTGTGCGGGCTTGCTGGTGTTCAGGCTGCGACTGGCTGATCTGGAACGTCTGGGTGTGACACTGCTGTTGTCTGCGTTTGCGATATTGTTGCTGGTGCTGGTACCGGGCGTAGGCGTTGAAGTGAACGGTGCATCCCGCTGGGTGAATGTGGGCCTGTTTCGCTTGCAGGTTTCGGAGCCTGCGAAGCTGTTCTTTATGATCTACCTGGCCAGTTATCTGGCAAGGCACGGCGAGGAGGTTCGCTCGCACATTTCCGGGTTTATCAAACCCATCGGCCTGCTGGCAATTGCCGCCGTGTTGCTGTTGCTGGAGCCGGATTTCGGTGCAACCGTGGTCCTCGCTGCCATTGTCATGGGCATGATCTTCATGGCCGGTGTAAAACTGTTCCAGTTCGGCGGCATGCTGGGTCTGGGTGGGGTGCTGCTGGCGGGTATGGCGGTTTCCTCGCCCTACCGAATGATGCGCCTGACGACCTTCATGGATCCGTGGGCAGACCCGTTTGACAGTGGCTTTCAACTGACCCAGTCGTTGATTGCCATAGGTCGCGGTGAATGGTTCGGTGTTGGCCTCGGTGCCAGCATACAGAAGCTCTTTTACCTGCCGGAGGCGCATACGGATTTTGTCTTCGCAGTACTGGCAGAGGAACTGGGGCTGCTGGGTGTCTGTACCATTATCGTGCTGTATGCCCTGGTGGTTTGGCGGGCATTTATGATTGCATCACAGGCCGCCAGGGCAGAGAACTTTTTTGCTTCCTACCTGGCCTATGGAATCGGCATCTGGTTCGGCTTGCAGAGTTTTATCAATATCGGCGTCAACATGGGAATGCTGCCGACCAAGGGCCTGACGCTGCCGCTGATGAGTTATGGTGGCTCCAGCATGGTAGTGATGTGCACTGCAGTTGCCCTGTTGATCCGCATTGATTACGAAACGCGCTGCACAGCTGCTGGCATGTCGGCCAGTGGTATAGCCGCGGCCAAGCGTCGCAGGTCGGACACATGATGACACTTGCCGCAAACAATCGACCGGTGCTGATTATGGCGGGAGGGACCGGTGGCCATGTGTTTCCCGCAATGGCCGTGGCGGCAGAGTTGTCCGCCAGGGGTATTGCCGTTACCTGGCTGGGTACCCGACGCGGACTGGAGTCCCGCGTGGTACCGGCAGCGGGTTACCCGTTCGAGACCTTGCGGGTTTCCGGCATACGCGGCAAGGGGATAATGCGCATGTTGCTGGCACCCTTCATGTTGGTGACCGCGCTGTTGCAGGCATTGCTGATCGAGTTGCGCCTGCGTCCGCGTGCCGTACTCGGGATGGGGGGCTTTGCGGCCGGACCGGGTGGTGTCATTGCCTGGCTGCTACGCCGTCCCCTGCTGATCCATGAACAGAACTCGGTTGCCGGTATGACCAACCGCTGGCTAGCGCCACTGGCAGGCACGGTAATGGAGGCGTTTCCAGGAAGTCTGCCGGCACGGCGGCATGCCATCCATACCGGTAATCCGGTGCGTGCTGAAATTACCCGCTTGCCATTGCCCACGGAACGCTTTGCGATGCGCAACGGGGCATTGCGCGTGCTCGTTATTGGCGGCAGTCTCGGTGCGCGCGCACTCAACGAGATCATGCCGGCAGCTGTCAGGCAACTGGCCACCGGTCAGCAGCTGCAGCTGCATCATCAGACCGGTGCTGCAGACCTGGAGTCTGTCAAGACAGCCTATGCGGCGCTGGATGTGGCTGTTCGTGTCGATGCCTTTATCGAGGACATGGCGACTGCCTACTCCTGGGCTGATGTGGTGATCTGTCGCTCCGGTGCCCTGACGGTTGCCGAACTGGCAGTGGTGGGCGTTGCATCGATCCTGGTGCCGTTTCCACATGCCACGGATGATCACCAGACCGGCAATGCACGGTTTCTCGCCGATGCCGGTGCTGCGATATTGATGCCGCAGACAGTAATGAGTGCCGAGAAGCTGGCCGGCTTGCTCGAGGATTTCTCGCAACAGCGCAACATGCTGCTGGAGATGGCATGCCGTGCTCGCGAACTGGCCATGCCGGATGCCGCCCGCCGTGTAGCCGAGCAGTGCCTGCGTGCGGCCGGTGTTGACCCGCGGCCGACCGATACGGAGTCGCTGGCATGAGTTTTGTCTTGCATCCCACGGCGGTTGCCCAGCCCCAGGGCATGGGACGTGTCCGGCGTGTGCATTTCGTTGGCATTGGCGGGGCCGGTATGAGTGGTATAGCAGAGGTGATGCATAACCTTGGATACGATGTCAGTGGTTCCGACCTGCGTGATAGTGCGGTGACCCGCCGCCTGGCCAGCCTGGGCATCAAGGTGGTTATCGGTCACGCGGCAGCGAATGTGTCGGACAGTGATGTCGTCGTTGCATCAACGGCCATCGATGCAGGGAATCCGGAGCTTGTCGCGGCGCGCGAGCTGCGTATCCCGGTGGTACCGCGTGCAGAGATGCTGGCTGAATTGATGCGTTTTCGTTACGGCATCGGGGTGGCAGGTACGCACGGCAAGACCACCACTACCAGCCTCACAGCCAGTCTGCTGGCGGAGGGCGGTCTGGACCCGACCTTTGTGATTGGCGGGCAGCTGAACAGTGCTGCCAGCAACGCACAACTGGGTGCAGGACATTACCTGGTTGCCGAGGCCGATGAGAGTGACGCCTCCTTTCTGTATCTGCAGCCATCGATGGCGGTGGTTACCAATATCGATGCTGACCACCTCTCAACCTATGAAGGAGATTTCGAGCGGCTGCGCCAGACCTTCATTGATTACCTGCATCACTTGCCGTTCTACGGGCTGGCGGTTTTGTGTCTGGATGACCCGCAGGTGGCGAATATTCTTGCCGAAGTCACGCGACCGGTAATTACCTACGGTATCGATTCAGATGCCGACGTACGCGCCAGCGAGGTGCGCCAGCAACAGCTACAAACCCATTTTCAGGTGCGGCGTCCGGGTCACGACCGTCCCTTGTCCGTTACGCTGAATTTGCCGGGCCGGCATAACGTGCTGAATGCACTGGCAGCGATTGCCGTTGCGACTGAGCTGGGCGTCGCTGATGAGGCGATCCAGCGGGCGCTGTCGGGGTTCCAGGGAATCGGACGACGTTTCCACGTGGCCGGTGAAATACCATTCACTGCAGGCAAGGTGCTCCTGATTGACGACTATGCACATCACCCGCGCGAGATTGCACCTACCCTCGCTGCGGTACGCGCCGGCTGGCCGGAGCGACGACTGGTTGTGGTCTTCCAGCCGCACCGCTATTCACGTACCCATGACCTGTTTGATGATTTCATCCAGGTGTTATCCGGAGTTGATGTGCTGGTGCTGTGCGAGGTGTATGCCGCCGGTGAGGCGCCTATCAGCGGTGCAGACGGTCGCTCGCTGTCGCGCGGCATTCGCGCACGTGGTCAAGTGGATCCGGTGTTCGTTGAACGGCTCGAGATGCTGCCGGATGTGCTGGATGACATATTGCATGACGGTGATGTGCTGTTGACTCTGGGGGCCGGTGATATTGGTGCGGCAGCCGCACAACTGGCAGCTGCAGCAGGGTGAATCGGGAATGATGGCAGTTGAAAAAAATCATCATTGGCGCGGAGAGCTGAAGGTTAACGAGCCCATGTCACGGCATACCTCGTGGCGTGCGGGTGGCAATGCGCGACGCTTCTACACACCTGCAGATATTGATGACCTGTGTGACTTTCTGCGCGAGATGAATTCGCATGAGCCATTGCTGTGGATGGGCCTCGGTAGCAACCTGCTGGTGCGCGACGGCGGTTTCCCGGGGACAGTGATCCATACACTTGGTGCATTGACAGGGCTTGAATGGCTCGACGCGGTGACCCTGCGGGCCGGTGCCGGTGTCACCTGCGCAAAGGTCGCGCGTTTCACGGCAAATGCGGGCCTCACCGGTGCGGAATTCCTGGCGGGTATCCCGGGGTCCCTGGGTGGGGCGCTTGCCATGAATGCCGGTGCCTTCGGCGGTGAAACCTGGAACCTTGTTGCTGCAGTCGAAACGGTAGACCGGGCGGGACGCTTGCATACGCGACTACCGGAAGAGTACCGGGTGGCCTACCGCACGGTTGAGGGGGTTGCGGATGAGTGGTTTGTCGCTGCGCGGCTGGTACTGCAACATGGCGATGCCATGACTGCACAGTCAACCATACGTGAGTTGCTGGCACGACGTGGTGCAACACAGCCGACGAACCAGTACAGCTGTGGCTCGGTGTTTCGTAACCCACCCGGGGACCACGCAGCACGACTGATCGAATCTGCCGGCCTCAAGGGAAAGACCCAGGGTGGTGCGCAGGTCTCGGAGAAACATGCCAATTTTATTATCAATACCGGCAATGCCAGTGCGGCTGATATCGAAACCCTACTGAACCAGGTGCAGGGCCGTGTTGAACAGTTGTACGGCGTGCGACTGGAAACCGAGGTTCGGATTGTCGGCGAGCATGCATAAGATTGCACATATGAGCAGCAAGGGCTATGGCAAGGTGGTGGTACTGATGGGTGGGTGCTCTGCCGAACGCGAGATTTCACTGCTTAGTGGAGCGGCGGTGTTGCGGGCGCTGCAGGGCGCCGGTATTGATGCCCATGGTATCGATACGGCCGACAAACAGTTGCTCGACAGGCTGGTGAAGGGTGGTTTCAGCATGGCTTTTATTGCCTTGCACGGCAGAGGCGGTGAAGACGGCGTGATCCAGGGCCTGCTTGAGGCGATTGATTTGCCCTACACGGGCAGCGGTGTACTGGGCTCTGCGCTGGGTATGGACAAGTTGCGTACCAAGCAGGTTTGGCAAAGTGCCGGATTGCCAACTCCGGGGTTTTCCGTGCTTTCGAGTCTAGATGATGTCGCCCGTGTGAAGGACAAGCTGTCGTACCCGGTAATGATCAAGCCTGCGCATGAAGGTTCCAGTATCGGTATCACAAAGGTTGATGATGCGGGTGGACTGCTGGCGGCCTGGGAATTGGCAGCCCGTTATGATGACAGCGTGCTTGCCGAGCAATGGATTCGTGGCATGGAATATACCGCTGCCATCCTTGGTGATGAGGTATTGCCGCTAATCTGCCTCGAAACGCCCAATGTCTTTTATGACTATGCCGCCAAATACGAGGCCGACACGACACGCTACCTGATCCCCTGCGGACTGCCGGCTGCAAAGGAGGTCGAGTTGCAGGCAATGTCACTTGCGGCGTTTGCGGCGGTCGGTGCCAGTGGCTGGGGCCGTGTCGATTTCATGCTCGATTCCGCCGGGCAGGCGTGGTTGATCGAGATAAATACTGTTCCCGGGTTGACTGATCACAGTCTGGTACCGATGGCTGCACGTGCCAAGGGCATCGACTTTGGCCAACTCGTATGCCGGATACTGGATGCCGGCCTGCACGCGAGGGTTCGGCAGGTGAGGGAGGCTAACTGTGTCTAGAGTAAAAGCCACGCCCTTGCAGAATGCAGCAGCTTTCTTGAAAGACCATGTGCGTACCATCAGCGGTTTGCTGCTGATCGTGATGCTTGTTTCCATGGGGTCGTTCGCCAAGCAATGGTTTTCGGATCCCTACCGGTTCCCGCTCGAAGTCGTGGAGGTCAAGGGGGATTTCCGCTACCTCGACAAGCAGCGCTTGCAGGATGCAGTGGCCTCTAAGGTAGAAGGTGGTTTCTTTACCGTGGATGTCAATGCAATTCGAGCAGCAGCCGAGCAACTGCCGTGGGTATACAAGGCCGCGGTAAAAAGGGTATGGCCAGCAACCTTACGAATATTCATAGAAGAGCAGCAAGTAATTGCCCGCTGGGGTGAACAGGGCTACCTGAACCGGAACGGCGAGCCATTTTTCCCGGAAAAAACCAGTCTTTCACTGAATTTGCCGGCGCTGGCGGGCCCCACAGGACATGAGCTGAAGGTGCTCGAAAATTATCAGCGCGTGACAAAGGAACTGGCTCCGTTGGGGTTGCAGGTCACCAGCATGGAACTCGATAGCCGCCGTGCCTGGCACCTGCAAGTTGGAAACGGTGTCTTGCTGGAGCTTGGTCGTGCGGATACCCGGCAACGCCTGCAGCGCTTTGTACACGCCTATCCAACGGTGTTTGCCGGGCGAATCGAGGATTTGAGACGTGTTGACTTGCGCTATAGCAACGGTTTCTCCGTGTACTGGCAGCAGATGGCATCAAATTCGGAAAAGGGTAAACAGGGTTAGGAAAGCAGGAAACTATCGGAATGCCGAGAAAAGCAGAAAAGAACTTGATTGTTGGCCTGGATATTGGCACCTCAAAGGTGGTCGCCATCGTTGGCGAGGTTATGCCTGAAGGCGACCTGGAGGTGATAGGCATTGGCTCGCATCCTTCCCGGGGACTGAAAAAGGGTGTTGTCGTTAACATCGAATCGACCGTGCATTCAATTCAGCGTGCGGTGGAAGAGGCAGAGTTGATGGCAGGTTGCCAGATCCATTCCGTTTATGCCGGCATTGCGGGTAGCCATATACGCAGCCTGAATTCCCATGGCATCGTTGCAATCCGGGACAAGGAGGTTACAGCCGGTGATATCGAACGTGTCATAGACGCTGCGCGGGCTGTGGCGATACCTGCCGACCAGAAGATACTGCACATCCTCCCGCAAGAGTTCGTGATTGATAACCAGGGCGGAATTCGCGAGCCGGTGGGGATGTCAGGTGTGCGTCTGGAAGCCAAGGTGCATATGGTGACGGGTGCTGTCAGTGCGGCACAGAACATCATCAAGTGTGTGCGCCGCTGCGGGCTGGAAGTCGATGACATCATCCTCGAACAGCTGGCGTCCAGTTACTCGGTACTGACCGATGATGAAAAGGAACTCGGTGTTTGTATCGTTGATATCGGTGGTGGTACCACAGATATCGCGGTATTTACCGAAGGTGCCATACGTCATACCGCGGTCATACCGATAGCAGGCGACCAGGTGACGAATGATATTGCCGTTGCCTTGCGCACGCCGACCCAGCATGCCGAGGAAATCAAGATCAAGTACGCCTGTGCACTGACGCAGATGGCAAGTGCGGAGGAGAGTATTGAAGTGCCGAGTGTTGGTGATCGTGCCACGCGTCGACTTGCACGCCATACGCTTGCGGAAGTTGTTGAGCCACGCTACGAAGAATTACTTACATTGATACAGGCGGAACTGCGTCGTAGCGGTTTCGAAGATCTGATCGCCGCAGGCATTGTGCTAACCGGCGGCAGCGCCAAGATCGAAGGTTTGGTTGATCTCGCAGAGGAGGTTTTTCATATGCCGGTGCGACTGGGTGTGCCCCAGTATGTGACCGGTCTTGTCGATGTTGTGCGGAATCCGATTTATGCAACGGGGGTCGGTCTGTTGTTGTTTGGCCATCACAACCGTGATCAACGATCGGGGGATATAGGTCTGGGTAAGGGCGTGCGCAGCGTATGGGAAAGGATGAAGGGCTGGTTTCACGGAAATTTCTAGGTTGTTGGTTATGACTGTAACGGTGCACATGTGTTTACAGCGGTTGGCACGAA